>JBCBQD010000221.1:0-10075 GCA_039820425.1 Cyanobacteria bacterium J06635_1
GTTCGTGTCTTCTCCCTCGACAATTTTGACGGTCAGGTGGCACTTTTCAAATAAAGCAGCATCGTCGGTGACCGTCCAGTCAAGTTGCGCGCCTTTATCATGGCAGTCTTTGAGGAGTGCCACATCAAATCCTTGGGGGGTCTGAGCCGCCCATAAATGACTGCGATCGGGGGTGGCGGTAATCACACCGTCTGCATCAACTTGCTTGATCGTGTCTTTGACGGGCATCGCCGCAATCAAGCCAGGGCAGCTTTGCAGTACGATCGCACATCGCTCAAACAAATCCGGGGTCGCCAGGCAACGCGCACCATCGTGGATGAGGACCTCAGTTGCTTCAATCGGCAACGCCTGCAAACCCTGGTAGACCGACAACTGACGGGTCGCCCCACCGAGGATAAACTCAACCGGCGTTGAGAGCTGTAAAGCGGTCACAATGCCCTCAAAATCCGGCTGGTCGATGGGCTGACAAATAATCCCGATCCACTCAACGGGGGTAGAGGCCGCAGCGGCGAGCAACGTCCAGGCCAAAATCGGCCGATCAAGCAGCGATAGCAACAGCTTGTTGCGCTCAGCCCCCATGCGTTTGCCAGACCCCGCAGCGGGAATTAATAGATGAACCATATGTCTTGAGGGTAGAGGGTAGAGAGTCAGCTAGGTTGATTTCTACCCTGACAAAGATTGCCTATTGTCTTACACCCACCACCCACCACCCACTACTCACTACTCACCTTACTTTTCAGCAAAACCGCCCCCTCTGCAAATCAGGATCAAAAATCCGGTGGCAAAAAATATCGTTTTTTCTCCGTTTTGAAACACTCCGCACCCCCCAGCTTCCTCTAAAATAATGAGCGGATAGCGGATAAACGTGAAAAATCCATATGCGAGTACTGGCTCTAGTTCCGGGCGGAATCAGCGATCAGCTTCTGTTTCTCCCCACGTTAGAAGATATCAAGCGAGCTTTCCCTAAAGCCGAAATCGCCGTCGTTGCTGAACCCCGTGCAAAGTCTGCTTATCGAGTCTCAAAGCTGGTCGACGAGGTGATTCCTTTCGACTTTCAGGCCCAAAATAGTCCAGCTGACTGGGCTAACTTACTGGGCGTTGTCCGCGATCGCGAGTTTGAGGTGGCGATTTCCCCCAGTGGTCGCTGGGAAGAGGGCATTTTGCTCTGGCTGAGCGGCATCCCAACCCGGATCACCTACAAAACCACCAGCACGCCGTGGCTCTATACCCGCACGGTCCCGGCTCAAAATGGCCAGTATCAAGCGAACGCATACCACGACCTGCTGATAGGGCTCAATTTAGGCTCCGATTGCCCCGCCCTCAGTCTCAATGTGCCCGAGGGCGACCTGGCCTGGGCTGAATCCATCCGCGCCCAGATGGGGCTGCAGAAAGGATACGTCCTGGCATATCCGGGGCCAACCACGCCATCCGCCCCTGAGGCTAAACCTGATCGCTATCCGACCGATAGCTGGGTCACAATTCTCAAAGACTTTACGGCTAAGCAGCCGCAGTTGCCCGTCGTTGTGATTGAGACGACCGCCAGCAAACCCACGGTAGCTGCGCTCACCCAGCAGCTCCCTGAGATCAAAACTATTTCCCCTGAGAATATCGGTCAAACAGCTGCCCTGATCGCCGGAGCCGACCTGGTGCTGACCCCTGACAGCGACATTTTGCAGCTTGCGATCGCACTGAAGGTCTTTACCCTGGGGCTACTCAGCACAGCCACACCGGAGACCATGCTGCCCCCGACCACCCAAGCGCAAGCCGAAACCCGCTTTGTCGCCGTCAAATCGACAACCTCTCAGCTCAAGGATTTGCCCGCTGATAAGGTGCTGACACAAATATGGGGTAGCTAGACGGCCATAGGTCGGCTAAACGCTTCAAAACGCTCAACTAAGCCATTTAAACCGCGTCCACATCCAGTCCTGTAGTTTGCTCTACAGGGAGAACTCAAGGTTTCAAACTGGGTGTGGTTTAGGTCTGAGAGCGGCGGCTAAATACAGCATAGTCCTGGTGCTAAGGATTAAAATATTTGGCATATTTAGTGACACTTACCTAAGAACACTTCAAACTTGGGTGGATAGATGGATTTTTGAATGCCCATCAATTTGTATATGGATTTTAAAAGCTATGGAAAGAGTCAAAGCACAAGCCTCTAAAGTCGGTAAGCTTCTATTTGATCCTAAGACCGCAGAAACCTATCAAGCGGTTTTAGCCTTGACCTGGCAAATTATTAAAGAAACAGCCCTCTTGCTCTGGCTACTGATTTGCTCCGGGTTTATTGTCGGTGCTTGGATTGGAGATCATGCCCTACGAGCTGGCCGCAACCTACGCACCTGGATTGACAGCCAAGGCGAACAAGCAGATGTTGAACCAGCAGAAAAAATGGCCGCTACGGGCAAGGCGCTATTAGATGCCAGCCAAAATGGGGCAAATTTCTTGCTCAACCAGGCCCGTGAGCAGCTTGGGCTAGAAAAGATGGAGATCGCTAAGCCTGCTCTTACGCCAAAAGCCGCCACGGCCAATTTCAAAAAAGCCAAAGCCGCGGTTCAAAATGCAGTTGCAGAGGCTAAAGAAACAGCCTCTGAGGCTAAAGAAACCCTGACTGAAACCGCCTCAAAAGCTGATTAGTCCTTTGTCCCCAAAACCTCAAACAAAAACAGCAGGGAATTGATATGCTCAACTCCCTGCTGTTTTTTAACCTGATTTTATGGTCCAACAGCTTTACGGTTGCTTGTAGTTGCCCCGCCAGTAAAAGTAAGCCACATAAACCAAGGCCGCTACCTGCACAGGGATCAAAATCAAAAAGTTCTTAAGAAAAGGGCTGATCTCCCACTGGGAAAATAGCTGGAAATAGACTAACCCAGCGAAGAGAAAACCCGTCTTTAGAGGTAGTTTGCGACTTAGCATCTTGAGATGTTTGCTTAGATTGCCTTATAGAATATGTCCGAGCATGAGATGCCTGAGCATGAACTGCCCGAGAAAAGATTGCTGAATATCGATACCCAATGCTCCGGTATGCCAGAGCCCATATAGACGAGAGCCGTGGTATCCCAGAGTGATACTCAGCCCGCTCAACCAGACAACGCGATGTCGCCACCAGAGACTCCAAACGGTTACCCGGTTGCACCATAACTCCAAGCTGATTTGCCCTAGCAATAGCCCCCACAAAATCAGGATCAGGGGCGCTAGTAGATGATACTTTGCCGCTGCTGACCACTGACCATCTGCGATCGCAAGCATAGCTCGGGTCATCCCCCACGTGGGGCAGGGAATCCCGATCAATGCCTTAAGCGGACACCCCCAGAGTTTAACCTCATACCCCAGCCAGTGAAGAATCACCAGCATCGTCGGGGCAATCAAAAAACCGAGCCCTCCCCAGCGCAGGCGTAGAGCCAACCTGGACAACGGCCTTTGCTTGGGGGGTGACCGACGGGACAAAAGAAACATGGGTGTGATGGGTTAGAACCAGCCCTTTTTGCTGTTGATGTAGGTACTGACAAACTCATCGTCGGGCTTGACCAGATACATGATGCCTTCAATGAGACCGATAATCCCCATGACTGGGCTCAAAAAACCGCAGCTGAGGACAGACACCAGCAACATAATGATGCCCTCGGTGGTGTAACCCAAGATAAACTTATGAACCCCCAATGCACCTAGAATAATGCCGCAAATGCCAGCCACAATTTTCTTATCAGCTCCGCCTGTTCCACCCGGATTAGTCATGTGAATTTAGTCCTTATTGTTATGCGTTTCCAAGGTCGTAACCATCAAATTAGACGATCACAGCTTACTTTTAGAGTTCCCTGTTTAAAAAGCGTAGGAAACTTTTCAATAAAGGTTTAATCAAGCGGATCTGTTAGAAATCCGGATTTTGCTCACAGGCGTTCACGGGGAAAGTAAAAATAAACCCAGCATGGTCACGCTATTCCAGGTGCTGTGCAGCAAAATTGGGGCCAGCAGATTTCGCGATCGCGTATAGACAAATCCCAGGGCTGCGCCCAGCACCGTCAAAGGCAACACCTCTGACAGGCTCAGGTGAGCCGCTGCAAAAATCAAGCTGCTCAGGACAATCGCCCCGCCCACGGGCATATAGCGGGTCAAAGAAGGCAGCAAAAAGCCTCGAAAGAGCACTTCCTCAAACAGAGGAGCCGCCACCGAGGCCGTCAGGAAAAATAACCCCAGCGCCACCGTGTCGGTTTCCTCAAGCACAGTTTGCAGTAGCGGGTTGCTGCCCCCCTGCCCCTGCCAGAGCTTTTGGTTGAGCAACGACACCCCTATCATCAGCGGCAACACCCCCAAGTAGCCCCCCCAGCCCCACAGTGGCCACTTCTCCCAGGGACGAAACCGAAACCAGCCCTCTGGCAGGGGAAAATGGGGCTTGATAGACCAAATTAAAACCGCAATCCCCCCCGATGCCATCATCAGGTAGTAAACCATTGAGTAAATCGCCCGCAGGCGGCTAGATGTGGTGGCAAAGCTAAGCCCTAAGGCTGCTAGCAAGTAGGGCAGCAAGATTTGTCCCACAAAGAAAAAACCCACCACCAGCACTTGCCAGATGATTTCAGCATCCCAGGGTACCTGCCAGCCCTGGCCCTGGTGGGTTGCCAGGATAGCAGTCTTGCCCTTAACCCCCCACTGAATCGCTAAGACAACCAGCAACACTGCACCGACCACACTCCCCAGGGTGGGCAGAGCGCCAATGGTCACCAGCTTGATAAAGGTCGATTGGGCCACGGCTTGCTCTTGCATGGCCAGCTGAGCCAGGGCTTGGGGACTGTCTTGCACGGCGTAGAGCTGGCCTAGGGCCCGCTTATTAAACCAACCATCCAGGTGCTCATTTAAGATGCTCTCTGCATCGCTCGCCACCACAGGCGCTGCACCCCACAGCCCGGTTAAGACCTGGGCCGTGGTTGAGTAAGGACTGCTTGACTCTGTGATCAGGGGTTGCCAGGTCGCCACAGCGGCCTCCACCTCCCCTTGTTGGGCCTGCAAAATGCCCAGTCGAACACTGAGGCGATCGATCAACATCCGCTGCTGACGCACCACGCGTTCTAATTTAAGGTACTGGGGCGTCTCGGGATCGAGGACTGGGCTCTCGAGCTGCGCTTGCGATCGCGCCAGCGAAGTTTGCGCCTGCTCCTGGAGGTCCTGGTACTCCTCAATCACTGAAACCAGGGGAGCTTTGCCCAACAACGCAGTCCGAATCTGCTCGACTTCTGTTTTAGAAAGGCTATCCCCCGTCCACTCGGCGGCCTCCAGCATTAGGTTGCTCTGGTAGAGCTGCAGCTGCCCCGTGACCTGAGGCTCATTCCAGCTATTCACCAACGAAGCCCCCATCACCACCCCTACCAGGATGGTGATGACCCACAATACGGCGCGCTTAATCGTCATGCTTTGGATATCTTGAATATTTGTTTATTCTCCCACTATCTATCCACCCCTGGTTGACTGACAAATCTTTTAGCTGGGCGGTTGAAAACCACCCCTACCCTTACAAAATCAGCCTGCACCGATTAGGGAAATTCCTGCAAGACCTAGTCCGCGTAGGCGGACTTTGTACGGGTAGGCGCGACTTCCAGTCGCTAGCCGAAACAACCTAAATCGTAGGTTTCAGAACTTTTGTCAGTCAATCAGCTACCCACCCTTCGACAGGCTCAGGGCAAGCCAACACTGATAGCCGCGCCAAGGTGTACTGACAGGACGTCGGCGTAAGCGCTCAGTCAAACACTCAGGACAAGCCACTACTACCTGGCAACGTCACCGTAAAACAGGTCCCCACCCCCTGCTCACTCTTGACACGGATAGTGCCCTGGTGGCTATCGACGGCATTTTTGACAACATGCATGCCGATGCCAGTGCCTTTGATATTGCCGACATTATCAGCCCGGGCAAAGAGCTGAAAAAGCCTGTCTAGAAAGGCCTGGGGCATGCCGATGCCCTGATCTTGGACGGTGAGAACGCTGCGAGGCTCCACAGGAGAGGCGGAGCCATCGCATAGACAGCTCAGGGAAACTTGAATATGCCCTTCGGGCGAATACTTAATCGCATTGGAAATCAAATTGTTGAGAATATGCTCTAACAAATTCGGATCAACCCTCTGCTGATGGGTTGTTTGGTCGCTAACAAAGACAAGGGTTTGAGCTTCGCTCACCATGATTTGAAAGGACTCGACTCGCTCTTTTATGAACTTCACCACATCGAGCGGCTGAGGTTTAAAAGGTAACTGTCCGGAGGCCAGTTGCTCAGCCGCCATCACCGTTTCAAGCTGATGAGTCATCTGTCGAATCGCACCTCGCATTTGACCAAAGTGCTTTTGCTTTCTGGCTTCGGTCAATTTTTCGCCATACTCCCGCACAATCTCCAGGGAAGTCAGCAACACACTCAAAGGCGTGCGCAGATCGTGGGACAGCATCATGTAAAAATTAGATTTCAGCTGGTTAAGCCGCTTCTCTTCAGCATTAATATCCCGCATCCGCACCTCTTCTTCGCTGCGAACCCAGGCAATCTCCAGGGCTGACTTGATATCTTCGAGCTTGGCGGGTTTGCTGAGGTAGCCATAGGGTAAGGTTTGAGAGGCCTTAGCCAGGGTGGTGTCATCGGAAAAAGCGGTCAGATAGATCACTGGAATCTGGTGCTGCTGTATTGATCGAGCGGCATCAATCCCTGTGGCCTCACCCTTGAGATGAATATCCATCAGGACAAGGTCAGGTCGCTCTTGGCGTACCGCACTCATCGCTTCATCTGCAGTCTTCGCAATATGAGTGACCTGATAGCCCAGCTGGTGCAGGTTATCCGCTAGATTATGGGCACTAATGAGTTCGTCTTCAACAATTAAAATTTTGCGGGTCTCTACCATGGAATGCTGACCTCTCTGCAGCTCAATCCTCAAAGTCTTCAGAAGCATTAAGTCCTCAGAAGCAATATATTCAGACTCAAATCAGTAGCCAAGCAGTCATCATTACTCACTATGTCACCTCTTCGGGAGATCCCCCCGGCTGCGCCCCCTCTATCAAGGGGGGCTGGGGGGGATCCCGGTAAGAAAGCCATCCTGAAAATAATTTTGCCCACCTACTGACACATCAACGAAAATCAAACCCATAGATGCTGATTAGACCTTAAGCGATTGTTAGCTTAAGCCTCAAATATTCTTAAGCCTCAAATATCAAGCAAAATTGGGTCCCACGGGTTGAGGCTATCTGAAGCTCGGCATCAATTTGATCTGCCAGGATGCTCACCAGTCTTAGCCCCAACGATGACTGTCGCTCTATTTGAAACGTGTCAGGCAGCCCCACCCCATTATCACAAACGGCCAGATGCAAATTTTGCCCCTGACGTTCCAAGATGATATCTACCACACCACCCTGATCTCCTGGAAAGGCATATTTTAGAGCGTTGGTCAGCAGCTCATTGAGAATCAAACCAATCGGAATGGCGGTTTCTAAGGTAAACCAAACCGGCTCCAGTTTGAGCTTTAGCTGCACCTGACTCCCTGCAGATCGCACCATAGACTCAACGCTTCTAACTAACCCCACGATGTAGTCGGCAAAATTAATCTGGGCGAGCTGATCAGACCGATAGAGCTGCTCATGGATCCGGGCCATCACTTGTAATCGCTGCTGGCTATCTGCCAATAGGGTTTGTAGCTCAGGGCTGTGGGCCTGGCGACTTTGCATTTCTAAGAGACTATGCACCACGTTGAGATTATTTTTGACCCGGTGGTGGACCTCCCGCAGTAGGACGTCCTTTTCAGCCAGGGAGGCCTTGACCTGGGCCTCAGCCAGTTTGAGATCGTTGATATCGATAATTAACCCGTCTATATAATACTGTTTGGTTGTCGAGTCCCAGGTACTGCGCCCTCGCTCAAGCACCCAGCGTGGCTCACCGCTGGCAGTGACGATGCGATATTCAACCTGATAGGGTTCGTCGTCCTGCACTGCCTGGTCAATGGTGGCCTGAACCATCAGCTGATCGTCGGGGTAGGTAATCTCATCCAGCAATCGAAACCCCGTCTGTGCAAAATTTTCGCTGGGATAGCCCGTCATCGTGGTAATTTCACCGCTGATAAACTCAATGGGAAACCCTGGTGCGGCCACACATCTATAAATGATGCCAGGAATGTTGTCCACTAAATTTTGAAACTGTTGGGCTTGTCGTTCTTGTGCTAGCTCTGCCTGTTGACCAGTGGCAATGTCCACAAACAGGTCATGGCCTATGATTTCACCCTTTGCCATCCCAGACGGCTGCTCCCAAAACTCAAGGCATCGTTGTAAAAACAGGCTAGCCTGATGGGTGATTTCGCCATCATCGGTCGAACCAGACCACGACAGCTGTTGTTGCGTTTGATGATGCACCCTGACCCAGTCAGACGCTCGCAGCTGCTGCTGTTGGGCGATCTTGCTCAACCTTTGTAAAACGCCCTGAGATAGTTGGGTTGCCCCCTGTAAATAAGCCCTTAAATAAGCCCTCAGCGCCGTCTGGTATTGGGTCTCAAAGTCCGGGGACGGGTTATCCATGGCTCAGCGGTTTAGCAGACAAAAGTAGGGCTGCGATCGCAAAACTGGCCATGCTAATCAGCAGACCGCCCGTGGGAGACAGCAAGCCTCGCTGGGTGGCAGTCCCCAACAGGCTCAAGGCCACTGCACCGCCGCTAAAGTAGGTGCCAGTGCCGAGGCCCCCTTTTGACGGGGGCACCATTGATAGAGCATAGGGCAGCGTCCCGTTAGATAACAGGGTGAGACCAATGCCGAGGGCGATCGCCAGTAGGATTGCTTGTACCGAATTTTGCACAACGAGCATTAGCCCACAGGTCATCACGAGGATAGCCAACCCTAACCCCATGCCCTGGCGATTGCCGAGGCGCACGGCCAGGGCCCCGCAGGGTAAGGCTGCCACCACCAGCGTGATAAAAATCAGCCCCGTGATCAGGGTGACCATAGACGGCTGGATCTGAGTTTTGAGCAGAGACGGCACCATCTGCAAGACCAGTCGAAAACCCAGGGCGGTGGTCATGCCCACACCAAAAACCAGGCTTAAATTGATCCAAGACAGCGGTTTGGCCTCGATCGCAGGCTGGGAAGTAATCTTACTGTGCAGGCTGCGGTTGGGGTTCATTTTTTGCAAAACCCCGGCGGCCACTAACAGCACCCCTGACCCAATGGCAAAGACAGTCCCCGCCCCTAAACTGAGGATAAATTGGTTCGCCAGGGGAGCCATCGCCCCAGCCGCCCCCCCCACTAAGGTCAGCACCGCCGCTGCCTGGGGCAGATCGCTCTCAAAGGCATAGCGCCCCAGCAGGGACAGCGCCGGTGAACGAAAGACGGTCATCGCCAGCGCCCAGGCCACCAGGACAACGGGTAACACCTGCCGTAGGGCCGCCCCACCGCCGATCGCCACAATCGGAATCGCCATGAACGCTATCGCCGCGAGGATCATCCCCAACGCCACCTGCGGAAACCGACTGCCCATCCAATGCTGGGTCTGGTCAGAGAGGCTGCCCATGAGCGGCTCCATCAGCGCACCCAGGATGTTTTCAATAATCAGGAGAGTGGCGGCCAGGGGTTTAGGAAAACCTTGCTGAGTCAACAGCTCCACCAGATAAAGGTTGTAAATCACCCAGGTCAGTGCGATCGCACCCTGTACTGCTGCCAGGCCACACACTTGCCGCCAAAGCACGCGCTGAGATTTTGCCATAGCGTTCATCGCCAGCCCAATAAGTTTAAGTCAGCATCAACTTTGCTTAATATCCCCATCCAAGTGTAAACAGTCCCATCCAGACAAAAAACGGGAATGCCCCAACGGCATTCCCGATCTACTTTTGAAAGTCAAGCGGGGGGTTAGAGGGTAGTGAGTAGAGGGTAGTGGGTCAGTCTGTATTGTTTTCCCTAACACATCACCCAATTCTCACAACCCTCTACCCTCAAGGCTTACCCCAACAGTGCCTTCGCCTTGCCCACGACGTTATCAACCGTGAAGCCATAGTTTTTCATCACCGTACCACCGGGGGCAGAGGCTCCAAACCGATCTACGCTAATCACGTCGCCTTCAGCCCCATAGTAGCGGCACCAGCCCA
>JBCBQD010000222.1:0-10030 GCA_039820425.1 Cyanobacteria bacterium J06635_1
CACCCACCAGGGGTAGCAAAATCACCAGACTGGTGGGTGATGCCGTTTATACGCTGCTGCGTCGTTTGCTGCGGGGTGAGAATATTTTTCAAGCCCATCGGTTTCACCTTTACCAGCGGCTGCATCAGGCCGGGTGGTCCCATGGTCAAGTTGCCGGGAGCTATGTGGGCTTGAGTGCGGGGATTGCCATTGGTGTGATGCAGCTGGGTGCGATCGCGGCCTGGCTGAGTTTGGTTGGTGTGCTGTTGCTGTTAGGGATATCAGAGAGCTATCTAGGCCTGCCTCGCCCTGACACCACAGGTTGACTAATTAAATTGATATCAGTCTGTTGCCTCAGGCAGTTCGAGAATAATCCCAATCAGTAAATTTTGTAGCTCCTCGTAAACTCGGATGCCTAACCCGGTTAATTTGATCTCGACATCAGCATCCACCCCCGCTGGCGTTATGGCATCGTATTTCATCGTGATCAAACCGTATTCTTGCAGGCTTTTTGCCGTGGTTTCGACTTCATTGATAAAATTATCAGCACGAGAATTCAGGTAAAACGTAGCGTCGCTGAGTTCAAGAATTAAGAGTAATTCTTCACGGGTCAGAAGACCTATAATTGCATAGGCTTTCTCATCTTTCTTTGGAATGGCTGCTTCATAAATCTCTAGCTCAATTCCCGCGATAGTAATCCGGCTAGTTCTGGAAAGGTTAGTGGAAAACTCCTTTAATAGTTTTGTTATATCTGAATAGAAAAGAAGAAGGATAATCAGCGAGAAGAATGGCCAAACAAGCTTCCCAATAAAAGAGAATGTAGTCTCATAATTCTCAACTATGGCACAGTGAACAATGCTGTCCCAGAGCTTTCGCTTTTTTTTAGGAGTTTGAGGAGATGCTTTAGGCTCAGAGTTATCGTGAGAACCAGCAGGATTAGACTTACTCACAAATTCCTTCAGAGAAAAGACTCTAATCAATACTTTCAATTATTGGGTTGGTAGTGACTTCTTTTCACACCAACAAGTACGTCCCTTGCCTGGAAGATCTGCACATTTTTTTATTTCTGTAGCTTGATCACACAGTAAACCCTCCTCAGCATTGTTGCCCAGATTAATTGAATCAGTTGGAATGATTAAAATCTTGGTAATGCTGGTTTCAGAAGTGTTGCCCTCAGACAATACTTCTACTAGATTACCGACTACTGAACCAATTTGAAGAGCAAGTCTTTCAGAGTCACTTGAGCCAGGCATGATTTCTAATCCTCAACTTGCTATTTTTTTATATAAACTTTTCTAAAGCATCAGCAACCTTATAGACTTTTTCTAATGCCTTAAATAGAATTTGGCATTGGAAGGTAGTGACGATCAGCTATTAGCTAGGGTGTCTTGTAACTAGGATGCCTGGGACGATACTACCTATTCTGAGATGTGATTTCAATCTCTAGAGAACCATCCCCAATCTGATCAGGGTCACGGCTTGTGTTGAAATAGAACTCATCAGACAGATACTGGCCGTAGGGTTCGTAATTAGGTAGGGTGCTGTTGACCACCAGACCGAGCACCTTTTGTTGAGACTGATCGATGAGGGTTTTGGCATAGTCAAGGCTGGCGTTGTCGGCTACCTTAGGTCGCACCACCAGGAGCATGCCATCTGCCATCTTGCCAATAATCGAAGCGCTGGCTCCACCGCTAAGGGCTGGCGTATCCAAAATCACATAGTCAAATTGGGTCTTGAACGCTTGCAAGAGGGTGATCATTCGTTGAGAATCAAGCAGTGCCGCGGGGTTAGGCGGTACAACCCCAGCCAATAGCACCTTAAGGTTTGGGATGACTTCGGTCATGGCTTCTTCAGGAGAGACTTGACCAACCAGGACATTACTCAGACCTTCCTGATTGGGAATATCCCAGACCCAGTGTTGAATGGGATGATGCAAATCAGCATCAATTAGCAGCACCGGTTTGCCGGTTTGGGCAATAGAGGCGGCTAGATTACTGGCAACCGTGGATTTTCCTTCCCGTGGGACGGAGCTGGTCACTACAATCACATTGGGCGGATGGTCAGAATCTAGGAATTTGAGATTGTTGCGCAGCATATGATAGGCCTCGCTGGAGAGAGAGGGGTGTTGCCCCTGCACCACCAGCGTCGGAATAGTCCGCTCGTCCGCATCTCTCAATCGATTGACGCGCCCGCCTTTACCGAAAGTCGGAATCACCCCTAACACCGGCTGACCCAATCTGGTTTTAGCCTCATCCACGGTTTTGATGGATTGATCTCGCGCTTCTAAAATCAGAGCAGTGCCAACGCCCAAGACACTTCCTAAAAGCGCTCCTGCCACAAGATAGAGCTTTTTACGAGGGGCGATAGGACCAGTCAACACGTCGGCGGGTTGAATCACCCGGACATTACCCACATTTTGGTTCTCGGCGACCCGTACTTCCTGGAGTCGTTGCAGCAGTAAAGCGTAGGTCGATTGGGCCGCCTCTAGCTGGCGCTCTAGCTCTCGCTGCTCTTGCTCTAATCGGGGTAAATTGCTGGCCCGCTTCAGGTAGGCTTGCTCTGCCTCATCGAGGGCAATAGCCTGGTCTTGTAAACCCGTGAGCCGGGCCTCTAAGCGAATGTAGTCTCCGATTAGCGCTGCCTCGACCTCTCCGATTTGCAGGTTGTTAGCTTCGGTGGGTAGGGTCTGGGGGCCTAACACGTTGCCAATCCGTTCATTTAAGAGATTATCTAGATTAGCGCGTTTGGTTTCGAGATCGACAATGGTGGGGTGCTGGTTGTGAAACCGAACCCGTTCAGCTGCCAGGCTAGCTTCGACGTCTTGATAATCGGTCAGCACTCGCTGGACGCCACTGGACTGACTCACTGCTGTGGCAATCAGGGCTGCCTGCGGATTTCTCCCCAGTCGAGCTTGCAGGGTGGTAAATTGGGCTTCGGTATCGGCTAGCTGGGACGAGATGCCGGTGATTTGACCCTGCAAATCTTCTAAACTTGAGACGGTTGAGAGGGCTTCTGCCTCCAGGGCAATCACCTGATTGCGCTCTTTAAAGTCGCGTAGGGCAGCCTCTGCCTGGCGAGCGCGATTTTCAGCATCGGGGAGTTGTTTCTCAATAAACTCGCGTGCTGCTGCTGCCTCAGCTCGATTAGCTAGAAGATGCTCGGCCAGATAGACCGACATCAGCGTATCGACCACTTGCTCTGCCCTCTCAGCATCCGGTGATTGATAGATCACCTTGAGGATATCGGTGCCTCGCTCATTGCTGACATCGAGGTGGCCCAAAAACTGCTTAGGTTTGACCGGATTGCCAGCTTCGTCTTTTAGGGCTAGCTGATCGATCGTTTTTTGAATAATCGGGACGGTGCGAATGACGCCAATCTCAGTGGCAATTGGGTTTTCTTTGCTGTCTAGAGATTCTAGCTGGCCGATCTCGTCACCCAGCCCGGTTAAAGCTGAGGTCGTATCTCGGCTTTTAAATCTGAGTTTACCCTCAGCTTCGAACAGTGGAGTCTGGGTCAGCCCTAAAATGCTCAGTAACGCCACCGTGTTGGCAAACACCAACGAAGAAGGTAGCCAACGCCGCCTGAGGATTTGCCAGTACTGCCCAAGCCCAAATTCTGACTCTGCTGCTTGCATAGGGGTTTTAACTTAACCTCTTAGTTACCATCTAGCAGGTCAACGAGTAACCTGAAAGGCGACAAAATTGCCCCTACTGGGCCAAAGACGCCACCAACCGTATCCGAAAAAGCCGCGCTGCCTGACCGACCGACGACCACCACATCGTTTTCGCGAAGAGACGGGTTGGTTGTTTCATTAATACCCTGGTCAAAGGCAATTTCGACCACCCGCTGCGAGACTGTGCCGTCTGGGTTGAGCCGTACCAGCTCAACTTCATCGGTGTCGGCCCGTTGCGGGTCAAAGCCCCCGGCTGCCAATAGGGCTTGGTTGAGGGGGGCATTGGGCGGTACCTCCACTAGGCCTGGGGCGGTGACTTCGCCTACTACCGTGACGCGAATGCTGTCGGGGGAAAAGTTAGCTGCTGATAACTGGGTCAGCTCCTGGGGGGTTAGGGCTGTCGCGGTGGGTATATGGATAGCATCGCCATGGCGCAGGGTAATATCATTTTGAATATTGCCCGTGTTGAGGATTTCCCAAAAGTCGATCTGAATAGCTTGCTCACCGCCAGAGGGCTGGGGACGGAGGATTTCAACCTGCCGGACGTTGGCCTGGTCAGTAATGCCGCCAGATAGCTTAATGGCCTCGACCACGGTGGGCCACTCTAGGACGGCATCACTTTCTCCATCGGTCAGTGGAATTTCATAAGAGCCGGGGCGATTAACCTCACCTGAGATACCAATCCGAATGGGGCGTGGGGTGATCAGGTCAACGGTGATCAGCGGGGTTCTTAAATAGTTGGCGTAGGCATTTTGAATGGTCTGGGTGGCATCTTCCAGGGTTAGCCCGGCAACGGGGAGCTTGCCAATCAGGGGCAGATTTACAGAGCCGTCGACCAAAACCTGCTCCTCGCCGTCGTACTCCGGTACGTTGAAAAAGCTGAGAGATAGCCGATCGCCCGGCCCCAAAAGGTAGCTTGACTCGATGGGCTGGCTTCTGAAGGCACTAACGTTGGATGGCACCGAACCGGGGTTTACCTCAGGCAGTGTCTGCGCATTGGCGATCTCAGCCATCGGAAACCCTATTAATGCGCTCAGGCCAGCTGCCATGCAAAAAGCTTTTATGGGGAGTGCTTCCATCGATTGAAATGTGTAAAAAAGACCTGATAGCAAGCGTTTTAGGAACTCGCACCCACACCAATGTATTGCACCTAACCTCGCCATCGCCGTGATCTGAGTGTCTGGCTCAGAAAATAAACGAGGTTCTTAATAAGCCATTCTCTATGAATGACTCGCGTCAGAAAGTAATGTTTCTGGCTAATGACTTTTATAGCAATAATGAAAAACTATAATTTAGTACATATGCACTAAAAAGGGTTTTTCTATGAAATTAGGGGCTATCTCTCCCATGCTGGAGGTCAGTGATCTTCAGGAAACGATAGATTATTACGAAAATATTCTTGGATTTGAGCTACAGGGTACCTGGCCTGATCAGGGGCCTGCTCAGTGGGCGGCTTTAAAAGCTGGACAGGTAACCCTGATGTTTGTGACCCAGGCTAGGTCTGCAACGAGGCCACCGACTTTAACGGGGCAGCTTTATTGCTATCCGCCAGATGTCGATGCGCTGTGGGATGAGCTGAAGGATAAGGTCGACATTGCGTGGCCCCTCGACAACATGAGCTACGGGATGCGGGAATTTGCTATTCGAGACTGCAATGGCTATGTGATCACCTTTGGGCAAGATATTGAGGAGATGCCAGGCTAGTTAGCCATCAGTTTAGAGGTGACTCAGCGCCGGATGGCCCCGGCTGTTCTGCGAGGTTCCTGAATCAGGAATATTCGTATCAATCGCTTTAGGCAATAGGTATCATTAATGTTTTGAAATAGTTTTAATCGTTTGAAACAATTGCACCACAGTGGATTGAGCAATGCGTGTGTTGGATCGCACCTGGAATTTGTGATCTGAGCCGCTGGCATTGTCGGTGAATGTCCGTAGTATTAAATCAGTTGAACTAAATATGTCAAACCCACCCCACCCAGTTGAACTTCTTATATAAAACCGAAACCCCGACCAGTCTTGGTTGGGGTTTCTTATTTGGCTTGAGCTGTGATCAACTGTTGTACTTTGCTAATGACGGGGTTAAATTCTGGCCCCTTCTGCTCGGGGGCTGTCTCAAAGGCCTTTTGTTCATCCTCCATCATTAGTACATCCTGGCGGACAAGGCCGTCGAGGAGTCCCTGGGCTGAGTTAAACAGGCTGTTTTTAATAAAGCGCCGAAACCAGACCGGCAACTTATGGAGTCGGTGAAACGCATTGAGCGACGTGAAGTGTAGCAGATAGGCTTTGGTCTGGGTGGGGCTGACCGGGCAAAACAGGCAGTAGATTTTGAAATCTTGGCCCAGGACCGAGCGCCAGTGGGGGTAAAGATAGCTAACATCCAGATGGGTGGGGCGCAGCTGACGCAGGGCCGGGAAAAAAAGCTGGGAGACGGACCAGATTTTGTCGATTTTGTAGTAGGTCTCAGCGGCGTAGTGGGCGTCAATGTGGGTGGGGCTTTGGTCGATGGTTTGTAAGACGGGATTGGCCCAGGCTTGCAGGTCGTCGTGCAGCCGCCCGTGGTACATATCCATCAGGTTTTCAATCAAAAAGGAGAAATGGGCGTTGACGTCGATGGTGGCGACTGAGGCGATGTAGTTGAGGTGTTTCCATTCAGGGATGGGTAGGGGCTCGATCGGCTCGGTCTCTAACCGGGCGACATCACCGGGGAAGATCCAGATAAAGCCGTTTTGCTCACGGACCGGATAGGTGCGTAGGCGGCAGCTGGGCAGTCGCTGCTGCGGGGTGAGGTAGGGGACGTTTGTGCAGCTGCCGGTGCCGTCGAACTGCCAGCCGTGGTAGATGCACTCGATGTGATCACCCTGCACCTGGCCGTGGCTGAGGCGGACCTGGCGATGGGGGCAGCGATCTTCGAGGGCTTGGATTTTTGGAGCAGAGGGAGATGGGGGAGATGGGGAGGCAGGGGGAGAAAAGTTCTGATTGTAGCTGGATTGCTGATTTTTTTGCTGAGGGCGGTATAGCACAATCGGCTGCCCCCAGAGGGTGACCCCCAGTGGTTGCTCAGTTAACTCTGTGCTAAGGGCGACTGCGTACCAGTGATTTGGATTGATCGGGGCTTGGCGCACTGCCTGGATCGACGGGGCGGACGGCTGATATTGGGCAGATTCTCCAGCGGTGGGGGGGCTATTGGCTCGAGAAAATGCAGCTTTGGCCTGCGTTAGGGTTGACGTTTCGTTTGACCTATCCATCGTTTGCGCTTCCTAGATCTTGATCATGCCTTCGGGATTGACCGACATGACGGGACGCCGAGCCAAGCCTTCTTTTTGCAAAATCGCGTTGGCGGCGAGTAAGCCACTGCTCACTGCCCGCTCCATCAGGCCACAGGGGAAGGGCATTTTGACCCAGTCGCCCGCAAACATCAGGTTAGTGGCTGGGGTGGTGGTCTCGGGGCGATTGGCGTAGCTGCCTGGTGGGAACCCGGCAAAGTTTTTCTGGTTGACCAGCTCTCGATGCAGCATCGTCGCCCCTTTTAGCGCTGGGACAATCTCATATAGCTCTGACTCGAAGGTGCCAAGAAGGGTGGGCTGGTCGGGAAAGTCTTTTTCTTTGTAGCAATAGGCGTGTAGCTCGACGACGCTGCCGCCGGTCTCTGCGGCCCACTGTTTATAGTCGCCCTGGATGCGGTGATAGAGGGTAATGCTATCGGTGAGGCGATAGCCCGACAGAGAGGTAAACAGGCTTTGCTCCCAGTCAAAGTCGCGGTCAAACCAGAACCTTGCCACGGCAAAGGGGTCGGCGACCTGGAGCTGATTTACCTGAGTCATCACCGTTGGGTGAGGGTCGCCGCTGGAGAGTGACAGCAGGGTTTGGACGCCGGGGATGTCAGCGGCCAGGATGTAATAGTCGGCTTCGAGGGTGGTGGCCGGACTGGCTGTGCTCGGTTTAGCGGCTATCAGCTGGGCTCGGTCGCCGTCGCGCTTGACCACTTGGAAGGGGGCCAGATTGGCCTGGGCGGGGCCGCTGGTGACGTGCCCCTCGGCATCATAGGCGGCACCGTGACAGGGGCAGATGAACCCGCTGCCGTTGGCGGTGACTTCTTTATGGACGCTACAGCCCTGGTGGGTGCAGGTGAGGGAAAGGGCCTGGTCACGACTGGTCGCGAGGGTGCCTGAGGATCGGTCTTTGACTATCACAAATAGCCGATCCCCCGCACCGTAATAGGTGATTTCGTCGGTGCTGAGCAACGGGTTGCGTTCTACCCAGAAAGGGACTGGATTGGCGGCAACGCTGCCGGTTTGATAATCTACACTCTTGATTTTGCCGTCATCCCAATGAATCTGGCTAACGGTGACCCCTTTAAGAATGCGCCCGCCGTTAGCTTCGATGGCGTTGCTGAGCGGGTCAACGACGCAGCGGCCCATGTCTTCGCAGGTGCCATTAAAGGCCAACCCTTCGGGATTGCCAAAGAAATAAAAGTGGAAAAACTGCATCAGCTCTCCGGCGCTGAGCACATCGGGGGAGTTGAGGCTCGACTTGGCAAAGGGTAGAAAATACAGGTCGTATAGCCCTTTGGGAAACTGCCCACCGCCCCATTCTTCGACGGAGAGCTGATCGAGGCGGTCGTAGGTTTGGGGAAATCGGAAACTGGTGATTTCGCGAAAGACTTCTAGATGTTTGAGGTTAACCAGGTTGATGCCCCATTTGAGGCTATTTTTTGAGGAGAGTGCCAGATCAATCACATTCCACGGAAAGGCGGAATGGGTGGGGCGAAAGGCCTCGGGCTGGTAGCCATCTTTGTAGACCACCGCATAAAAATTGAGCGACTGAAAATTTTCCCGAGCCTTGAGCTCGTCCATCAGGCCAAACAGATTGTAATACTGCGGGAAAAAGCCGTGGAAGCCATGCTCCATATTGAGCTCATGGCCGTTGATGGAGATCGGCCAGCTGGCGATTTTGCCCCCCAGCTGGGGGGAGCGCTCGATCAAGGTAACCGCGACCCCGCGTTTGCTCAGCTCATAGGCCGAGGCCAGACCCGCCAGCCCACCCCCAATCACCACTGCTTTGGTGGGGCGACTCACACGCTGGGGCAAATCGAGCGTATCGACCTGATGCTGGGTCGGCTCAGGTTTAGCAAAGCGAGAATAGCCGATTGCCCCACCTACGGTGCCCAAGCCACCTAGCTTAAGGAGGGTGCGTCGGGACAGGTTGAGGTCTTGAAGGGTCTCAAACGGTGGAGTCATAAACTAGGGGCAAATGGTCAAAGAACGTCTAGGTAAGGTATAAAGCTTAATCAGTGATGAATGTTTGTATAGGCTAGCATTAGAATTTTTCTTAGAGAATAAATAAATTCTGCTTATCTCTCTCTTGCGTGGACCCTCCTGGATGAAATATTGGCGCGAGAGCCTGGCCGTGGCTCAGCGAATTTTGATAGAACTGCTGCGACGGCGGCGCAGTTTGATTTTTTGGGCGATGTTCCCGATATTGCTGTTATTCCTCAATGGATTAATTACGGCTGAGCGGGCCCAATTGGATTTACCCGATGCGTTTGAGGTGGTGGCCCCGCCCACCCTGGTCGGCGCAGCGCTGTTTTTTAGCTGCCTGGGGGGCAGCGTGGCAACGGTGGTGGCCGAGCGTGAGCAGCAAACCCTGAAGCGATTATTTTTATCGCCCCTGAGCGGGGTGTCTTATTTTTTGGGGATTGTGCTGGCCCATACGGCGATTGGGGTGGGGCAGTCGCTGGTGGTGTTTGCGATCGCACTCTTCTGGGGTGCCCAATTCACGGGCTCGTGGCTGCTGGGCATCGCGATCATCTGGCTGAGCATCCTGGCCTATGTAGGGGTAGGCTTTATCTTGGGCACTCAATTTGCCCGCCGTACCGAAGATGTCAACGCGCTGGTGGCGGCCTTTGGCGTACCGCTGCTGATTTTAGGCGGGGCATTTATGCCCACGTCGATTTTCCCAGATTCGCTGATCGAGCTGGCGCAGTTTAACCCGATCTACCACATGACCGAAGCCCTCACCCGGGGGTTAGCGGGTGAGGGCTTTGAGGAATTTGGCAACCATGTTTGGTTTTTATGTGGGTTTGCGGCCCTGATGGTGGGCAGTGGATGGGTGTCGTATCGGCGGATGTTGCGGTTGGAGCGGCAGCTGTAAGAGGGGTGGAGGGTGGAGAGTAGAGGGTGGAGAGAAACTACCCACTACCCACTACCCACTACCCACTACCCTCAACGGCGTCGTTTGTAGAGACTGGCGGTGAGGAGAAGGATGCCTGAGATCGCACCGGGTTCGGGGACAGATTCGGCCTCGCTTTGGGGGGCTGTGCCAGACGGGGTTGGGATTCCTGCTAACGGTGTCGCGGGGGTGCCGGTCAATCCGGTTAAG
>JBCBQD010000223.1:0-9910 GCA_039820425.1 Cyanobacteria bacterium J06635_1
GATGGGTCGGGCTTCTTCGTAGGCGCGATCACGCAAATAATCGCCTGCTAAAATCGGGCCGTCTTCTGGCTGAGGCACAAATAGCAGATTCAGCGATTGAGACACCTTCTCGCCCTTTTCTGACACGGTATCAAAGGCCATGCTAAAGCCGGGCAGATCTTCTAGATTGGGGACTGACGCATACTGGTTATCAGTCAACACCTTTTGCTTGCGATCGGATCTCAAAGGCGTCACCTCAAAATCAGTATGGGAGCGCTCCACCTCCTGATCAGTCAAATAGTGATAGGTGCGTTCCGTGCTCCAACGCCCGACACAGTGGTCAAAAAAAGTATGAAACGCGCTGAGGTTTTGCATGGTGCGGTTTTACAGAAGAACGTTGATATTGTAAGGAATTAGATAGCGATTTAGTATCTGCCCCTATGACTCATTCTGCAGATGTGGCAACGTTGGTGCGCTGGATGGCGGCTGACTTTAGCAACCAAGCCCAAGCGATTGAAAATCCGCCCTTTTTTGCCCATATCCGAGTGTGTATGCGGCCTTTGCCCAGCGACTTTTTAGCGGGGGTGAGCCTCTATCTAGAGCAGGCCTATGACTATATGTTGGGGCAGCCCTATCGAGTGCGGGTGTTGCATTTTATGCCCCAGGCTGATCATATTTTGCTAGAAAATTATGCGCTGGCAGAGCAGGACAAGTTTTATGGGTCGGCCCGCGATCGCAACAAGCTCACCACTCTCACCCCAGAAGATCTGCAAAAAATGCCAGGCTGCGACATGACCGTCCGCTGGATGGGGCACCAATTTGTGGGCGAAGTGGTGCCGGGTAAGGCCTGCATTGTCGAACGCAAGGGCAAAACCACCTACCTGGATAATAAGTTCGAAATTACGAATGAGCGCCTGGTCAGCTATGACCGGGGCCGAGATCCCGAGACCGATGAGCTGGTCTGGGGGTCGGTTGCAGGGCCGTTTGAGTTTGAGAAGCGTGAACGGTTTGATCATGAGGTCAAGGTTTGAAGACGCGTTGCATGCAACGCCTGTACATCGGTGCTGAAGAAATACTGGGCAGCTCTCAATGCCGGAATTTTGTTTTATACGGTGTTGCCGCTTCCTGGGGGTTGGCCTACTGCTTTTGAGCGGGCTGCGAAGGCCGTCGTATGGGTGGGCCTGCTGATCGGCGGGTTGCTGGCTGGGACTGATTTTCTGCTGGGCTTCGTGTTACCGCTAACCGTTCGGAGCGTTGTCGTGGTGCTGGCGGGGCTGGCCTTGACGGGTGGGCTGCATATGGATGGGGCAATGGACACTGCCGACGGGTTAGCTGTCACCGATCCCGAACGCCGCCTGGAAGTCATGGCCGATAGCCGCACGGGGGCTTTTGGGGTGATGGCTGCGATTGCAATTGTGCTCCTCAAGCTAACGGCGCTCATTGCCCTACCCGATCACCGCTGGTTTGCCCTAATCGGGGCGGCTGGCTGGGGTCGCTGGGGCCAACAGTGGGCCATCGCCCGCTATCCCTACGCCAAGAAAACCGGCAAGGGAGCCTTTCACAAGCAGGCTTTGCCCTCTAGATGGCACACCTTGTCAGGCTGGTTGCCGCTGGTCGCTGTGAGTTTAGGGGCAGGGGGGCTGGGTTGGGTGCCCATGACGTTGGCCATTGCCGCCATGGGGCTGGGGAGTGTGAGTGCGATCGCAACCGCTGCCTGGTTTGCCCACAAGCTCGGCGGTCACACCGGGGATACCTACGGAGCCGTTGTGGAGTGGGGAGAGGCTTTATTTTTAGTGGGATTAGTTGGGGTGAGTGCGCTGCGCTAGTGAGTACGCTGCGCTGATGAGTGGTGAAGACTTCATCCCCCACTCACCACTCACCCACTCACCTCGCCTAACCGAAATTTTAATCTTGACGCAGTACTAGCGCCCCTTAATTAATCCAGCCCCGCAATAACCATCCGACAACCAACCCTAATCCTCCAAAACGCACCGCTTGCCAGAAGGGTTCTTTGACGGTTTCCCAGGAGAGTAGCTGACTTTCCAGCTTGATTTCTAAATCTTGGATTTGGGTTTGTAATTGCTTGAGTTCTTTTTCGGGCAGAGCTGCTGTATTGACCTGTGCCTGAAGTTGCTGCCGCTGTTTGTTCGCCCGGCGAATTTCGAAGTAGCGATCGCGCAGGGCTAAAAAATTTTGGGCAGTGGCTTTGAGGTCTGACTCAAATGCTTTGAGCGCATCTTCGTCAAGTTGACGGGGCGATTTCATTGAGAACCTTATACAGTAGATACATCAGCAGAGGGAGTCGTCATCTGCTGTGTCCTACTGTAAGGGCTATTGTCCCCTTTGAACCTTGCTATCTGAACCTGCTATGTCTGCCGTTTCGCCTTCTACACCACAACCCGCCACCTCAAAGGATGCAAGCCCCTTAGAACTGGCTCAAGCGTTGGCCCAGGAGCTTGCTATTGGCCCTAATGATTGGCATCGTCTCAGTTCCAATCGCCAGGTACGTGCCCAAGAGCAGGCCGCTGCCGCCCTGGTTTATCTACTTAAAGATCAGCCTGATGAGGCGTTGACTCGTCTGACCCAGGCAGTAGGTTGGTTAGACCGGAGTTTGAAAGCGCCGCCATGTCCTACCCATGGGGAAAATTAACCCACTACCCACTACTCCCTTACCAGTACTACCGCATCCCCAACTGCCGCTCTCAACATCGCCGCCGCACTTCCCCCATTGACAGCGATTTCAACCCGGCCGTGGCTACCGATTAGGCTGAGGGCTTCGCCTTTAGGAACTTCGTCGTAGGTTGAGTAGTGTGCGATGTTTTGGGGTGACCCATCATCGACCCTTGCCCCGCCTTGATGTTGCATCGACCAGGCTTTAGTCCCAATCTGATCGGCTGGAATATTGGTAATCAAATTGCCGAAGTGATCAATATACTGAATGCGGCCGCGAATATTGGCATCGCCCAGCTCACAGGGGGGGAGATGAAGTTGAACCAACGAAGCTGGTTCAATAGATTGCCCTAATTGGTTTAGCGATACCCCACTGGCCAAGTGAGCGGCAACGGGTGCAAAAATATCACGACCGTGGAAAGTGTGGCTGGGGTTGGGCACTCGCCAATAATTTGGGTTAGTCAATTCAACGGCTTCCCAGGTTGTTTCCTGGGTAAGCACACCGCTGAGCACGCCGTTGTCAGGGCCAACTAAGAAACCCTCTGAGAAGGCCACAGCAATGCTCCGACGACGGGTACCGACCCCAGGGTCAACCACCGCCAGATGAACCGTACCGGGTGGAAAATAACGATAGCTATTGAGCAAAATAAACCGAGCCGCCAGGATATCCTGAGGCTTGACCTGGTGGGTCAAATCGATCATCAATGCGCTAGGGTAAATCTGGGCAATCACTCCCTTCATGACCCCCACATAGCCGTCTTGGGTACCAAAGTCGGTCAATAGTGTGATTTGGTGCGATCTCATTTCTATCCTGTGTGCCCCTAATTTGATGTATGCCCGAGAAAAATAGCTCTAACCCATCAGAAACGTCGCCTAAAGCTGCGCAGTCAATCCCTCCCCCAGCCCTGGATCACTGTGTAAAAACCTTGTCGTTAGAAACGATTCAACGACATATTTTTATATGTGCGGATCAAACCAAACCCAAATGCTGCGACAAAGCCAAAAGTATTGCCGCTTGGGACTATCTTAAAAAACGACTTAAAGAACTCGACCTTGACATGCCCACTGCCGACCGCCCTAGCTGTATTTTTCGCACCAAAGCTAACTGCTTGAGAGTCTGCCAGCAAGGGCCGATTGTCGTCATTTACCCAGACGGGGTCTGGTACCACAGCGCCACTCCAGAGGTCCTCGAACGCATTATTCAAGAGCACCTGATCGGCAATCAAATTGTTGAGGACCATGCCTTTCTAACGCATCCCTTACCTCAACTCGACAATTAATCACTAGCTCGGTGATTTTATTGATAGTTTGGGCACACTTGATTTGACAAACCAAGGGAAAGTTCGATTGCAGCCCTGAATATAGCTGGCTCAACTTGTGAGGTTAATCCCATAACTTGTTCAAAGTCCGCTATAAATTCAACAGGATTTTATATACGATGACCTTCGTATTGGAATCCATACAGTATCATCAACAATGGTGAATACTTAACTCTTATGCATTCGGCTATTGAGCCCTATTTGGTTCGATAGAACTTAATCCGCATTTACACTTACCGCCATTTCCTTAAATATACGACCTACGTAAGCAGAGTACCGGCATGAAAGAAGCTACCGCAGGGGATCAAAAGAAATTACTACTCATCGATGATGACCCCAACCTCATTTTATTAGTTAAAGACTATCTCGAGTTTCGGGGCTATCAGGTCGTCACCGCAGGCAATGGCCGGGAAGCTTTAGATGTCTTGGGCAACCTCGTCCCCGATATGATCATCTGTGACGTGATGATGCCTGAGATGGACGGCTACGCCTTTGTCGAGCAGGTGCGCCACGATCCTGGCAAGAGCTGGATTCCGATTCTATTTTTATCGGCCAAAGGACAAAGCCAAGACCGAGTTAAGGGTCTAACCACAGGCGCTGATGTCTACATGGTCAAGCCATTTGAGCCTGAGGAGCTAGTCGCCCAGGTTGAGTCATCTTTAAAGCAAGCGTCTCGCTTGATCCAGCATCAAAATAAAGGAACCGGCTCAGCCCCCACTATCCAAGTGCCTTTTGATGTTGAGTTAACCCCCACCGAGCTTAAGGTGGTTCAGTTTGTGGCCCGAGGCATGGCCAATCGAGAAATTGCGGATGAGCTTAAGGTCAGCCAGCGCACCATCGAAAGCCACGTCAGCAATATGCTCGGCAAAACCGGCCTCCATAACCGAACAGAACTGGCCCGCTGGGCGATCGAGAATAATAAGGCCTAAATAGTGTCTAACCCCCAGGGTTCTCAGAGATCTCTGGGTTCTAAGGCCACAGTCAAAGCGTATTGTGGTCGTTGGCCCGATGGCATCAAGTTTTGCTATATTAAGTAACCGCTAGCCACATTCAGTCTGGAACCTTGAGTTTTTTCCATCGGGTATACAGGTTTGGGTGAGGCGAGGGTTTCAGTCAATTGCTGGTGTAGCTCAGTTGGTAGAGCAGCTGATTTGTAATCAGCCGGTCGTCCGTTCGAGTCGGATCACCAGCTTTCTCCAGAAAAATCAATAAATAAGAGGGTTTCGGCGATTTCATGTAAGTCCTGAAACCCTTTTGGGTTGTGCCTCAATAAAATGTAGGAGACGATGTTGAGGATTTGGTAAGGGTATTGGCAGGCATTTTGGAGGGATAACATAGCAATGTATGACGCATTGGTCATTGGGTCTGGCCCAGCGGGGCTGACTATTACCGCTGCCCTCGCTCAGGCGGGGCTGACAATACAGGGCCTATCGCCCACGCGCCCCGATGCCGAGTGGCCCAATACCTATGGCATCTGGTACGACGAGCTAGAGGCCCTGGGGTTGAGCGACTTGCTGGAACATCGATGGACCGACTGTAGCGGCTACTTTGGCAAAGGCGAAATGGGGTTCAACCGCGCCTACGGTCTGTTTGATAAGCACAAGTTGCAGGCTCATTTGCTGAGCCAGGGTAAGTCGGTGAGCTGGCACCTGGGCCAGGCGGCGGAGGTGCAGCACTTTGCTAGCCACTCTCTGGTTATAACGGAGAGCGGGGAAGAGTTGCGATCGCACATCGTCATCGACGCCACTGGCCACAAGCCTACCCTGGTCCAGCGCCCCCCCAAACAAGACCTTGCCTTTCAGGCCGCCTATGGCATCGTCGGTCGCTTTTCCTCACCGCCAGTTCGCCCTGGGCAATTTGTGCTCATGGACTATCGCGCCGATTATCTCTCCCCTGAGGAACAATCTGAACCTCCTACCTTTCTCTATGCGATGGACTTTGGTAACGATGTTTACTTTGTCGAAGAGACTTCTCTCGCCCATGCTCCTGCAGTCTCTTTTGAGACCCTAAAGCAGCGACTAAAAAAGCGCCTGACCCATCGCGATGTACAGGTGCAAGAGATTCATCATGAGGAATATTGTTTGTTTCCGATGAATCTGCCGCTGCCAAATTTACAACAATCTGTGGTGGGGTTTGGCGGCTCCGCCAGTATGGTGCATCCGGCGACGGGGTACATGGTGGGGAGTTTATTGCGACGGGCACCGGGGGTAGCGGGTGCGATCACAACTGCCCTGGACAGTTCAAATGCTACCCCCAGTGATGTTGCCAAAGCCGCCTGGCAGGTGCTGTGGTCTCCCGAGCAAGTGCGCAAGCACTATATCTACCAGTTTGGGCTAGAAACCCTGATGCGGTTTGAACAACCCCAACTGTGTCGGTTCTTTGATACCTTTTTCCGACTGCCCCAGTCGCAATGGTCTGGGTTCTTAGCCAATACTCTCTCAACCCCAGAACTGGTTGCAGCGATGCTCAATCTCTTCGGCAAGGCCCCCAACTCAGTCCGAGGCGGCCTGATGAAATCAGTCGGCACGGACGGAATATTGTTGTGGCATTCGTTGAGAGTATCCTAAGCAACAAGATTGAGAACTATTTAGCCTTATGTAGTCTCCTTTTTAGATACACATACACGCTCACTCCATCGTTTAATATCCCCCTCTCCACAAACTTCCCTGACGCCTCTAGCCCATCAACAAAAGACCCTCAAACCTGGGCAAGGGGCCAAATCAAAAACTGGCCTGTCCTATTTTCAGGCCGTTAATTCTCCTGTTTAGGATTGTCGAGATCATTAATATCGCCACACGCATCTATCCAAGACTCTGTTAAAAATTACAGTTGAGGATTCATCATGCCTAGCTTTGCCAGTTCGAGCGGGGCTGCCTTCGCTGCCCTTGGAACCTTAGCCGGTGCAGCTGCCCCCCTGATTTACGCCATGCCTGCTGCTGCCCAGCAAGTCAACTTCTCAGATGTCAGCACCAGCTACTGGGCTCAACCCTTCATTCAGCGGCTTGCAGCAGAAGACATCATCGCCGGATTTCCCGATGGCTCCTTTAGGCCCGACCAGCCCGTGACCCGCGCTCAGTTTGCCGCCATCGTCCAAAAAGCCTTTAACAAACCTGCCACTAGCTCAGCCCGTAACTTTGCTGACGTCCCAACAGGTTACTGGGCCCGGGGCGCGATCCAAACCGCATACAGAAGAGGCTTTTTAGCGGGTTACCCCAACGGCCGCTTTCAGCCCGAGCAAGCAATCCCACGGGTCCAGGTACTGGTCTCGCTATCCAATGGCCTGGACTTTAGCGCCACGGGGTCGACCGCTAGCATCTTGAATATCTATCGCGATCAGGGCCAGATCCCAGACTATGCCTTGTCCTCTGTGGCCGCCGCCACCCAGCAGACTATGGTGGTCAACTACCCCAATATCGATTTACTCAACCCCCAGCGAGTAGCCACTCGGGCAGATGTGGCAGCGTTTGTCTACCAGGCGATGGTTGCCGAAGGACGACTGCCTCAAATTGCAGCCAGTTCCCAAGCCAATAACTACATTGTGGGTGCCAGCGGTCAGTCCAGCCAAACCTCTGCCTTGAGTATTAACAGCGGTACTGTCCTTGATTTGCGCTATCCCAACACCGCTGGGAATACCGTCGATATTGTGGTTGCCCCCGGCCAAACCGTGGTGCTTGCCCTTGAGGTAGCGACCCCGATTAACAATGGTAACAGCCAAACCTTGATCCCAGCGGGCAGCACCGTCCAAGGACGGATTGTGCCTGTGAATATCCAGGGAGCCGATATCAACGCAGCCAAATTTGTTGCGGATCGGCTGACGGTGGGCAATCAATCCTATGCAATTCGGGCGGAGTCGGATCCAGTGGCTGCTAGCCGTGAAGTACGTTCCGAAGACATCCAGGGGTCTTTGGTTACTGCCGCCGCCCGGTCAATCTTGGGCGATCTGTTGGGCAATCGTAACCTGGGCAATGTCGTAGGGGATGTCATCACCGGTGGTGGCAATGCTACTTCTCAAAATGCGGTGATTGTGATTGACCCCAACCAGCTCGACCTGAGGGTGGGCGATGCGTTTGAGGTGGGGGCAGTGCAGTAAAGATTGGGGGAAAGGAGGAGATGGTTTCTCTTTTGTTCTGGTCTTTGTGCGATCGTATCCAGACTGACACGGAGAGGAGAGGACGCAGAGACACGGAGAGGTTAAGCAATGGGCAGATTCCCGTGTCACCGTCCCGTGTCACCCGATCTCCGTGTTGGTCTTATTCGAAAATTTACGACTGACAGAAGACTCGCCCCTTAATCAAAAGCATCCTCAATGGCGTCAATGGCTCTCTGCCGGTCGTTTTGCTTAACCACACCAGAGCCTTCGCAGGCTCCCCAAAGCCCTACGCTTAGCAAAACTATGGCGTACTTAAAGCTGGGCTTAACCTCCTCTTGGGTGATAAACACCCCCCACCCAGCGGCAACCATCACACCATAAACAATCAAGATTGCTCGCAGCAGGCTTCGTTTAGTCCATTTAAGGTGCATCGCCCATCGTTCTAGCGAGAGAGAAAAGCTGAGGTAAGTCCGAAGGCCGTCAAAATGAGTAGGTGCCATGGTGATTCTCGAGTGCGAGAGCAACATCAACTATTTGATGTCGCCTATCTTAGGAAGGCATTGTGAAGATCTTGAGAAGTGCTTGACAAATTTAGAAAAATTTACATGTACGTAAATTCAGCTGGTTGGGCTTGCCCTTGGAGCCTGTGATAAAACTGTCCAAATTGTCTACGAGCGTACCCTGCGCCCAACAGAGAAACAACACCAGCCCTGGCTGGAACGCGTCAGTCGTCAGCTGACCGCTGCCTATGATTTACTTGAACAAGCTGCTACCCAACGGGCTCCCTGGCTCTTAACAGATAGCCTTATGCAGCCCGACATTGCTACTTGTGTCGCCTGGCGCTTTACCCAGTTCATGATTCCCGAGGTGATCATTTCCTCACAATACCCAGCCCTGGCTGACTTGTCTGACGAAGCTGAAAAATTGCTAGAGTTTGTTGATACACCATTGACTTAACAAACACCCCTAACAACTTTTGTAGCAGGCACTCTAAAACCTTTGTAAACATGCATTGCGTCAGCCCTTTATGAAGCCATTAAAGGCATGGCTCCTTTCAGCTAGAATTGAGCAAGGGCTGTTTCCACCGCTTAACTCTGGCTATGGTGTAGTCAGAACCTCAAACTTATCCATGCTACAAATCACGAAGCGCACTGCCATCCCCCTCAGCGAAATCGAACTGAGCGCCGTTCGTGCCCAAGGTGCCGGAGGGCAGAATGTCAACAAAGTTGCCAGCGCCATTCACCTACAGTTCGACATTAAGGCGTCCTCTCTCTCTCCTCTCTACAAGGAGCGCCTACTCAAACTCAACGACAACCGCATTACCAAAGACGGTGTCATCGTCATCAAAGCCCAGCAGCACCGCACCCAAGCGCAAAATAGAGAAGATGCCCTTAACCGGCTCAAAGCCCTGATCCAAAGTGTCACGGTGACCCCAAAGAAACGCAAGCCGACTAAGCCGTCAAAAAACGCTAAGAAAAAGCGGCTCGATAACAAAGCCAAACGCAGCAAGCTCAAAGCCTTACGCCGCAACGTCCATGAGTCATGAATGTTATTAATCGAGTGGTCCTTTGAGACTCTTCTGATTTACCCTGACTCTCCTAGAAGGGCATAGCGTCAGAAATTTTGCCAAAGGGGAGACCTGGTTCCGTCTGATGGGATGATTCGGTCAAAACGCTTGTAATACAAGGGTTATAGCCTTTTCGAGAGAAGACAACTAAAATCCTTGCTCTGCGGGCTTTCCAGCCATTTTTTTCGCTACACGAAACCATTCCCTCATACCAAATCCGAATTCAGTAACCCCGATTCAAAATGGATATCCTGGTAAGGGCGATGCGGCTGCAAAGCCTTTCAG
>JBCBQD010000224.1:0-9909 GCA_039820425.1 Cyanobacteria bacterium J06635_1
CAGGATAGCCGCGGTTTTCTCGCCAATGCCTGGGATCGAGACAATCAAGTCGCGGCTATCCTGCTGGCTGAAATTGGCGACATCACCCTCTACAAAAGTGCCCGGCAGTTGGCTGCCCATGCTGGAGTGACGCCCAAGGAACATATCTCTGGAACATCGATTAAAAAGCAGACACGTTTGTCCAAGATTGGCAATGCCCGCCTGCGAAGGGCTCTATATATGCCTGCGCTCGCAGCCATCACCTGGAACCCAGCCATTCAGCAATTTCGCCAACGGCTGTTGGACGCTGGCAAGTGCAAAATGCAGGTGGTCGGGGCGATCATGCACAAGCTGATTCGCTTTGTGTTTGGGGTGCTCCACTCCGGCAAGCCGTTTGAGCTTGAGATCGCCCTGGCCGCTCATGCTTGACATCGAGTTTCTGGCACAGTATCTACAAATGCAAAGTCCACCTGCGTGGACTCGCTAACTGATTTGCTAGTTAACCAGAAATATTCACAGGGGCTGACTACTATGCATTCAATTGATGTTTTACCCGACACTGAGATTCAAGACCGTGGAGAGGTTTCTAAAATTCTGCTGGGGGTGGGTCTGAAGACTTTTCAAGCAGCCTGTCGCTACGTCAAGGCGATGCCCTATGGCTCAAACACGAATAGCGAGAATTCTCTGATTTTGTTTGAGGAAGGTCACGGCACCTGTACGACAAAGCATGGTGCGATAGCGCGGCTGGCTCAGGAACTCAACCTGCCGGTCTACAAAAATCTAGGCTTCTATCGACTCAATGACGCTATCGTCACGGGTGTAGATGCGATTCTCGCACCCCACGGACTGAGCTTTATTCCACAAATTCATTGCTTTTTAGACTATGAAAGCTACCGAGTAGACCTGACTGAGGGTAACTGTAACGGCAAGAACCAGACCATCGAAGACTACGACTTTGTGATACGGGTACAGCCGGACCTCACCTACGGGCAAGAAGAGGCCTATTACCGGGAGTATTTGGCAAAATATTTTGCGATCTCGCCCAGACTAGAAGACATTGGCGAAACCTCGATCTTGGAAATACTTAACGCCTGCAATCGCCAGGTCAAATACCAGTGCTCGTTGATGGCACATCAGCCGGTGGTTGCTTAACATGCCAGTCGCCAGATCCCCGGTTTCTTTTGGGTCTTAACCAATAACGCATCGTGTTTTGGCAAAGAAACTGGGGATCTGAATCCGCAGCGACCAAAGATTCCGCACCCGTTAAGCCTTCGCTTTAGGAAGTGCCTTGAGCCTGCGTTCGGCTTTCCGAATGAAATGTTCATTTTTGCGGTATTGAAACGGGACGAAGCCCTTAATTTTGAGAATCATCGTCTCGAGCGTTTCGCGGGCAGCATCCGGCTCCTGACGATTTTCTTGAAGGGTTGCCAGCATCAAATACGCTTCTGGGTTGCTCCAGTTTTTGAGGTGCCCCTGCAAATGGGTGACAGCAGCCTCATAATCCTCCATCTGGCAAAGCACTTCGCCATAGGCCAGGGAGGCCTCACCATAGGAATAGTCAGGTTTGACCTTGAGCAAACGGGCTAAATACTCTTTGGCAGCGACATAGTCAGTCTTCTCGCTGGCAGACTGGGCAGCCCCCCACAGCGCCTTGGGGTTTTCAGACTCTTTCTCAAGCGCTTGCTGATAGGCCTCGTAGGCCCGATCGGTCTGGCGCATATCAAAGAGGATGTTGCCCAGGGTCACATACTGGGTGGCATTGCCAATGTTTTTGGCATCGGCCTCCGCCTGCCATAATTTATCGCGCAGCTTGCGCTGGTTAATGATGCCAAACCGGGCCAAAAAGTTGGGATGCTGCGGCAACCAGTGGATGATGAAATACATCACCGCGCCGATCACGTTGAGAAAAATCAATAGCCAGATCCACTGGCGATCTTTACCAGACTTCAGACACTCATAGAGCATCCAGATCCAGAACGCCGTGCCCAGAAACCCCAGCCATCCAAAAGAATTAAAAAATAAAGAATATAAGGCATACATCGTTGAATTCTCGCTCCGTCAAGCGAGCTTACCCAACTTAATTTTGCCCTGGATAGAAGGATGTCTCGACAACCCGTTATAGATCTCAATCAGATGCTTATAAGCCAGGTGAAAGAGGGATTTTACCGCCTTAGGGTTGGCAGCTTAAGACCTTGGCATCCGGACTTGCTTGCACAATGGCATCAATGCGATCGCGACCCGGCAACCCAAAGGTATTTAACCCAGCAATCTCCTCAGCAGAGGGCGGCACGCGCAGTATTTCCTCCCCTAAATCATTTACCAAAGTCACCGACTCGATGGTGAGCTGTTTTTGCTGATGCTGTCTATAGAGCTGGGCATATTCGTCAGCGACCTGTTGCCAGCTGGTGGGGGCGCAGTAACTACGATCGATCACCACCTGGATTTTGTTGCCACCGCCGGTCTGACTCAGGGCGAATCCCACCAGTAAGTAAGCGAGCCAGCCCAGGCCTAGGGTGCGAATCAGGTTTGGGGTGGGTTTCATGGGTAGAGGGTGGAGGGTAGTGGGTAGTGGGTAATGTAGAGACGCAATATATTGCGTCGGCAGGGGGAGATTGGGAAGATTGAGAGAGGTAGGGGCAATCCCTTGTGGTTGCCCAGGGCAGCATGTGTGAGCGGAAGAGGATTACAAATTAATCTGGAAGAGGTTTTTAAACAGGTCTTGGACATTTTCCGGGGTGCCGACCTGGACGGTCGACTCTCGCAGGCTTGCGATCGCATCCAATTCTTGCTCATTCACATTGCCATAGGCGATGGGGTAAAACCGCACATTGCTGTAGGCCATGATGTCTTTGGCGGCGTCAAAGGTATAGCCGCGATTGACCTCACCATCGGTCAGCAGGAGTAGATAGTAGCGACCATTGGGGTCTTGCTGCTGCTGTTTGAGTAGATCGCCTAGGCCCACCATGACCCCGTCATACATGGCCGTGCCGCCGTTGGCCTGGAGCTGTTCGACCGTGGCTAAAAACCGCTGGTGTTGCTGTTTGTCAAAGGAGCCTAAGGGCAACCGATTCACAGGTTTATCGTCAAAGGTGACCAGCCCGATGTGGTTACCGGGGTTAATTTGCTGAGCGGCAATCCGTAACCCTTCTTTGAGGGCGCTCAGCGGTTCACCTTCCATGGAGCCGCTGGTGTCGATCACCATGGTCATATAGACCGTGCGACCGCTGTCTTTCTGGAGTTTCCAGTTTGACTGGGCGGCCAGCAGCACTTCCCCGGAGGGAATTGGGGGGCCTTCGTTGTTTTTGACGTAGTCGGTGACGGTAAAGCCTTGCTGCTGCGCCAGGCTTTGCATGGGCTCAGACAGGGCAAAGGTAGAAAACTTTTGCAGAGCCTCTTTTTGCTCCGGGGTATTCCAATCAAAGCCCACCAGTGGATTGTTATGGGGAATCCCAAAGGGGATAAACTCGGTGTCCTCAAAGCCGGGGAGTTGTTTGAGGGCCAGATAGTTTTGATACTCCAGCGGGAAGGCTTGCAGTTTGCTCTGGTCGCGCAGAAATAGCTCCTGCAAATCTAAAGTAGTGGGAGTGGTGATCAGCACCTGGGACTGAAACTGCTCAAAGACAGAGTTGACCTGGGGTGAGGCGATCTCAGCTGCGGTCAGCTGTCCGCCCGCTGCCTGGTGCCCGGCGGCGCGCCAGTAAAGGGTATAGAGCAAATTGAGCGCGGTTGAGCTGGCGTAGGGGTTGGGGTAGGCCACACTAATTTGGCCGGATGCGATCGCATTCAACAGCTGCTCAAAGGTGACCGTACCCTGGGCTGAGAGTTGCTGATACACCGAGGCTGGAATCACCCAGCCCGCCGTATTCGCCACCAGTCGAGGGGCAACCACTTGCGCATTCACGTTCTGGCTTTTGATCATCTGCACCCAGAGATCGTTGGATGGGCTGTAGCCCACCGGCTGTGCTGCCTTAGCAATCAATAACCGCGCCGCTGCCCCCGAGGCAATCTTGCGGATGCCCACTCGAATCGGCTGCCCCGAGCCCACAGTGGCATTGCTAGCATTAAACGCGTCTGCGACTTCCACCAGCCAGCGTTCATTTTGACGCTCAAAATTGGCCTTCTCAGATGAGCTAAAAATCTCGATGTAGACGCCGCCCTCACCTGGCTGTGCACCATACAGTGGAAAATCCTCAAGCTTGGGTAGGGGGGCTTCCACCGTATCGACGGCGTAGCGCACCGCCACCTCGTCCGGCACCACCTGAGTTTCGGCATTGAGCTGCGGCAGCACCGACTGCTCTAGCGCCTGTAGAGCACTTTCGGCAGAGTCAACCTGAGGGGTCCCCACCGATAGACAGCCCCCTATCCAGACCAGGCAAAGACCGATCACAAAACCAGTCACTAGACGGATATGCAGACGAGATAAGCGTTTCATCATTCTGGGTCGTTTTATTCCTGATAATTCTCGAGCGCAGCAGCGTTCAAAATTTGCTGGTTAGCCGAGATCAGCTGCTGCAACCGAGCCGGCAGGGCGGCTGTGCCCGCATCCAAAGAGGCTAAGGCCACCTGATCTTGCAGCTGCTGTAGCTGATGGTGGCTTTCTTGTAAGCGATCGCAGCTGGTTTTTAAGCGCGCCTGGGCCATCTGCTGATAGACAGGGGTTTTAATCTTACCCAGCACCTGTAGGGCATCGGCCACCTGCCGTGTAAGCCCCAAAACCGTATGGGTCGCCTCCAGCAGCTCGGCGTGAAGCAATGAATCTTGCTGATCAATCTGGGCCGCATAGGCCTGGGAATCGGTGGCCCATTTACGGGCTTGTCGCCAGGTCGTTTCACCTCGGTTGGGCATCTGAGCTTCAATCGCTTGGACCTGTTGCTCAAAGACCTCAGCCACCAGCAAATCACTGGCATTTAAGGAAATATTCTGTCGCCGAAAGCTACTCACCCAGCCCCCGGCCATCGCCGCCGCAATGCCGCCACCGCTGGCTAACACCACAGGCCGCGGCCCCAGCCACAGGACAAACCCTAAGTAGCCCGCTGCTGCTCCAACCAAAAGCGCATAGGTCTGCGGCAGTCGAACTATCCGTGACCAGTCAACCTTCATAGATGCCAAGATTTCGATGCCAAGATTTCACAAGTTCACACATGCTCTCACCTAAGTTTCGTAGATAAGATGGCTATCTCCATCATAGAAGGGGATGGATGGGGAAACTTAAACCTTTACGGCTTACGGTCTCTTCACCCGATTCAAACATCAAGTTTTGATAGAGTGTCGGGCCGATGATTAATAATTACTTCACCAAAAGATACCTGGATTTCTCAAAAAATACAGAAGGACACTCTGGTGAATTGACACGCTCTGATTTTGCCCTGTGATATGACTCACCGGAGGTAAGTGATAGGTCAAATAATCTAATTGAGACAAGGGCTTCATCCAATTAAAAAAGCTTGAAGCTGGACATTACACAGCCTGAGTCGTCTTAATTTATACGGCAAATCTTGCCTTCTGTTGTGCCAGTCTAAAACCTGTAATACCTGGCTGCGGCAAGTGTGAAGCACCCTGGTATTCCTCAAGTTAAGACATCGCTCATTGCTGACGAGATCACTGTCCAAAATGCACCCAATATGCAACCTTGAATTTTATCCAGGTGTTGCCTGGCTGCAAAAACGTTTGAACAAAAACGTCAGGAATTGGGTCTCCCAGCACTGTAGATGTTCTAAGAGTCGAATCTCCAGCTTCCTTGAAATGTCTAATGGATTGCCGTCAATGCTTAATTCATCCGTCAATTCATGCGTTTGAGGATTTTATAAGTTCCCTTTCTATAACTATTGCAGAGGTTATCCAACCCGAGTTCTTCACACTTGAAGTTTAGATTGTCAACAGAAGTGCGTTCCTCTCCTATGGAGACCGGGCACACTAACGTTGCATCGCGCTGTTAGTTCCTCTGCTTTTTCTGAAGCTAATCCCCTTTGCTATGGAAGCTACGTCCTACTACAAAAATACAGAATTCGACAATCGTCCCCCCCTTGCAGCAGTCGATGGAGACGCTATTGTGAAAACCGAGCCAACTGAATTTGAAATCGAAACCTTGATTTCCTCCGATAGGGGAGATGATGGAGGTTCCGGCGTCGAAAAGCTCGAGTTTGATAGCCTCTCGTCCCCCAGCAATCGGCGTACGACTGATTTAGTCAGGCTGTATCTACAAGAAATTGGTCGTGTACGACTGCTCCAAAGGGATGAGGAAGTCTCTGAGGCCCAGCTTGTACAGCACTACATGCAGCTTCTGGAATTGCGGAACGAGGCGGCAGAAAAAGAAGGCGGCTTGCTCGCTACCTACGTTCGACTCTTAGATACTCGTGCTCGCATGACCGCTCAGCTGGGTCATCGTCCGTCCTTAGAGCGTTGGGCTAAGGCCTCTGAGGTAGCCATGGCGGATCTCAAGCCTACCCTGGCAGAAGGCAAGCGTCGGTGGGCGGCCCTGGCCGAACTTTCTCTGGAGGAGCTAGCCGACGCTCAGAAAGAAGGCATCCGTGCTAAAGAGCACATGATCAAGGCGAATCTACGCCTGGTGGTCTCTGTCGCTAAAAAGTATCAAAACCGTGGTCTGGAGCTGCTGGACTTGATCCAAGAAGGTACTCTGGGTCTGGAGCGCGCCGTTGAGAAGTTTGACCCGACTAAAGGCTATCGGTTTAGCACCTACGCTTACTGGTGGATTCGTCAGGGCATTACCCGTGCGATCGCAACCCAGAGCCGCACCATTCGCCTGCCGGTGCACATCACCGAAAAGCTCAACAAGATTAAAAAGGCCCAGCGCAAGATCTCCCAGGAGAAAGGGCGCACCGCCACGGTGGAAGACATCGCCAGAGAGCTCGACATGACCGGGCCCCAGGTACGCGAAGTGCTCCTGAAGGTGCCCAAAGCGGTTTCTCTAGAAACCAAAGTCGGCAAAGAGCGCGACACCGAACTAGGCGACCTGCTCGAAACCGAAGACATGTCCCCCGAGGATTTGCTCACCCGCGAGTCTTTGCGCCGCGACCTGCAGCATCTGCTTTCTGACCTCACCAGCCGCGAGCAAGAAGTGATTCGCCTGCGGTTTGGCCTCGGCGACGGCATCCCCTACTCCCTGGCCGAGATTGGCCGCACCCTGGAGCTATCCAGAGAGCGCGTTCGCCAGATTGAGTCCAAAGCGTTGCAAAAGCTCCGTCAGCCCAAGCGCCGCAATCGCGTTCGCGATTACCTAGAGGCCCTGGGATAAGCGACCCCCCGTTCCATTGTGAAAGTTAGATAGCAACAGATTAGATAGCAGCATTTGGGAGCCCTCTCACGAGGCTCCCATTTTTTTTACAAAAAAGCATCAAATACCACAGCTGCCCCTGCTGCAAATGCTGTGATTGCCAAACCCACCAGCGGATTTTGACCGTGGCTCACCGCAATCGTGGTCACAATGCCCGCCCCGAGCGCAGCGGTCACAACGGCACTCAGCCAATCTTTTTGGACGTTATGCATAGCAGATTAACCAGATGTTATCAAAGGGTTTTAAAGACGTTAAATCACGCTATCACCCTGCCTGGCTTGATCTAAGCGGCAATTGAAATTCTGTAACTAAGGTTTAGGTTGAGAAAATTTTCTTTACAACTACTCAACCTTCTCCGTATTATTCCGACCCTTCACCCAACCTTCATTGCCGCGAGAGGTTCTGATTCTGTACCAAACGTCCTTTTCCTCAAGGACGGTCAGTTCTTCGTCGTAATCGACACCATCCAGGGTGGCATAGTCGAAACCGGGACCATCGCGGACGAGCAGACCTTGGGGATAGATCACCACTACTTTGTAGAGACCTGGGTCTCCGCTGTCGTCTTGGGCCGCAGGTTGAGGCGCACTGGCCGCTGGCGCTGACTGCTGCTCAGGCTGGGCGGGGGCATCGTTGTCAAAGAGCGGGCGCTCGGGCAGCTCTGAAAGGCGGGTGATAAAGTAACGCCCGGTGGCGGCACCGGCCAGGGCCAGGATGACTAGGGCGAGGAATATACCAAGAAAAAACTTGGTCGTGCCGAGCAGTATGTTTCTGACAACCATGGAACCCGTTGAAGGAATTTGTCCTACGGTTATACCTTATTTTTTGTCAGCGTGGGTGACCTACTTTTTTAGGCGTTCGGCCACCTTGCGAATGCCTTTGGCGATGTCAGTAAACGCCTGATCTTGATTTGCCCAGTCGGTCACTGGCTCCGCATTTTTCGGCAACGCCTGCAATTTAGAAAAGGGAGTCCCTTTCCAATCAACAGACCTTAGAATGATGGGAATCACGCAGGCTGACTTCTCATCATGGCGGGTCATTGCTTGCTCTAGCTCGACCCCCCAGCAAAAATCAGAAGCTAGAAAATCAGCGCTGATCAGCAGCAAAATAATATCGGCTCGATTAAGCTGATCGAGAATTTCAGTTTTCCAATCACCTCCAGCATTGATGTCTCGGTCATACCAGCCAGTAATTACTTTTTGCCGCTCTAGCAGCTTGAGATGGGTGGCTAACTTATCCCGCAGAGGCTCATCTTCGTGGGCATAGGAGAAAAAGACTTCCAAGGTCTCTTTATGGGATGCTTCACTTTTCTCAGTTGCCGCTGAAGCAGTCCCTGTGGGTTCTTGGGGAATATTCGCAATCGCCTTTTTAGATCCTGTTAACAAAACAGGCTTATTTTGCTCGTCGGTACCTGCCATCTCCATCGCTACGCAGCCAAACTGAAATGCTCGCTCGACCGACTGCCCCGCCCCCAATGCATCGTAAAGCCCCACAGCAAACTCAATCGCGGCTCGATCCCTGACCGCTTGATTCATGCCAATCACATAGGGCACATGGACGACTATTTCCTGGGCCTGGGCTTCTGAGTAGCAGCCGTTGAGCACCACACATTCCAGACTGTCGGAAAATAGCGCAAATAAATTTGCCAGGGCTTCCCCGGTGACCAACTGTGCTTGGCCCGTTGGCCCTTCTAGACAAATGCCTGCTTCCCATTCACCGTGGCCTGAAAAATGTACGATTTGGGGAGTTTCATCCAACATCGCTTGTTGAAAATCGCGGGGACGGACGACCCAGCGTTGGACAATTTCAAAGTCATCGCGACGTTTGGCCCGCTTGAGCCCCTCGTTGATATCGCGGACTTCTTCGTCCAGGCGAAGGCGGCTGGTGCCTTTGGGGTTGGCGGCGAGAATCAGGATCTTGCGCATCGGCGGGAATAGACGTTGGGGAGTTGGTATTAATATAGTCTGTCTGTTCCGAGAAGGCCCACTCTGCAAGAAGAGTAAAGCTCTACATCCCCCAACCCCTTTTCCCAGAAGGAAAGTATATGTTCAACGCTAGTGACTGGAGTAGAAGTTTAAGGTGCTGCGCGGGGGTCCCTCCGAGTTCCCCCGCACCCCCCTGGCTAGGGCGAAACGCCGCCCTAGAACCCCGCGTAAAAGGGTGTCCCGCTGAGTTCAGGGTGAGGGGATGCTGGCGATGAGGTTTCATTTTTCTGGCTCTGGTGAGGGTGCCAACCTTATTCACTCAAGAGGGTGGCCAGAAAAATGAAAAAAGCGAGGTATCGCTCTGTCCTTTGGATTTCAACGCTAGGCCGCTACCAGCTGTCGCAGTACATAGTGCAAGATGCCGCCGTTGCGGAAATACTCTACCTCGTCGAGGGTATCGATGCGGCATAGCAACGGCACCTCAGCCGTGCGACCATCTGCGTAGTGGATCACCCAGTTGACCGTCATGCGAGGCTCAATGCCACCGCTGAGTCCCGTCAAGTCGAAGGTTTCGGTGCCGTCCAGGTTCAGCGTCTGACGGTTGACGCCCTCGGGGAATTGCAGCGGCAGGATGCCCATCCCCAATAGGTTCGAGCGATGGATGCGCTCGTAACTCTCGGCAATGACGGCTTTGACCCCCAGTAAGCGAGTGCCCTT
>JBCBQD010000225.1:0-9796 GCA_039820425.1 Cyanobacteria bacterium J06635_1
ATACACCTCGGGGTCGACGTCGACGCCCAAAGGGGTGATGCTCAGTCACTACAACCTGATGCACCATTCGGCCTACCTGCAGCGGGCCTGTGAATATAGCCCAGATGGGGCCATGGTGACCTGGATGCCCTACTTCCACGACTACGGTCTGGTGGAAGGTTTGATCCAACCTTTGTATACGGGGATGCCTTGCTACATCATGGCTCCTTTGGCCTTTGTGAAGCGTCCGCTGCGCTGGCTACAGGCGATTAGCAAATACGGCGCAACCCACAGTCAGGCCCCTAACTTTGCCTACGACCTGTGCGTGCGCCGTATCAAGCCAGCCCAAAAAGAATCCCTGGACCTCAGTGGCTGGCTGAGCGCGGGCAATGCCGCCGAGCCGATCAACCCCCGCGTCATGCGCGAGTTTGCTGAAGCCTTCAAAGAGTGTGGGTTTCGCTGGGAGACGTTTTCACCGGCCTATGGGCTGGCAGAGGCAACCTTATTGGTTTCGTCTACGCCGGTAGGTCGTGAGCCCGTGATTGTGCCCCTAGATGCGACTGCGCTTGAGCGGGGTCGGGCTCAGGTTGCTGATGAGAACACTGCCCTGGTACGAGAGACCGTGGGCTGCGGTGAGCTGGTGTGTGAAACCCAGGTTGCGATCGCAAACCCCGATACCCTGACCCGCTCTGCGCCGGACGAAATCGGCGAAATTTGGGTAGCTGACCCCGGTGTTGCCAGTGGTTACTGGCAGCGCCCAGCGGTTTCAGCGGAAACCTTTGATGCCACCCTTAAAGACGCCAAAGGCACCCAAGCCGGGCCGTTTTTGCGCACGGGGGACCTGGGTTTCGTTAAGGACGGTGAGCTGTTTATCACCGGGCGCATCAAAGACTTAATTATCATCCGCGGCACCAATCACTACCCCCAAGATATTGAATGGACCGTGCAGCAGGTGAGCCCGGCCATGCGACCCGACTATGGGGCTTGCTTCTCAATTATTGAAGACGGTGAAGAGCGGCTGATTGTAGTGCAGGAAGTCGAGCGCTCCCAACAGCAGACGCTGCCCAGCGACGAGATTTTGGCCGATATTCGCCAGGCTATTTCCGAGGCCCACGAGCTCCAGGTCTATGCCATCGCCCTGGTGAAGTCGGGCAACGTGCTCAAAACCTCCAGTGGCAAGATTCAGCGGCGGGCCTGCCAGTCCCGATTTTTGGCCGGGGAGCTAGAGGTGATTACCGACTGGAGCGAAAACCCCCGATTGACCGCCAAGGTGCGCAGCCTGGAGCAAGATTTAGAGTCCCTGGCTCAGCACATTGGCTCAGCTAAGCCTAAGGCTAGTGGCTCGACTAAGCTAAGTTCTTGAGTTAATAGCTCCGTGATCTGAGTAACGGCGGGCGGTCACGGCCTGTGATTAAGTATTTGAAAGTTTTCTTGCGAGATGCGAATGAAACCTTTAGCGCAGTATCAATTAGCCGAAAGGCTGGAGCAGGCCCTGGGGGATCCAGGTCGGCCTGAGAGCCCACTATCTTTTCAGCAAACCGCTGAAATCGATGAGCAAGAGGCCTTTCCCCACGAGCAGATTGCCTGGCTCTATAACTGGCAGCTCCAAGATTACTATGTGCCCACCGCTGAGGGTGGCAAGTTTACCTCCTTTGAGGAGTTTGTCTCCTATGTGCGGGTGCTGGGGCGACGCGATTTGAACGTTGCGATCGCATTCACCACCCTATTTTGGTCCTTCCTCACCTGGATGGCCGGTACCCCTGCCCAAAAAGAGCGCCTGTCTCGCTACATCCGTGATGAGCATGGGGCCATGTGCCTGGCCTACTCTGAGCGCAACCATGGCAGCGACCTGGTGGGCGGCAGCGTTACCGCAGAAAAAGTTGAGGGCGGCTATATTCTCAATGGCGAAAAGTGGCCGATCAACCGGGCCACCATCTCAGGGTTGACCTATGTGTTGGGCCGCACTAATCCCGAGGGGGGCAATCGCGGTCTCACCCTGTTCATGGTTGAGAAAGCCCGTCTGGACGCCAGTCAGTATTACAACCTGCCCAAGATCAAAACCCACGGCATTAAAGCCGCCGACATGAGCGGCATTGGCTTTAACAACTGCTTTGTGCCCGATGACATGGTACTAGGGGCAGAGGGCCACGGCCTTGAGCTGGCCCTAAAAGGGTTCCAGATTACCCGTGCCCTGTGTGCAGCCTTTTCTCAAGGGGCAGCCGACACCTGCTTGCGCACTACCCTCAACTTTGCAATCCACCGGCAGCTATACAACACAACGGTGGTTGATATGCCCCACGCCCGGCGGACCCTGGTCAATGCCTTTCTCGATATGCTCACCTGCGACTGTGTAAATATCGGCGCAGCCCGAGGCTTCCATGTGGTGCCTGAGCAATTTAGTGTCTGGTCTGCGGTCGATAAATATTTTGTGCCGGTCACCCTGGAGCGCATGATGCAAGACGTCTCGGTGGTGCTGGGGGCACGCTTTTACATGCGCGACGAGCACGACTGGGGCGTGTTTCAAAAAATGCTGCGCGACAGTGCCATCATCAGCGTGTTTGATGGTAGCTCGGTGGTGAATCTGCACGCCCTGATTTTACAGCGGCGACAGCTCGCCAAAGCCCGCACCCGTCGTAAGCCCGAAAAGCAAAGCGCCCTAAAAGAACGCCTGGTGAATAGCTTTGACCTGGCGACCCCGCTGCCTGAGTTTGCACCTAAAAAGCTAGAACTCTTTAGCCGAGGCGCAGACGATGTGCTGCAAGGGCTGGAGATGGTGCTTGAAGATCTGGCGGCACTGGCCGATGCCCCGACCGTGGACAAAGAGGTGCTGGCTCACCTACAGCGTCAAGGTCAGTCAATTCTAGATGCTCTCAATGTCCAGGATGAAACGATTGCCCAGTCTGCCTTTGAACACGGCCATGAGCAATCCTACGAAAGCTTTGAGCTGGCTAAGCAGTATTGCAGGCTCCACGCCGCGACTGCCTGTCTGCTGATGTGGCTCAACAATCGCCAAGCTTTGGGGGACTTTTTCTCCCAGGGAGAATGGCTGGTGCTTTGTTTGCACCGTCTGCTCTCCCCCAGCGGAACCCCCAACCCGTTGCCGCCATCTTATTACGAAAATGCCTACCAGGCATTGATGCGGCTTTATAACGAGGACAAACTGTTCTCAATCGTGCCTTTCCAACTAGCAAACTCATCGATCAACCAGGAGACCTCCACCCATGCAACAACTCCAGAACTCCAGCTCAGTAACATCGCCGGTTGAGGCCATTCAACAGTGGTTGACTAATCAACTGGCTGACCTGCTCTCAATTGACCCGAGCACTATTGATGTCAAACAACCCCTAACCCGCTATGGCCTCGATTCTATCGATGCCGTCACCCTGGTGGGCGACCTCGAAGACTGGCTTGATCTTGAGCTGCCCTCTACCCTGCTGTGGGACTACCCTACGCTTGAGAAAGCATCAGCATATTTAGTCGAAGAGTTTGATGTTTCTGTCTAGTGAGGTGAAGGGCGCTAGCGTAGCCATGCCCGCAGGGCTATAGGGCGAAAGGCGAAGGGGTAGTGGGTTAAAGCTTAAAGGTTGTATGAGGGGCTAGTTTGCCTGATAGTAAGGACTTTTAACTTTTAATCTTTAACTCCCCCCTTCGGTCTCAGCCAGTCAAGCCTTATCTAAGGGCGACAATAAGGGGGGGCAGCTTGAATTTTTCAGAGTTTTCATTTTGGTGGGTGCTGTTGCTGGTGAGCGCACCGTTTTTTGCGGTGCGTATGGTAGGCAAGTCGCTGAATTTGTGGCGAGGGGCCTTTGACACGGTGGGGCTAGCAGCGCTGTCCTTGTTTTTGTTTGTCAATGCCAGCACCACCAGCTTTGCCGTCTTTGTCTTTGAAATCGTTTTCAACTACCTGATGGTCAAGTGGATGCTGACCCAGGAGGGAAAGCGGGCCACTTGGATTGCCACGGCGCTGATTGTATTTGATGTGGGCGTCCTGGCCTATTTCAAATATCTGACTTTTTTCATCGAAGACTTTATCGGCTTAACCGGAGCCGTCCCACCCGACTGGCAGGGCTCTTTTCCCCTACCAGTGTTTAAATCCATCCCGCCGGGGGTGTCGTTTTACACCTTTCAGATGGTGGCCTTTGTGATTGACTCCCTCAAGGCCCGCCGCAAGAAGCCGATTAAATTTCTTGACTACGTTAATTTTGTCTCGTTCTTTCCCCAGATTGTGGCGGGGCCGATTGAGCGAAGGGGGGCATTGCTGCCCCAGATCAGCGGATTTCAGTTTAAATTTACAGCGGAGAATCTTGACCTGGGCTTTCGCTGGCTTTCCTTAGGGCTATTTATGAAGCTGGTGCTGGCCGATAACATCGCCCCTTTCATTCAGCTGCCAGAGACCAGCAACGCCTGGCTAGTCTGGTTTTATGCATTTTTATTCACGCTGCGCATCTATTTTGATTTTGCTGGGTACAGTTTTATGGCGGTGGGCATTGCCCGTATTTTGGGCATTCGCCTGACGATTAACTTTTTAGCCCCCTACACCTCTAAGAGCATTAATGAATTTTGGCGGCGGTGGCATGTGTCACTGAGTACCTGGTTTCGAGACTATGTGTTTTTGCCCCTGATGGGCAAACGCAAACATTGGGCACCGTTCTACCTGTTTCTGACTTTTACCCTGTCAGGTTTTTGGCACGGAGCCGCCTGGAATTTTATGATTTGGGGGGCCTACCACGGCGCGTTACTGCTGCTGCTGCGCTACGCGGGGCGACCTTTTCATAAGTTTGTAGGGCAGCGAATCCCGCGACCACAGGTGGTGTCCTGGGCGTTGACCTTTGGGGCAGTGACCCTGGGCTGTTTGTTTTTTATGGAAACCGACACCGCCCGGCTGATGACCAAGCTGCAAACCCTGGTGACGCCCTGGGCTTACTCGCCTGCAAACCTGGTGGGGGCCTTTAGCCAGTTCAGTATCAACGAAGGCATTGCCCTGGGGATGGTGCTGCTGTTAGCCGGGGTGTTTTTGCTGCTGGAGCACATTGCAGTCTGGCAAGAGCGTGCGTCTGAGTATGAACTGCTGCTGACGCCCTGGGTATCTAGGGTGCTGCTGGGGCTGACGATTTTGTTGGCGGCAAATATTCCGTCGGAGTTTATTTATTTTGAGTTTTAGAGAAGGTAAAGGGTAGTGAGTAGAGGGTAGTGAGTAGAAGGCATCCGTGGGGGCAAAGGATCCCTTGCCCAAGAAAATCGTAGGGTGGGTTACGGGTTACCGATATCTGCTGGCAGCCTGGACTCCCTTAAACCCACCATTCCGAATATTTGCCGTTAACCAACCCGTAGACATTTAGACCACATATCAAATTTTCAAAAATTTTCAAAAATGGTAAGCAGGGCGAGAGAAAACAAGGCGGAAACTGGACCTAAGCTATGGACCTGGTTGGCCGTTGTCGGCCTGGCCTGGGGCTTTGGCTACCTCTATAACGTCCACCTCGGGGGCGAAACCCGCTGGCTCAAGGACATGTATCAAAAAAAGATCGCCCTGGCGCAAGCGGTTGACCAGCCCAAGATCTTGGTGACCGGGGGATCTGGGGCTCACTACACCCTCAACTCGGCGCTCATTGAAGCTCAGGTCGGTCGCCCGGTGATTAATTTAGGCATTGACGGCCCAGTAGGGCTAGATGTCATTTTGCCCAGCGTCCTCGACCAGGTAAAGCCTGGGGATACGGTAGTGCTAGTGCCGGAATATTTGCTCTTGCTCGACGACGACGGGTTTGCTGAGCGTTCGGGGCCGTTTAGCATTGCCATTGGGCGTCCAGGTTTGGGTGGCATTCCAGCCCGACAGATGGCCCAGGACTGGCTGATGATCGGGGTGCCCTCGCTACGGGGGGCCGTTAAATCAGCCATGGATCTGGTCGAACAGGGAAAACTGACAGGCTATTACGACGATCCGCTTACCCCCCAGGGCGACCCGACAGTGGATAAGCAGCGGGTCGGGGCCTGGTGGCAGCAGGTAATCAAAAAGCCGGTGACTCAGCATTCTTTGGATCGCATTCGCCAATTTAAAGCTGAGGTAGAGACTCGGGGGGGGACACTGATCCTTTCGCTGCCTTGGGTCTATGCTGAGGACAGTGGCAAAACCTTAGACAACATTCAGGCAACGGCTGAGGCGCTGGGTGAGATCGCGCCGCTGCTGTACGAAGCTGACACCTTTAACATTCAAACTGACTTCAGCCTGTTTGCAGATACGCACTACCATCTGACCGCTGAGGCCCGTATGCTGCGATCGCAGCAGCTAGCGGACCAACTCCAGGAGGTGTTACCGGGACCATGACCTCTTCTCCAGGGCTGGGACAACCGGCCTTTACCCAGGCTTTAGAGACTGCTAGCGCAACGGCTCCCTGCATCTGTATTGTGGGCGGGGGGTTTGGTGGACTGTATACGGCGCTTTACCTGCAGCGACATCGTGCCCTCAGGGAGGCGCGGGTGACGCTAGTCGAGCCCCGCAGTCAGTTTTTATTTACACCCTTGATGTATGAGCTACTCACCAATGAGTTAGAAACCTGGGAAGTGGCCCCGACCTACAGCAGCCTGATTCGCGGCACCTCAATTGATTGGCAACAAGACCACGCCGCCCAAATCGATCTGCCCCAGCGTCAGGTTACCCTGGGCAGCGGTGAGGTGCTGACCTACGACTATTTGGTGATGGCGACGGGGGCTCGCAGTCGCCCGGTCAAAATTCCAGGGGTGGAGGCGCACACTCTAGGTTTTCGTAGCCTGTCCGAGGTCCTGACCCTGAAGGCCCGACTGGCCCAAATTTTAGTGGCCTACCCTAAGGTGGCGGTGACGGTAGTGGGGGGTGGCCCCAGCGGTGTTGAGCTGGCGGCCAAGGTCGCCGATCGACTTGGGCGACGCGGGCAGATCACCCTGATAGACAGCGGCGATCGCATTTTGAAACCGTTCGCCATTGGGTTACAAAAAGTGGCTATGAAGGCTCTACAGCAGCGTGGCGTACAACTTGTACTGGGGGCTCAGGTCACCCAAGTCGAGGCGGAGCGCGTGCTGGGTCAGCAGGGAAATGAGTCGTTTGAGCTGGCCAGTCACTTGACGATTTGGGCGGTGGGGACTGAGCCGCTGCCCTGGCTAGGGCAGCAGCCAATGGCCCGTAATCAACAGGGGCAGTGCCTGACCCAACCCACTTTACAACTCATGGAGTATCCCGAAGTCTTTATGCTGGGGGATGGCGCTGCCATCGCACCGGATCAAAAAAAGCAATCAAGGTCTGCCCCCAATACCGCCCAGGCCGCTTACCAGGCGGCAGCAACAGTAGCCTATAACTTGGCAGCCCTGGTACAAAAACGTCAACCCAAACCGTTTCACTATAGACATCTGGGGGATATGCTCACCCTGGGCCATGGGGTTGCCGGAGTATGGAGTTTTGGCATCGCCCAGGGAGGCCGACTGGGGGGGCTGATCCGTCGGGCCGTCTATATTCACAGACTGCCTACCTTTGAGCATCGTTGGCGCGTCATGCGTCGCGCCTGGCAGCAGCTGATGAAAGGCACTCTGCGGTTGATAAAACGCGGGTTGGGGATTGGGTATTGAGGGTCGGCGGTGGGTTTTACAGGATTGGTGGAGTCAGGAGTCAGGAGTCAGGAGTGTCGATTGTCCTCCTATCTACCGACTCCTATCTCCTAAATTCCCATTCGAAAACGCCTGTTTTTTACAGGGAGGCGATGAATTTATCCGTTTACAGGGAGGGCGCAACCAATGACTCAATCTAAACAAGCAGGGCAGTCGGTGGGCTGGCTCAAGCCACTGGCCGATCGCTATGGGTTGGATCTGAGATCCCTCGCGCTGCTGCGCCTGGGGTTAGCCCTGGTGCTCTTGACCGATTTGTGGCTGCGGGCGGGGGACTGGGTTGCCCACTACAGCGATCGCGGGGTTGTGCCCAGGACATTGCTACCGGATCTCTGGCAACCGGGCTACTGGTCGCTGCATGCCCTGAGTGGTCAGCCGTGGGTGCAGGGGGTGCTGTTTGCGATCGCAACCTTTTTTGCCCTGCAAATGCTGGTGGGCTACCGCACCCGCATCGCGGTGATCGTCTCCTGGATACTGCTGATCTCGTTGCACAACCGCAACCCGCTGCTGATCTTTGCCGCCGACGACGTGCTGCGGGCAGTGATGTTTTGGGCGATGTTTTTGCCCCTGGGGGCACGCTACTCTATTGATGCCGCCTTGAATACGGCCCCTGAGCCGCTGCCCAAGCGGATCTTTACCGGAGCGACCATTGCCCTGGCGGTGCAGCAGTGCTTTATCTATATTTTCTCAGCCGTCTTTAAGACCACTAGCCCTGACTGGTGGCCCGATGGCACGGCGGTTTACTACTCCCTCAGCTACGACCAATATGTGACCCCGTTAGGCCACCTGCTGCTGGGGTTGGGGCCGCTGTTGGTCATGTTTACCTTCGTCACCCTGATTTTAGAATGGGTGGGGCCGCTGCTGCTGTGGAGCCCGGTACGCACCGACTTTTGCCGTACCCTGGCGGTAGTCATGTTCATTGCGCTGCACCTGGGATTTGGAGCCACCCTAAATCTGGGTATTTTCCCTTTCCTGAGTGTGGTGACCTGGCTGGCCTTTATCCCCAGCTCGATTTGGGATAGCTGGGCTCAACGCGTCTTTGGCCCCAAGCAGCAGGGCGTGCGGATTTACTACGACGTTGAGTGTGGCTTTTGCAAAAAGGTAGTGCACCTGATTCGCACTTTTTTAGTGTTGCCTCCAGATACCCCCCTCAATACCGCCCAGAGCGACCCTGTGATTCACGACGCCATGCTCACCCAAAACTCCTGGGTGATTGTTGATTGGCAGGGCCGTCACCACTATAAGTTTGAGGGCATCGCCTACGTAGTCAGCCTGTCTCCGGTGTTTCGCCCCCTAGCTAAATTGCTGCGCTGGGGGCCTGTGATGACAGCGGGCACTCGCTTCTATGAAACCATTGCTAACAACCGTCGCGCTGCTGGACGATTTACCAAACCCTTCAAATACAAGCCGTTGCGCGTCAACCCCTCGGCAATGTTGAGTGCGATCGCACTCAGCTTGCTGCTGCTCACCTTCGTTTGGAACCTGCGCAGCATTACCAGCCACCATGCCTTTGTCGATGGCAATAGCCCGATGCTGGCAATGCTAAAACGGGTGACAAATAGCCGCACCCTCCAGCGGCTTAACGGCCTCAGCCGGGTGACTCGACTGGATCAGTCCTGGAGTATCTTTGCCCCTAGCCCCCCCAAGGATGACGGCTGGTATGTCTGGGTCGGAGAGCTAGCGGACGGCAGCGAAGTGAATTTGCTCGCCCCCAACCAGGCCCCGAGTTTTGAAAAACCCACCCTGGGAGCCCGTCGCCGACTCTATCGCAACATGCAATGGCGCACCTTTTTCATTAACCTGGGACGTCAGCGCGGCGAGGCCAGCCTGGCAGAATATGGCCGATATTTATGTGAAAGCTGGCAAGGCCAACCGCTCAACGGAATTTCTGCCCATTTTATGCTCGAGCGGACCGCCCCCCCAGGTGGGCCTCAGACCGTAGAGCAGCAAAACATTCTAGAGCAGAAGTGTGGATAGGGGATTTTGGATTTTGGAGGGTTTTGGGTGATGGGCAATGGGTGCTGCGGAATCGGTTGGTTGCGATCAATCTTGCCCTGGGCAACCACAAGGGATTGCGCCTTACCCTTCCGCTCTCCGCGTCTCCCTCTCCGCGTCTCCCCCTCTCCGCGTCTCCCCACCTTCCCACCTCCCCACCTCCCCACCTCCCCACCCCTGGTGGGGAGGTGGG
>JBCBQD010000226.1:0-9783 GCA_039820425.1 Cyanobacteria bacterium J06635_1
GCCAAAGGTACATTTGCAGCCACCTTGGCAATACCCTCCTCAGAATCCATTCCCCCAATCTGACCCCGACGGGAGTTAAGGTCGCCCATAACGTCCCCAAGGAAATCCTCGGGAACTTCAACTTCGACCTTCATCATGGGTTCCAAGAGTGCTGGAGACGCTTTCAAAACAGCATTTTGAATGGCCATAGAGCCTGCAATTTTGAAGGCCATCTCCGAAGAGTCAACATCGTGGTAAGAACCGTCTACCAGCGTGACCTTGAGGTCGATAACGGGATATCCAGCTAGGATACCAGATTCACACTTTTCTTTCATACCTGCCTCGGCAGGGCTGATGAACTCCTTAGGAATGGTACCGCCAACGATTTTGGAGACAAACTCAAAACCGCTGCCCGTTTCCCCCGGTTCGACTTCGATTACGACGTGGCCATATTGGCCCTTGCCACCACTCTGACGCACAAATTTACCCTCAGCTTGAACGGCCTTCCGAATGGTTTCGCGATAGGCCACCTGAGGTGCGCCGATGTTGGCCTCCACGTTAAATTCTCGTTTCATGCGATCCACGAGAATATCAAGGTGAAGCTCCCCCATACCTGCAATCACGGTCTGGTTAGTTTCCGGGTCGGTGGCTACCCGGAAAGTAGGGTCCTCTTCAGACAATGATTGCAAAGCTTTTGATAGTTTTTCCATGTCTTGCTTGGTCTTGGGCTCCACAGCGACCGAAATTACGGGCTCTGGAATAAACAAGGACTCAAGCACAATGGGATTATTTGGATCGCAGATAGTGTCGCCAGTCGTGGTGTCTTTGAGGCCTAAAGCAGCTCCCAAATCTCCAGCTCTAAGCTCATCGACCTCAATGCGATCGTCAGCCTTGAGGACAATCAGGCGGGAGATACGCTCTTTTTTACCTTTAGTGGCGTTGTAGACGTAGCTGCCCTTCTTCATAACGCCGGAATACATCCGCAAAAATGTCAACCGCCCGTAGGGGTCAGACATAATCTTAAAAGCTAAAGCGGCCAGTGGCTCGTCGTCACTGGAGTGCCGCTCACCTACCTCGCCACTGGGCAAAATGCCTTGAATGGCTTTGACTTCGAGGGGAGAAGGGAGATAGTCGACGATAGCGTCCAATAACAGCTGAACCCCTTTGTTTTTGAAGGCAGAGCCGCAAAACATAGGTACCATCTTGCCTGAAATGGTTCCGCTACGAACGCCTGACATAATCTCACTGGCGGACAGGCTTTCCCCTTCCAGATATTTCTCTATCAGGGTGTCGTTGATGTCGGCGACGGATTCTTCTAGCAAGGCGCGGTATTCTTCGGCCTTAGCTTGCATATCAGCCGGGATATCTGTTTCTTGGATGTCGGTGCCCAGGTCGTTAGTGTAGATGTAGGCTTTCATCTTGACTAAATCAATGACACCTTCAAACTTATCTTCAGCTCCAATGGGCAGCTGAACCGGCACCGCGTTGGCCCTCAAACGGTCTTTGATCTGCTCGTAAACCTTGTAGAAGTTTGCCCCGGTGCGGTCCATCTTATTGACAAAGGCAATCCGCGGCACAGCGTATCGATCGGACTGACGCCAAACGGTCTCGGACTGGGGTTGAACCCCCTCCACTGAGGAAAATACGGTAATCACGCCATCGAGAACCCGCATGGAGCGCTCGACCTCAATGGTGAAGTCAACGTGCCCAGGGGTATCGATGATATTGATTTGATGATCGCGCCAGCTGGTGCTGATGGCTGCCGCTGTAATGGTAATACCCCGTTCCCGCTCCTGATCCATCCAGTCGGTGACGGCATTGCCATCGTGGACTTCCCCAATCTTATGGACCACGCCAGAGTAGAACAAAATGCGCTCAGTCGTGGTGGTCTTGCCAGCATCGATGTGGGCAGCGATGCCAATATTCCTGACTTTTTCTAATGGGGAGCTACGAACCACGGAGGACTCCTTAAGAGGGGGCTGGCTTGGTGTAAACCAGCAACGGTCTGTAGATGGGGCTAATTATGATAGCGATCGCAACTGCCCTAAACATCGACCCAGGGCTGATCGCAAAACACTAGTAACGATAGTGGGCGAATGCCTTGTTGGCTTCTGCCATTCTATGGGTTTCTTCTCGCTTACGAACGGCACCGCCGGTTTCGTTAGCTGCATCCATAAATTCGTTGGCGAGTTTCATTGCCATAGTCTTACCAGCCCGCTGACGAGAAAACTGAGTTAACCAACGCAGTGCCAGCGCGATCCCCCGATCGGTGCGCACCTCCATAGGAACCTGGTAGGTAGCTCCACCCACCCGACGGGCTTTGACTTCAACCAAGGGGGTGGTATTTTTAACGGCTTGCTCGAAGACCTCCAACGGGTTGCCCCCTGAGCGTTCCTCAATAATACTAAACGCGTCGTAGATGAGCCTAAGGGCAAGTGACTTTTTGCCGCTGGACATAATCCGGCGCACCATCATACTCACCAGGCGACTGTTGTAAACCGGATCAGGCGGAACCGGACGCTTTTGGGCACTTGAACGACGAGACATAAGGCGACCTTTACTTAAAACAAAAAGCAGTCAACAAAAATCAGCAAGTTACAGTTAAGAATGCCAGGCTCAACATCTAACCTCGGATGTTCTAACGAAGTGCTGAAGACACAAACACCGACCCACACGTCAATCAGAAACCCATGAAGCTGATGCACGAGGGGCCGACATTCCTAAAGTACTAGGTCCGTGGTTGAGCAAGCCGACTACGAAGTGGGTAATCGCAAATGCAACCACTTGACTACTCCTTAGGTCTTTTAGCTCCGTACTTTGAGCGACCCTGACGGCGATCTTTGACCCCAGCGGTATCTAACGTACCGCGAATAATATGATAGCGAACCCCGGGTAAATCTTTCACCCTACCACCGCGGATCATCACAACGGAGTGCTCCTGGAGGTTGTGGCCAATGCCAGGAATGTAAGCGGTAACCTCAAATCCAGAGGTTAGCCTAACCCGGGCCACCTTCCGAAGTGCAGAGTTTGGCTTTTTAGGGGTGGTGGTATAGACCCGCGTGCAAACGCCCCGACGCTGGGGGCAGCTTTTCAATGCAGGGGATTTAGTTTTTTTCTTAGCTCGGTTCCGCTCAGTGCGGATGAGCTGCTGAATGGTCGGCATAAACTGTAGACAGTTAGTCTGAATGGAATAAAGTTTTCACAAGCTCTGATAGTACCAATTTGGTGACAGGATTGTCAATTTTTTAGGTACTGTTTATTGAGTCACTGTGATGTGGGCTCTGGGGACAGGGGGCGAGGGTAAAGGCCAGGCCACATTGGCAGGTTGCGATCGCACGCGGGTGATCAAACCGAAAAGCGCCCCCCATCAAGTCTTCAGAATAGTCAATTTGAACATCGCTCACGTATTCTAAGGCCGTGTCTGCAACCACCAGTTGGACCTGATCAAACTCGAAAAGTCGATCGCTAGGCCCTCTCTGGGAGGCAAAGTGGAGCTCAAAGGCCCAATCTGCGCAGGTGCCTGGGTGTACCCCGAGGCGACAGTAGGTGGGGGTGGGCTGCTTGTTTTGTAGGCGGGTAATTTCCCGCACCGCAGCCGAGGTGAGTCGGAGCATGGTGTCCCTAGGGGGGCATGAAGGAAATACTAAAGAACCTGTTGGAGCATAGACTAAAACGGGGATACCTGCCAGGCATCCCCGTTGCGTTTTGGATCTCTATATCGTTAGATCTCTGTCTTTCTAATCTCTGTTTTTCTAATCTCTGCTCGATTATCTCCGATTTCCCCCGAAGGATTCTGACGAACGGGCGGGTTTAGCGAGTCACTGTTAGATGATTTCTAAGTTACTTAGCTGATCCATTTTTATCGCTGGTACGGGCATAATCGTCCTGAAAGCGAATAATATCATCCTCGCCTAAGTATTCACCATTTTGGACTTCAATCAAAATCAGGGGAATGACGCCCGAGTTTTCTAGCCGATGAGAGGTGCAGGGCGGCACGTAGGTAGACTGATTGCTGCACAGCAGAATCTCTTCATCGCCGCAGGTGACTTTGGCGGTTCCCGAAACGACAATCCAGTGCTCGCTGCGGTGGTGGTGCATCTGCAGGCTCAGGCGATGGCCTGGCTTGACCTCGATGCGCTTAATTTTGTAGCCCTTTCCTTCTTCTAGAACAGTAAAGGAGCCCCAGGGACGCTGATCAGTAGCGCTATGACCGTTGGAAGAACCCAAAGCTGCTGTTTCTTGGGAAAGTGATGATTGGGGACGTTCTTTAGCTTGAACCATGATGTTTTCTCCTCAAAACTTTGGGTGACTGATTAGAACTGATGGATAAAAAATTTGGAGTTAACCATAAAGTGCCCTGTTGGAACGTTCTTGACTAGAACACTGGAGCCAGGTTGACGTTGGGCGTTTAGGCGATTGCTATAAGACATTCGCTTAGGGAACTACTCTAGTGAGTACGACCGCTCAAGTCTAACAAGTGTTTCTAGGGATCGCTGGGCTGGTTATCCGTGCAAATACCAATTCTTCAAGAGACTGCCAATCAGCTTAAACGAGGCTTTAATTAACCCTTGGCCACATCCAGGCCTATCGTTTGCCCTACGGAAAAACTCAAGTTTTCAAGCTGGATATGGTTTAGGGGGTTATGGGGGAATGTCCTAATTTGGAGTGTCAGCTAGAAATAGCCCTAGCCCATTATGGATCCGCGCAGCGGTGCGGGGGTTGCGGTTTAGAAGTTGACCGCTCAAGTAGAGACTGGAGGAGCTGCCCCCGTCCAAATTGAGGGCCTGTACCGCGCCCAATTGCTGCATAATCTGGGCGGTTTCCTGGAGGCTGGGGCCGCGTCCGCCCACCCGGTTTTGCATAGTGACCATAATCCACTGGCCGTCTGCGGTCAGGCCGATGGCGCTGCGGGGGGCTCGCCCTTCAATAAAGTTACGACTAAACCCTTCGGAAACCGGGTCTAGTACGATTTTACGGTCTTTGATCAGCAAGGGCCCTGCCCCCAGGGTGTGGGGATATTGATCAAAAACGGAGGGTTGGGCTTGGCTTGACAGCGAAATCTGAGCCCCTGTCTGGAGCGCATTGGCAGCGGTCTCGTAGGCCCTGACCGCCAATAGATAGCCGTCGTGAGGAATGGGGATGGCTTGACTGCCAGCCCTGGGGATCGATTGCTGCTGAACAATTTGTTGACCCTGCACGGTGATAATCGTTTCATAGTCGGCCAGGGAGGTATAGGTCGGTCCCCAGTCAGCAGTGTAGAGTCCGATCCCGGCTTGCACATAGCCGCTGTTGATCGTCAGAACTGGGAATGACCGCCCCGCGTCGGTGGTAATCACCTGGGAGAGGGAGAGACGATCCATGATCATTTGGCCGCTATCATCCCATGCGATCGCACCGCGCCTCAAAATCGGTCCCGAAATCCACCGGTTATTGAAGCGCACCGCGCCTAAGGGGAGCTGGTTATTGCGATTAAAGAACCCCGCGTTGATCGCCGCCACCGAGTTCCACTGCTGAGCCATTGAAATCAATGGGGCAATCCCCGTCGCCGTCGAAGCATTGGACCAGATCGGCAAAGGCGAAACCGCATCCTGACGAGGATCTAGCGTAAACGAATACACCGGGAATCGATGGGCCCCCACCGCAACATAGCGCTGTTGCCAACGTAAACCAGGAGCCCAAGCAACGTCCAACGGCTCCAGCTCATCCTGGCGAAAATCAATAATTAAACGATTAGGCTCCGCCAGGCTCCAGGTTCGGGGGCGTACCCCGTTAGACAGCGCCGCTGTAATCACCGTGCTGCGTCCTGCCTGAAACAGTTGAAGTTTCTTCAACCAGCGGCCTGGGCGAGATTCCAGGGCCTCGGGCAGGCGCTCGATGGCCGCATCGATGGTAATTTTGACCCCACCTGGAATGTCTTCAACCTGCCACCCTGTAGCCTGGGATAGATCAATCACAACTCGATCACCCCAGTCTTGACGTCCCTGCCGAATTGCCAAAATCTCGCTAGATGGGGTCGAAATCTCAAGTACCCCGCCGATGGTCTCGGTGCGCCAACCCAACCGAGATGCCATCGGGGCAATGTCGAGATAGCGAACATTATTGCCATGCCAGGTTGAGAGGGTATCGGTAGCCTCGGCAGAGGTGCCAAACCAATTGATTGATTGGCGCTCGACCGTATTAGAGTTCCTCAGATCGATACCGAAGCGGGTCATTAAATCAACATCAGCAATCCCGATTTGCTCAGATCGTCGCTGCCAGTTGGCCCCAACCAACCGCCCATTGAGCTTAATTTGATGACCACTTTGCACCCCTGAAGCCACCGCCTGGGCGATGGGTTCTTGGGGCATCATCGGGGGCACGATGGAAAGTTCTTGGATGGGGGAGGTCAGTGATGATCTAAAGCTTTGAGGGAGTCTGCCTATCCAGGTCAAAACAACCCAACTCAAGCTGGTCAAAAGGGCCAACTTGAGCCCATAGCGCCAGTTGACGAGAGTGGTCAGACCGGTTGTCTTTACAGAAGGGGTATGGGACGAACGATGTTGAAGGGAACGGTGTTGCATTGGATGGTTCATATCCCGCGACATATATTGCCTGGGGTGATCTTGAGTTTCACTCTGTTGATCTCACTTTCCAGTTAAGGTATCCCTGGATCTGAAGCTTGCGGAGATTTCTTCACAGTTTGGTGATACATATTCACAAATAGAGACAGACTTTCAGCAAGTTGGCGGAGGTTTTGTATCATTTTTGTCTTGACTTCATCCAAGAGCGCCTTTTAAAATGGCAATTCGCCAATACATAAAACTTAAACTTTTATTCCTTGACAGGCATTTTACGAGGGAAGCTTTCAGAAGCGGGTCTCAGCTGCTAGATTTCCCACTTTGTTAGGCTGAGTTAAGGGCTAAGAGCAGCCAGCATCGATGGCTTTGGCCGGTTAGGATAAAACATTCCAAATTGATAGGAATGTGCCGTTTTCCATAGCCAGCTTGCAAATGCGCGCGGAAAGCTTTGGAAGGTGATGACTTTCTCAGGATAGTTCCGTTTCTGCGTACTTAAGATCGTGGCAGGACACTAATCCTATTGTCTGTGACTCAGATTGATCCTTAAAATTTAGTAAATGGGCGATGGGCACAGACCTTGTGAATCAAAGCATGGGTCTGCGCTGCCAGGCCCCCTAAGCTTTATCTCCTCTAGTCTGCCGATTTTCAACCCTTTAAAGCTTCTTGAAGTGTCTCAGTAATTTTCTGTAATAACGATTGTCTCATGGGTAACAAGCGCGTGAAATATACTCAGTCCAGTCATCAGCCCTCTGCAACAGACGCATCGACGCCCTGGTGGATTGATCAAGAGCGAGATGCCTGTGGGGTTGGCTTTATTGCTGATCAGCAGGGGCGGGCCAGTCATCAACTGGTGACAGATGCGTTGAATGCGCTGGGCTGTATGGAACACCGAGGCGGTTGTTGCGCTGACCAGGAGTCTGGAGATGGGGCTGGCATTATGACGGCGGTGCCCTGGCAGCTGCTGCAAGCCTGGGCCGATACACAGCAGGCTGGTCCTTTAACGCCAGGAGCGGTGGGGGTAGGGATGGTGTTTCTGCCTCAAAATGCTGAGGCGGCGCAGATCGTTCGCAGTGAGTTTGATAGGGTTGCTGGGCAAGCCGGATTTGATCTTCTGGGTTGGCGGCAGGTGCCCGTGGCCCCAGGAACTCTGGGGCCTCTGGCGAGAGAATTTCAGCCCCAGGTTGAGCAGGTGCTGGTGAGATCGGCCAACTTGAGCGGAGATGAGTTAGAGCGCCAGCTATTTTTAGTCAGACGGGGGCTACAGCGTGCCCTTGAGGCATTTAAAGCAACCTGTTCTGTGGACATGCAAGCTGCCCTTAAAGAGACCTACGTCTGCTCTCTATCGGGTCGCACCATTGTCTATAAGGGCATGGTGCGTTCTGAGGTGCTTGGGCAGTTTTTCCTGGATTTGCAAGACCCCGCTTATATCAGTGCCTTTGCGGTGTATCACCGTCGCTTTAGCACCAACACCCTGCCTAAGTGGCCCTTGGCCCATCCGATGCGGCTGTTGGGGCACAACGGTGAAATCAATACCCTGATTGGCAACATCAACTGGATGATGGCGCGGCAGGCGGATTTGGAACATGGGGTTTGGGGCGATCAGCTGGCTCAGCTCAAACCGATTGTGAATGCAGACAACAGCGACTCGGCCAACCTCGATAACGTGATGGAGCTGTTGGTACGCTCAGGGCGCACCCCGACTCAGGCGCTGATGATGATGGTGCCGGAGGCTTATCTAAATCAGCCCGATCTGCTTGACCATCCTGAAATCGTTGATTTTTACGAGTACTACAGCGGTATTCAAGAGGCCTGGGATGGGCCAGCCCTGATTGTCTTTAGCGATGGCAAGCAGGTGGGGGCGACCCTGGACCGCAACGGGCTGCGCCCGGCTCGCTATGTGATTACCCGCAGCGGCTACTTGGTGGTGTCCTCAGAAGCGGGGGTGGTTGATTTGCCCCTCGAAGAAATTGTCGAGAAGGGCCGCTTAGGTCCTGGTCAGATGATTGCCATCGATCTGGAAAGTCATGAACTGTTGAAGAACTGGGATATTAAGCAGCGGGTTGCCCAGGCCCAGCCCTATGGCAAATGGTTGAAAGCAAATCGTCGCCATGTGGAGCCACAGCTATTCAACGAAGACAGCCAGCTGGATAAGGCGTCGCTGCTCAGGCAGCAGACTGCATTTGGTTACACCGCTGAAGATCTGGATATGATCATTCAGGATATGGCGGCCCAGGGCAAAGAGCCGACTTTCTGTATGGGCAATGATACGCCCCTGGCGGTACTCTCAGATAAACCGCACCTGCTCTACAACTACTTTAAGCAGCGGTTTGCCCAGGTAACGAACCCACCGATTGACCCCTTGCGGGAGCGGTTGGTGATGTCTTTAAATATGCAGCTCGGGGCGCGGGGCAACCTGCTGGATGAAAAGCCCGAGTATGCCAATCTTGTGAAACTCGAGTCGCCGGTGCTTAACGATCGGGAGTTAACCCTGATTCGCGAGTCAGATTTAAAGGTGGCCAACCTGTCCACGCTCTACAGCCTGAGTGATGGCCCAGCGGGGTTGCAAAAGGCTGTGGAGGCGCTCTGTCAGCAGGCGGATGCGGCGGTGAAGGCTGGGGCTGAGATTTTGGTGATTAGCGATCGCATCGACACCCACGACAAAGCCGCCTGGGTCTCGACAGAACAAACCTATATTCCTCCCCTATTGGCAGTGGGGGCAGTCCACCACCACCTGATTGGTGACGGGCTGCGGATGAAGGCGTCGCTGGTAGTGGATACGGCCCAATGCTGGAGCACCCATCACTTTGCTTGCCTGGTCGGCTACGGAGCCAGCGCAATTTGCCCCTACCTGGCGTTAGAAAGTGTACGCCACTGGTGGGCTGACTCTAAAACTCAAAAGCTGATGGAAACCGGCAAACTGCCGGAGGTCAGTCTCAACGGTGCCCAGGACAATTACCGCAAAGCCGTCAAGGCGGGGCTGCTGAAAATTCTCTCGAAAATGGGGATTTCGCTATTGACCAGTTACCAGGGGGCTCAGATTTTTGAAGCGGTAGGGATTGGCCCGAGTCTACTCAATCTGGGTTTTAAGGGCAGTGTGTCGCGGCTGGGCGGACTTAGCGTGGAGGAGCTGGCCCAGGAAACCATGCGGTTCCACAGCAAGGCGTTTCCTGAGTTGACGATCAAAAAGCTTGAGCCCCCTGGTAACTGGTCAATAGCGAAATCCCCATTTTCGAGAGAATTTTCAGCA
>JBCBQD010000227.1:0-9653 GCA_039820425.1 Cyanobacteria bacterium J06635_1
CGGTCATCTCAGCGACGAGGCCGTGATCCCGATGTTGTGTGACGCGCTTGCCGCCGATCCCGACTGGCAAGTGCGCCGTAACGCTGCTCAGGCCCTAGATTTACATACAGCAGAGGCCGCGATTCCTGCCCTGACTAAGGCGATGGAAGATGACCACTGGCAGGTCCGTAAGTTTACCGCCCGGGCTCTGCAAAAGGTTGCGAATGAGACCGCTGTCCCCAGCCTGGTCAAGGCCCTATCCGATGAATATTCTGATGTGCGTCGCGATGCCGCCATTGCCCTGGGAAATATCGGTAATCCAGATGTGTTGCCAGCGTTGCAACAAACCCTGGATGACCCCGACAGGGATGTACAGATCTTCTCTGGGCGGGCGATTCAGAAGATTCAGGATGCGTTGTCGGAGCCAGTGGAGGGTAGAGGGTAGAGAGATGGGGGAGATGGGGTAGGGTGGGTTAAGCCGCCAATATCCTCAACACAAACCAGAACCTATCAATCGGCGAACCCACCATCAGGACATTTCGCGATTACCGGCCCCAAAACTCAATGCCGAAGTCCTGCCCAATATAGGATTGACCGCAATCAACCGATCGCCCACCACTCACCACTCACCACTCACCACTCACCACTCACCACCCACTACCTTCCGTGACTTCCTCCTCTCCCCAAACCGATCTCCGTAAGCAAGACGCCATTCTCTGTCTTAAGCAGGTGATCGAGCCTATTCTCAACAACAACATTGTTGACCTGGGTATGGTACGTAACCTCCGGGTGGTCAACAACTATGTTTATCTACGGCTGTATATCGGAGCCCATCAGGAAGCTCTCAAAGATCAGGTTCAGCTAGCCCTGGGAGATTTATCCTGGTGCCAAAAAGTTTACATTCAGCTTTGTACCATTCCCGGTGTCAGAACGACCCTGGCTGTCTCTAGCGGCAAGGGTGGCGTGGGTAAATCGACAACAGCGGTAAACCTGGCCGCAGCCCTGACCAAAACGGGCGCTAAGGTGGGCCTGCTCGATGCCGATGTTTATGGCCCAAATGTCCCACAAATGCTGGGGCTAGCTTATACTGAGGTCGAAGTGACTGACACTGCCAATGGGCAGCGCTTTAAACCGCTCGAAGCCCATGGCATCAAGGTGATGTCGGTGGGGCTGTTGGCAGAACCCGATCATCCCCTGGCCTGGCGGGGGCCTGTTTTGCATAAGATCATCACCCAGTTTATCCAAGACGTAGACTGGGGAGCGTTAGACTATCTGCTGATTGACCTGCCGCCGGGGACCGGAGATGCCCAAATCACCATTATTCAAGAAAGCCCCATCTGCGGAGTGCTGATGGTGACCACTCCGCAGCAGGTGGCTGTCTCTGATGTGCGGCGCAGCATTCACATGTTTCGACGGGTGGGGGTGCCGGTGTTGGGCCTGGTGGAGAATATGAGCTATCTGATCTGTGGCTGCTGTGGAGAGCGCACCTCGATTTTTGGCAGCGGTGGCGGTGAGCAAATGGCTCAAGAACTGGAACTCCCTTTACTGGGGCAGGTGCCCATCGATCCGAAGATTTGTCAGGGGGGAGATACGGGGCAGCCGTTACCCCTGGCGAATGAAAAAGCGCCGCTCTCTTTGGTGTTTGAATCGATTGCGATGGGGATTAACCACACTTTTTGTCCTGGGCTCAATGGAGCGAGCCCTGATGAGGTGATTCCGAATACTGCTCTGGTTGAAGTGAATGGCTAGGAGTACTGGGCATGAAATTAAGCTCCTTGAAGGCCTCCAAACCCTCAATATTGGGGACTTTAGATGAGCGATCGCAAGAGCCCAGAAATTTCGCTGACCCTCTCAAGTCTACGACAGCAGTATGCGACAGGAGCCTGTTCTCCTAAGGAGGTGGTTGAGGGAATTATGGCTGCTTTGGATGCCCGTGGCGATGATGGCATCTGGATCTATACGCTGGCCCCAGACAGGTTGCGATCGCAAGCTGCTGAGCTGGCGCAAATCGATCCCCAGCTCCCCCTATGGGGCATTCCCTTCAGCGTCAAAGACTGCATTGATGTAGCCGGGCTCCCAACCTCGTCTGCCTGCCCTGGGTTTGCTTACGAGGCGACCCACACCAACCCAGCCGTGCAAAAACTGTTGGCCGCCGGAGCCATCCTGATCGGCAAAACCAACCTGGACCAGTTTGCCACTGGCCTGGTGGGAATTCGCACGGGCTACACGGTACCCCATAATGCTTTCTCTAAAGACTACATCCCTGGCGGGTCTAGCTCGGGGGCGGCCCTGTCGGTGGCCCACGGATTAGTTTCCTTTGCCATCGGCACTGATACTGGCGGCTCGGGGCGGGTGCCGGCTGGGTTTAGCAACATTGTAGGGCTCAAGCCCACCCGAGGGCTGCTCAGCACAGCCTGTACCGTTGAGGCGTGCAAAACTCTGGACTGTCTTTCTATCTTTGCCTTGACCGCTGAGGACACCCAAACTGTTTTTGAGGTGGCGCGGGGCTTTGATCTGACCAACCCCTACTCTCGCCCAGCCAGTGAACTGTCAGAACGGCTAAGTCTGTATCAAGCCAATCAAGCGTTTCGGTTTGGCGTCCCCCGACCTGACCAGCGAGCTTTTTTTGGCAATACCGAGGTAGAAGCTCTCTACGGCAACGCGATCGCAACACTCATCCAGTTGGGGGGCACCTGTGTTGAAATCGACTACGCGCCTTTTCTGCAAGCCAACGAACTGTTGTTTAACGGCCCCTGGGTAGCAGAGCGCTATGCCTCGGTGGGGAAATTTGTCGAAGCCAACCCAGAGGCGGTGTTTCCCATCACCCGTGAGATTCTTTTAAAGGCAAAAGATATCACGGCGGCTGAGGCCTTTGCAGGGCTCTATGCAGTGGAAGCCTTAAAGCGTAGGATACAGCCCCTCTGGGATACTATTGACTGTCTGGTAGTGCCGACGACCGGTACCATTTACCGGATTGATGAGATTGAAGCCGAGCCCCTCAAGTTAAATGCCAACCTGGGATACTATACAAACTTTGTGAATTTGTTGGATTTGAGTGCGATCGCACTCCCCAACGGCTTCCAATCCAACGGCATTCCCTCGGGGGTGACCTTCATCGCCCCCCCCTACCGTGAAACCTATCTCACAGGGTTGGGCTCAGCCTTGCACCCTGCCTGCAATGAACTATTAGGGGCCACTTCTTTTAAGATAGAGGCTGGATTTTAGATGATAAATGGTGATTTAGAGGCCGTAGGCTAAACCACTACCTCCATCGCCTCACGCTTATCCGTCACCGACTCCACTGCCAGTTTGATCAACAGATTTCCGTTGGTCTCCACGGTTCCCTGACTGTGGGGCGGCAACAAAATCGTCGAGTCTTTTTGAAAAATCACAGCGGGGCCTTCAATCTGGCCTCCCACCGGCAGTCGATCCCGATCAAAGAAATTCGTCGAATACTTTTCTAGCTGACCGTTGACCCGAAAATAGGTCACCGCAGTCTTGAGCCAGGCGGCTTGCACAGTGCCCTCTGCCGGGACGGGCAAACCCGAGAGTTTGGGCATGGGGCCCGTGCCGGTTACCCGCAGGGTGACCAGCTCCACCGGGTTCTCAGGAAAGGCATGACCATATTCAGCGGTGTGTAAATCGTGGAACTGTTGCCAGACGCTGTTAAGCGTTGCTTCATCCAGTTCACCACTGGGAACTTGCGCCCGCAGCTCGTAGCCCTGGCCCACATAGCGACAGTCGGCAAATCGCTGTAGGGTGATGTCGCCATCGCTAAAGCCATCGGCCCGCAGCTGGGCCTTGACCTGATCTGCTAGCGATCGCAAATCTCCATTGAGCTTAGCCAGGTCAGGGGCCGTACTCAGGGTAAACTCGTTTTGGATCAGGTCGTGCTTGAGATCGGTGGTGAGCAGGCCCATGGCAGAGGTAATGCCCGGGTAGCGGGGCACAATCACTTCCGGGATGCCTAACGAGAGGGCCACCTCAGCGGCGTGGAGGGGGCCTGCCCCTCCCTGGGCCACCAGGGCAAACTGACGGGGGTCTTGTCCCTTTTGGATAGTCCGGGAACGAATGGCGTTGGCCATGTTGTTGTTAACGATGGTGAGAATGCCCGCAGCGGTTTCGTAGAGATCGAGCCCCATCTGGTCTGCCAGAGCCTGCACCGCCCCGAAGGCTTTCTCCGGGTAGATGGTCATCTCGCCCCCCAGAAAATAGGCCGGGTCAAGGCGATTGAGCACCACGTTGGCGTCGGTCACCGTCACCGCCGTGCCCCCCTTGTCGTAACACACTGGTCCCGGTTCGGCCCCGGCGCTGCGCGGCCCCACCCGAAAGGCCCCGCCCTCATCCACATAGGCGATGCTGCCGCCCCCGGCCCCGATGGTATGCACATCGATCATCGGCACCATGACGGGGTACCCGGCAATCCAGGTGTCGCGGGCGGTGGCCTCGGCAAAGCCCCGCTCGGTGACAATGCCAATGTCGGTGCTGGTGCCCCCCATATCGAAGGTAATCAGTCGCGGACGGTGGGATTGTCCGCCCGCAGCGGCCCCACCCAACACACCCGCCGCCAGCCCCGACAACAGCAGGGTAACGGGTTGTTCTCCGGCCACCTCAGCAGTAGCCACCCCGCCGTTAGAGCGCATAATGTGCAGCTCTCCCCCCACATTTTTTTCCGTGAGGCGACGGCTGAGATTGTGGATATAGCTTTGCACCTTCGGCCCCACAAAGGCATTAATGCAGGCGGTGGTAAATCGCTCAAACTCTCGGAACTGCGGAAAGATGCTGGCGCTAGTGGTGATAAACGCCTCGGGGAAGAGGGTTCGGGCCAGCTCGGCTACCCGCTCTTCGTGGCGGGCATCAAAGTAGGCGTTGAGAAAACAAATGGCAATAGAGTCCACTCCCGCGGCTTTGAGTTCCAGGATGGCGGTCTTGGCTTCGGCCTCGTTTAAGGGAGTGAGCACCTCACCTTTGGGGTTGAGGCGCTCGGAAACCACTTTGCGATCGCGCCGCTTTACCAACGGTCTCGCCTGCCAGGGGATATCCTGCATGATCGAATAGTGCTGGGGCCGCTGGTGCCGCCCAATGTGGACAATATCTCGATATCCCTTTGTGGTGATCATGCCCGTGCGGGCACCCTCGTGGGTCAGCAGGGTATTGGTGGCAATCGTCGTGCCGTGGAGGACGTGCTCAATGTCGCCATAGTCAGCCTGGGCCATCTGACACAGCGTCTGGATGCCCTGGATCATGCCGATAGAGGGGTCGTCTACGGTAGTGGGCACTTTGTGAATCCAGGTTTGTTGCTGAACCACATCCGCCAAAATTAGATCGGTAAAGGTGCCGCCAATATCTACACCGATGAGTTTCATAGTCGAAACCTATGTTTGAGCTGTGCTCAGCATCTTAGGCAAGTCAGCGTAGATCCGCTGTTCAGACTGCACTTTTCAGGCGTATCGTCACATACCCACGAGCTGCGACTCGGAGTTACCAAAGTTTTCACTCAAGATGACAAAGATTTGGTAGACCTCGCTAACGGCAGGCCATAGTCAACGATTATCTTGAGGCCAAACCCGCCCGCTCCGCTCAGTATCGATACGATAGTCAGAATACTTGCGCTTAAAAAGCGCTCGACCCAGTTGCTCAGCTGCCGAAATCGGGTCGCTCGGGTCACGCATTACCTCACTGCGGCTGTTGCCCACCCCCCGCACAACACCCATAAACTCAGAATGGGTGTAACGGCAATATTCTTGAATTTGGTGGACAACCCCCAGCGAAGCCCCTGGATAGGTCTCTTCGGAGGCGAGCACCAGACCGACGCGCTTGCCAGACATCTGCTCAATGACTTGCTCAGAGTGGGGATAGGACGCGGCGTAATAGCAGAATGTGCGGTCAAAAAATGCCTTTGTCTGGGCGGATAAACCATACCAATAAACGGGCGAACAAAAGACAACGCCATCTGCGGGCAGAAAATCGTCGAAGAACAAGGTCCGAAAGTGATCTGCAATGGCGCATTCGCCATCGGGGAGACGGCAAGTGCGACAATCGCGCAGAAAGCTCGAGATTGAATCGTCAATAAAGCGCAGTGAAACCTGTGTTTCAGCTGCTTCGGCTCCCCGCTGAACAGCCGCGGCAAGGGTGGCTGAGTTACCTGCCCGGCGGGGGCTGCCAACCAGAATCAGTAGTTTTTGTGACTCGCTCATTTTGAAAATTTGTGTCTGCTGAAACAGTTGGTCAGAGGGAAGGCCCAGCTTCGTTACCTCAACCCATCCTACAAGATTATTTGCTCAAGCTACGGATTGTACTGGTATTGTCTATTAAGACACCTTAGTAAAATCGCACACCTAGTGTGCAGATTAATAGAATTTACAACAACTTTTCAGTATGCCAACATGGCATGGAAATAACAAAAAAAGTGATCAGAAATAGCACATGAGTTCGTCCCCGGATGCCTGTCAGGCTTTGAGGCTATCAAGGTTGGGAGGTTAGCTAACTATGTCGAATTTTCAAGCATTCACCGAAAGCAAGAAATGAAAGGAGGCTAAGGTGCTCGTAGAGACTCATATGCTCGGAGAGCTTTACGCTACTCGCTATCGTGGAAAAGCTCCGAAATACGCCCTCGTCATCTCCCACGGCTTTGCCGGGCATGGTGGGATTTACGATGCGTTTTGCACATATTATGCTGAAAAAAAAGGGGCGGACATTTGGAGTTACGATGCTCCGGGTCATGGAAAATCAACGCGCAGCACCCGGCCACGCGGTCAGTTTGAGTTTGCTGAGTGGGCGCAAGCAGGCATCGATTTTGTCACCCATGTGAAGCAAGAAACAGGGCTTCCCGTTTTCCTTCTGGGTTCAAGCTTTGGTGCCGCTGCTGCTTACTGTGGAACCTATGCTGAGGCCGTCACTGGCACCATCATTATGGGGTCGGCGGTTGTGCCCGGTGGTCCTTTTCTCAAAGAGTTGAGAGAATCCTTAAAATCAGAAGCTTTTCAGACGGCTATCAAGATGATTGGACGCAGTGCAAGAATCGACGTTGACATTGCTTTCAATTTTGATGAAGACTATGGAATTCCTGGTGCAGGAGAGATGAAACACTCCGACCCCTGGAATAGTTGGAGTTACGATCTGGCATCTTGGACATCGGTGTTTGCGCACGATCCAGTGGTAGCGATTGAAAACAATACAAAGCCAATTTTGCTGGTCGGTGGAGAGAAAGACCCTAACTTTCCACCCGATTTAATCAAGGCCACTGCAGATGCGATCGCGGGTCCAGTGGAATACATCATCATGCCGAATGCGACACATCAAATGATGATTTACCACACTGAAGACTTTTCTGAAATTCTTGAAGCTTACATCAAGAAGCACATCTAAACCTTGTCCACGTCTAGACCTGGAGGTTCTTCTACGGAAAATCTCCAGGTCTAGACGTGGACAAGGTTTAAATTCATATAGAGATAGGAGAAAGAAAAATGATCAAAGCAAACGGCATCAACCATCTACCGATTTCGACTGCTAACATGAAAGGGCAGATCGAATTCTTTACGGATATTCTGGGTGCGGAACTCATCGCTCTATACCCAATGCATAATACAGAGGGTGCCCAGCATAGTTTTCTACGGTTAAGTGACAATTGTTGTCTGAGTTTCGTTGAATATCCGGAAAATACAGATATTGAGCCACAAGTTGGAGTCACCTACCCGAGTGGCGTTGGGTCATCGGCTCCAGGGACTCTGAATCATTTGGCTTTTAATGTGGATAGTATAGAAGACCTACTTGCCATGCGCGATCGCATTCGGTCTAAAGGTATTCACGTTTTTGGACCTCTGGATCACGGCATGATGCAATCGATTTATTTTCAAGGCCTAGAACATTTATCTTTGGAGATTGCGGCTTACCAAGGAGTGCTTAATCCCGAGGCTTGGATCGATCCAGAGACGGTTAAAGCAGCCGGGATTTCCGCAGAGGAGTTGGCGCGATATAAAGCTCCTGCACCTTATGAAGACCAGGGTGGCGCGGTAGCTCAACCACCCATAGATCCGGTAAAACATCCTGAAATATTTGAAGATAAAGAAATCAAATCAGTCATAGAAATGTCGGATGAAGACGTCTTTGCCACAATGAGTACTCCAGAACCTCCCGTCTCGATCTAACTCTCAGTGCTGGAGCTCTATCTTGTTAATGCATAAGGTCAACTCAATGAGCTGTTATCATTAGAGTTTGTTGAATGTCGATCTAATTTTGGAGTTTTATCAAGGTTGAATATGAGAGTTTTAGCTTTTGCTGCCAGCAATAGTCGAAAATCAATCAATAAGCAATTGATTACTCACGCTGTAAGCGTTTTGAAATTAGAAATCATTCCCGATGTAGAGATTGAAATCATCGATCTCAATGATTTCGAGATGCCACTTTATAGCATTGATCGCGAAACAGAGAATGGCATCCCAGATCAGGCCCATCAATTTTTCAAGAAAATCGGTGAAGCAGACGCATTGTTGATTTCCTATGCTGAGCACAACGGGTTTTATACAGCAGCCTACAAAAATCTTTTCGACTGGACCTCTCGAATTGAGATGGAGGTCTACCAAAATAAGCCAATGGTTATCTTGGCTACATCTCCTGGGCGCAAGGGTGGCAGCCATGTTATTGAAGTAGCCAGAGAGTCAGCACCGTTTTTTGGCGCAGAGGTGAAGGCTAGCCTCTCCATACCTAGTTTCAACCACAACTTCGACACTGGCATCAGACAAATCAGCAATGCGGAACTTCAGACAGCGCTAAAATCAGCCCTCTCTACTCTGGTGTAAAAGGAAGTCTATAAATGATTCAGCTTAGTCGAAAAACGAAACATACGCTTCTGAAAATTTCTGCTATCCTTTGGGTGATTTGGGGTGTTGTTCATGCCTTAGCTGGTATTCTGACCATCTCCGGTGACACGGCATCCGCAGTCTCTGGAATCGCCGATGGTGTGGACCCTGCGCTATTGGCGATGGATTATCCCGATGCAGTTGGTGGCATCATCAATCAACACGGTTTCAATCTGCTTTGGGGTGGTGTCGTTACAATCATTGGCGGCGTATTTATATGGCGCAAAAGCGTTGCTGCCATATTTGTCTCAGCCCTGGTGGGTGGTTTGCTCGATGTTGGATATTTTATATTTATCGACCTTGGCGGTTACAACAAGTTCGTGCCTGGAACAGTGATGACAATAATTTCTGCCTTGGCAATTACATTGAGTTTTTACGCTTATTTCCAGCGAGAGTAACCTTAAGATATGGCATATGGCGACACACCTGGCTACGTCGATCTTCTATCCCTGTATGGCTTTCTAAGCGGGTATCTCTATGCCGATTGCCCTCTAAAGGAGAGGGAATGACGGAGATAGTAGCGTTAGGGGAATCGGCTGGTGTTTCGACTATGCCAACGCCCCTTGGAGCAGTGTTGCAAGCCGATAACCAAGATGAGCAGTTTCTTCTCACGCTGAAACGCAATATCGACACGGGTGACATGGATCTCGTATCATTCCGAAAGGGTGCATATATGCGGATTAATGATTTTGTCAGTGAGTACAATTTCCCTGATTATCAATATGATGAGAACCAGGAATTTGCGCGTGGATTCTAGAACATTCTCAAAACCGATGAAGGATTTTCCGATCTCGTAAGGTAGTCAGGAGAGATGTT
>JBCBQD010000228.1:0-9639 GCA_039820425.1 Cyanobacteria bacterium J06635_1
CACCAGCCTTAACGTCTCGAATCCGGACGGCAATGCTAAACCGCTCAGACAGTAATGCACAAATTTCCGTCGCCAACTCAGATGCACGGGGCGACATTAAATCAATGTCTTGGGTCATCCGAGGCTCGTTCACCCAGGCATTAACAGCCTGAGCCCCAAACACAACCACATCATCCCGATGACGCAAAAAATCAAGCACCGCCGCCTGAATCGTAGCTAGCGGCAACGGCTCCTGCATTGCAAACTCCTGAAAAGACAAGATCCCTGCATTGAGCATCAGATTATCAAGTCCATGAAATTACGAAACTAGAGCAATTGTACCCTACCCCGTCGGGTATCGAGACGAGGCATCGGACTTCTGCGCTGAATACTGCTTTTTTACAAATTGACTAGTTGCGTACAAAGCAAATACTCAAGCCTCTAAAATTCCCGAATTAAAAGGGATTTTAGAGGCTTGTTTTTTAGCTGGACTTAAATTGGACTAAATTTTGAGTCCTTTTTGCGCTGACCTCAAAAGTGCCATAAAAGGCAGTTTACCCGCCTAAACGGCTTGTATAGCAGCGACTTCGCGCGCATCGCCAGCCAGGAACTTCTCCAGCTCCGTCAGCGCATCTGCATCCACCTTAGTCTGCATCGGGCAAAACTTAGGCCCACACATCGAGCAAAACTCAGCCGTCTTATAAATATCAGCCGGTAACGTTTCATCGTGATACTCCCGCGCCCGTTCCGGATCGAGGGATAGCTCAAACTGTTTATTCCAATCAAAGTTGTATCGAGCCGCCGAGAGCTGATCATCGCGATCGCGAGCCCCCGGACGATGACGAGCAATATCCGCCGCATGGGCCGCAATCTTATAGGCGATCAGCCCGTTGCGCACATCCTCAGCATTGGGCAGACCCAGATGCTCTTTGGGGGTGACGTAGCAAAGCATGGCCGTGCCGTGCCAACCTGCGATCGCAGCCCCAATCGCACTGGTAATGTGATCGTAACCCGGCGCAATATCCGTGACCAACGGCCCCAACACATAGAAAGGCGCTTCCGAGCACACCTCCATTTGCTTTTTCACATTAAACTCAATCTGATCCATCGGCACGTGGCCCGGCCCCTCGACCATCACCTGCACATCGTGCTCCCAGGCGCGGCGGGTGAGTTGCCCCAGCGTATTTAGCTCAGCCAGCTGCGCCTCGTCCGACGCATCGTGGGTGCAGCCCGGTCGCAGTGAATCTCCTAAACTAAAAGAGACATCATACTTTTTGAAAAGCTCGATGATGTCATCAAAGTGAGTGTACAGCGGGTTTTGCTTGTGGTGATGCAACATCCACCGGGCGATGATGCCGCCGCCACGGGAGACAATCCCAGTGATGCGATCGCGCACTAGCGGCAAATGCTCAATCAAAATCCCCGCGTGGATGGTCATATAGTCCACCCCCTGTTGAGCATGCTTCTCAATGATGTGCAAAAAATCATCGGCGGTGAGATTTTCAATCTGACCGTGTACACTTTCCAATGCCTGATAAATCGGCACGGTTCCGATGGGGACTGGCGACGCCTGAATGATCGCCGTGCGGATCTTATCGAGGTCACCGCCCCCTGTAGACAGATCCATTACCGTATCCGCACCATACTTCACGGCCAGATTGAGCTTCGCCACTTCTTCCTCTAAATCTGACGAGTTGGGTGACGCGCCGATATTGGCATTCACCTTGCACTTACTCGCCACCCCAATTGCCATCGGCTCCAGGTTAGCGTGGTTAATATTCGCCGGGATAATCATTCGCCCCCGCGCCACCTCATCTCGAATTAAATCAGGGGGTAGATTTTCTCGATTGGCCACATAGGCCATCTCCTCAGTAATCACCCCCTGGCGAGCATAGTGCATCTGGGAGACATTACTGTACCCTTGGCGTTTGGCAATCCATTCCGATCGCAACATATTCTATTGACCTCTATAAACAGCTTCCCTCCGCCGGTATTAGCCGGACTCAGGTTCCAAGGGTGTGTTCTCAGCCTCTTTTAGCAGGCACCCCTAGCTATAACGGTCAAAGCATATCACCGATTCTGACCTTAAAAATACCGATCTAATGAAGCGCAGCAATTAGCAACCAGCATTAACAATTCCCTAATCAGCAGGCTTCACGACTCCAAAGCCAACTGCTGCAAACTGACAAGCCAGCAGCACGCTATCGGACACAGCAAAATCTAAAGTCTCACATTGAGACTCAAATCCATTGCATTGAGTCTCAAAATAAAAATTTTAAGTCTAGTTTTGAGATATCTCTTTAGCGTCATTCTTCTTTAACAGGCCTTATGCCACTTACCCCAAGGGCGGTTCATTGTTTCAATGAACCGCCCTTGGGGTGATCTCTTTTGAGTTATCTGATTGACAAAATTTTGCCAAAATTATCCGAAATAAGGCAACAGACCGGCCCGCTCAAATACTTGACTGACCTGAGCATTCATCCCCTTAACAACAATCTGAGCCCCCTCCTGTTGAGATCGAACAATGCCATCCAAAAAAACAGAAGTTGTTGCTGGATCAACAAAGGTAGTTCGTGCCATATCTAAAATGAGAGTAACCCCTGGCCGAATTTTTTGCTTAAGGTCCTCTGCAAAAAAAGGCGAAATAAACATATCCACCCGATTGGGAAGACGAATAATTTCGTGAAGCGTAGCCGAATCTGGGTTCATAGGTGTTAAATGATACACGACATAAATTCACTATAGGCAATTACCAACTTGCTTGCGTGGGTTGTATCACCTACACCAGAAAAGTTGTTGCAGAGTTCAAAAAATCTGTCACTTCGGTTTTTACTGAGCCATTTGTAGAATCAATAAATACGTATCCCAATATGAATACGTGCACCCATACCAAACTGCTTCAGGCACCCTTGCGGCTTTTCCCTAGGGCTAAATACTCAGCAAATTTCAGAAACACTCAGTGGCAACACTGAGCTACCCAGATCACACACAAGACGAAAACTTCATCCCAAAGTTGTCTTAAAATAAGACTTATCTGACTCATATTAAGTCTAAATTTAATTAATTAAAATCTCATTTTGAGACACTTCATTGCGTCAAGGCGATCCCGTGGTTGTATAGATGGAAGGAGCTATTTAGACACCTCAATATAGATGCATCAATAGATACGTACAGAACTGTTCAGGTAAGCCATGTTTCTGTAGATTAGATGGAGCTTTGAAGAGTCCGTCTCAAGCTAAGACTAAAGTCCTTCTTATGGGACTCAGTTTGAGTCACGCTAGTCTAGTGTTGATACTTTGGTTTTTCGCATGAATGCTGAAACATCGCCGCCAACATCTGCTGCCTCGACTAACGGAGTCGTTGACCAGCACCTGATGCCGATCGAAGCAGTCCAGAAAATTTTGAATCGTTCGCGGGCGTCTGTGTACCGCTACTCCAACACCGATGTCAATCTGGTTAATCCGCCCTTCGACCCTAAGCGGCTCAACCCAGAGCGTCGAAATCATAAAGAAGAAGCCCTGATGTTTCACCCCAATGAGGTGGCCCGTTTTGCCCAAGAGGTCCTGGGGATACAGCAAGTCACCATTGAACTCACCCAGCCCGCCGAGACAGTCACCCACGAACTCTTGAGAAAGGTCTTGGCAGAGCTGCAAGCCATCCATCAATTGCTGGAGGCGCAGAAAAAGTAGGATAAGTAAGTTAAGTAAGCTAGAGGCTAGCCTAAAATCCTTAAACTTACGGATGTCCTCCGACATTTAATTGGGCTAAGAGTTAAGGTAGTAGTGTCTAACCTTCTGACCTGAGAAGGTGATCTAAGACACTGAAAGTGCTACTGAAATCAATACCCTTATGAATAGGCCGCCTTGAGGTGTGGTTTTTGGGATAGTTCGTGAGACTCTCTTTTTGTGAGACTCTCTTTTCGAGATAGTCAATACGCTTCCTGATGGCTCCGTAAACAATGGAGTTTCGTCACTTGACCGCTGCGCAACCAGCCGTTGAGCACTTAGTTTAATGTTTGGGCAACTTCTACCTTTAAATATGGATTCCGCTAGTCAATCTGAGCCTCCGTCTGAAACCCCCCACAGCGAAAAACCTCACAGCAGGGTTTCTAGTCTTTTAGGTGTTTTAATTGCCGTCATTACCGTGACGCTGCCACTATTTGCGATCGCACGCTTTTCCTCTGAGGTGGAGACCTTTTCTGTGCCCTCCTATTCATTGCCTCGCGCCCAATAGTGGACTCAGCCGCCGCAATTTTACAACAGTGATTTTTTAACCAAGATCTGCCGTCACTGCGAGTATGCGGGCCGCTTTCTCCTAAAATGCTATTCGGGGAGCTAGACCTAGCTCCCACCGCATAGTTAACTTGGAGAAAAACCGTGGATTTATCGCGCATTCCGGCCCAGCCAAAGCCTGGGCTCGTTAATGTCCTGATTGAAATTACAGGTGGTAGCAAAAATAAGTATGAGTTCGATAAAGATATCAACGCCTTTGCGTTAGATCGTGTTCTTTATGCGTCAGTTCAATATCCGTTTGACTATGGGTTTATTCCTAACACCCTGGCCGACGATGGCGATCCGCTAGATGGCATGGTGATTATGGACGAGCCCACTTTTCCAGGGTGTGTCATCGCCGCTCGTCCAATTGGCATGATGGAGATGATTGACGGTGGCGACCGGGACGAAAAAATCCTGTGCGTGCCTGATAAAGATCCTCGCTATGCAGGCGTAAAATCCTTAGATGACATTGCATCTCACCGATTGGATGAGATTGCTGAGTTCTTTAGAACCTATAAAAACCTGGAGAAAAAAGTGACTGAAATCCTGGGCTGGCAAAACGTAGACAAAGTGCAAGCCTTAGTTGAGCAATGCATTGCGGCTGCCAAATGAGCCTATCAGTAACCCCTAGATAACGTTGTACTAAAATTCGTACAGAAAAGATCTAAAGGGCCGTGGGAAATGCGCATTTCCCGCGGCCCTTTTGCCAGAATTCTCCCCCCAAGTCTTGCCAAACCCCCCTCAAAGTCGTTAGCCTCATTAAATACTGTCGAAAAATACTGCCGAATTAGTAGTAATCGGCGCATAATGAAATCAAGTTCAGTAGATATACTGATAGTCTGATTTCAATGATTGGGATTCCTACTATCAGGGACTATTCACCTAGCACTACATAGTTCGTTCATCACCCATACGCTAGGAGTATACGGGGCCTACAATGCCTTATAGTACGACGTCTCGACCTGCCCGCTCTGGCTGCAAGGCGGAGGTCGCAAACGCCAAGCCGTCGTCGCTGTCAAACCAGCTGACGGTAAAGTTTTGGGGAGTCAGGGGGAGTATCCCGACTCCAGGTGAGTTGACCGCTCGCTATGGCGGGAATACTGCCTGTGTTGAAGTGTTGGCCGCCGATCAGCGACTTATTTTTGATGGGGGCACCGGCTTACGGGTGCTTGGGGATCACTTTCACAGCAGTGCTCAGCCGATTGACGCCCACCTATTCTTTACCCATACCCAGTGGGACCGCATCCAGGGGTTTCCGTTTTTTGTGCCTGCCTTTATCCCAGGTAACTGCTTTAAGATTTACGGAGCCGTGGCTCCCAATGGCGCTTCGATTAAACAACGGCTAAGCGAGCAAATGCTACGGCCTAACTTTCCGATACCGCTGCAGGCCATGCGGGCAGAGCTAGAGTTTTTTAACCTATCTGCGGGCAGCGCAATTCAAGTCGGTGATGTTTTGGTCGAGACCATTGGCCTCAACCCCGCTGCCAATGCCCTGGGATATCGCGTTAGCCACCAGGGTCGCTCCCTTGTGTACGCCACTGACACAGAGCATCAAACGGTTGACCCAAACCTGCTCTATCTGGCTCGCCAGGCCGATATCTTAATTTATGACGGCACCTACGCCGATTTGGACTATCCAGGCATATCCCCGACGGGCATATTGCCTTGGGAAACGGGGTTAAAACTGGCTAAACGCGCTGGGGTCAAGCAGCTGGTCCTGTTTCACCACAGCCCTACGCAGACCGACAGCGCCCTAGATGAGCTTGAGAACACCCTAAAGCTGCGTTTTCCGAATATATCGCTGGCCAAGGAAGGGGTTTCTGTGGTCTTGTAGGAAAGGGTTGGTGGGTGAGGGCGCTGCGCTGGCGATTAGGTGAATATATCTTCCACCCCCTCACCACTCACCAGCTCACCCCGCCTAACCGAAATTTTAAGCTTGACGCAGCACTAGAGCGGATTGCGCGAAAAACTAGGTCGTGAACGAGGGGTATCACTGCCCTTAGGTTTAGCCTTATTGACCCGCAAATCTCGGCCCAACCACTCAGCCCCGTCTAGTTCTGCGATCGCCAGATCTTCCTGGGCATCTTCTTTCATATCAATGAAAGCAAAGCCTCGGGGTTTGTTAGTTTCTCGATCGATGGGCAAGGTAATGCGAACCACTTCGCCATATTCCACGAACACGTCGCGAATATCGTCTTCGGTGGCTTGAAAAGATAGATTTCCGATGTAGATGGTCACAATGGATCTCCGAACAGTATCACGTCAGGGGCAGATACCCACTTTTTTCATTAGCCTAACCCTTGACTAGCGGCTTGTCGAACCAGGATGAGGATGCAATGGCTCTCTTGGGCAATCTGTCGAGGGATATTTCCTTTGAGGACGTGGCTGAGCAGCCCTTCTCGACTGGCCCCCAGCAGGATGACATCGCTGTGGTGTTCTTGAGCAAGGGTGACAATGGCGGTGGCCACGTCGTCACTGGTTATTGCCAGCGTATTAACTGGCGGCTGGATTTTACCCCTCAGTTGGGTCGCCGTCTGGACCAATTGCTGACGAGGATAGCGCTCCGGCGATTGCAGCGGACGCACCTGGGCAAGGTTCACCTCAACCGATTGCCCCAACTTGAGTAAGGCGGGCAAAAAAGTCAGGGCCTGTTGGGAGTTTGGGCCGCCTGCCACCGGGATCAGCCAGCGCTTAAAGCCCCCTGTCTGGTGAAGTTGCCCCAAGCGCATCACCATCACATGGCAGGGAGCCTGGCGGATCACCGCGTCTACAACGGTGCCAAACACATACTGGTTAGTAAAAGAGGTTTTTTGCCACCCCATTAGCAGTAAATTGCTGTGGCGATCTTTGACCACCGCCAGCAGCGCCTGGGCCACATCGTGGGCCACCCGAATTTGGGTATGCACCGAGAGGTGGGGGGCCTGGGCCTGGGCCTGCCGGAGCAGGGTCACCCCAGGGGCAATATCTACCCGGGCTTCCGTCGGGTCGATTTCCTTGGGCACCACCCGAATGTGCACACACTCAATTTCGTAGTGGTAAGTTTCAGCGAGTGCGATCGCAACCTGCATCAGCTGGGGGGTGGTCTGCGGATTTGAAACCGGTATTACAATTCGCCCTCGACCAATGGCCGGGGCACGGGTTCGATAGACCTCGTAGGACGGTGCAGATATCGGCGCAGAGGCGGTCTGACCGCTGAGGTGCTCGGACTCGGCTCGGATAATGTCGGCTCGGGTGATGATGCCCACAAGACGGCTGCCCTCGGTCACTGGCAGGCGGCTGAGCTTGAGCTGATTGAGCAGGTGTAAAACGTGGGTAATTGAGGCATCGGGCTGCACGGTCACCGCTGGCGAGGTCATCACATCAGCCAGGGTACATTGGGCGGTGGTTTTACCCAGGTCAGACTGGCTGACAATGCCCACCAATTTGCCCTGGCGCATCACCGGAAACCCCCGGTGATGGGATTGGGAAAACGCCTGGATCACCTCGTTGATAGGCATCTCACTGGGCAGCGTCTCAACCTGACGCTGCATCAGGTCAGCGGCGGTCAACCGGGTCCAGCGATTAAGCTCAATGCCGTCGGCCTCCAGCTTAATCCCCTGCCAGTCGAGTAAGCGGCTATAGATAGAGCCGCTGGCCACCCGATTAGACACCAGATAAGCCACCGCCGTGCCAATCATCAGTGGCAGCACCAGATTAAAATCCGTGGTCATCTCAAAGACGATCACCATAGACGTGATTGGCACCTGGGCCACCGCACTAAAAAACGCCCCCATCCCGGCCAACGCATAGGTGGTCAGGTTTTCGGTGACCGCATCCCCCACCACCGGCAGCCCCTGCATGACCTGGGCCAGATAGCCCACCAGGCACCCCAGGGCCGAGCCCAACACCAGCGCCGGGGCAAAGATTCCCCCCGGTGCGCCACTGCTGTAGGCCAGCAGGGTGAGTCCAAATTTCACCACAAAGGCCAGCAACACCAGCTGCCAGCCCAGGTCGCCCGTCACCAAAAACTCCCGTAGCCCTGTATTGTCTTGGGCCGCCACCGGAATCACCCCCCCCACCAGCGCCGTGATCAGCCCCGCCAGCCCGACCCGCATCGGCAAAGACAGTTTCAGCCGTTGAGCAAAGGCTAGCCCAGCAAAAATCCCCCGGCTAAATAGCGCCCCAAATAACCCCGCCAACAGCCCCAGCAGCAGCATAAACGGCAAATCAACCAGGGCAAAATGGGTGGGCAGGGTGGTCATCGCCTGGTTGAGCCCCTGGCCCCCCAGCAGTCGAGACACCACCGCCCCAATAAAAGACGCGAGAATGGCAGTCCCCAGGGTCAGCCCCGAAAAATCTTGCAGCAGCTCCTCAACCACAAACAGCATGCCCGCAATCGGCGCATTAAACCCCGCCGCCAGCCCCGCCGCCGCCCCTGCACAGAGCAACTGCCGCCGAAAGGTGGGCGAGGTTGGGATCCACTGACCGAGCTGGGCCGCCAGCGCCGTGCCAATTTGAATCGTCGGTCCCTGTCGCCCCAGGGAGAGGCCAGAGGCAATTGCCACCAGCGTGCCGATCAGTTTGACCAGCCCCACCCGCAGATTAAGGGGCAGGGGCACATAGCCCAGCACTGCCTTGACATAGGGAATGCCACTACCGGACACCTCTGCCCCAAAGGTCTCGACCAGGGCCCCCGCGAAGGCTCCCCCTAGCAACCCCAGCACCGGCAGCACCAAAATCGCCAGCGGGGTATCCCAACTGCTACGCCAGGCCACCCCCCACTGGATGCCTTGTTTCAGAATGACGGCGGTCAACCCCGACACCAGCCCAATCAGACAGGCCTGGAGTATCGCCACCCGTTTGGGCCAGTTTAGCCAGTGTTTGGGTTGGAATGATTTGATCAGTGCCATGGGGGGGCAGAAAACGTCTTTGACAGTCGCAAATAGTCGGACATCCACAAGCAGGGTAGTCTGACGCGGGGACACGGGGATGGGGAAACGCGGCGATCTTCATCAATGAGTAATCGCAATGAGTAATCGCCGTGTCCCCGCGTCCTCCCATCTCCGCGTCTTTTCTAACCAAAATTTTAAGCTTGACGCAGTCCTAGCTCCGCCCCGTCACTGACAGGCCGTCCACCACCACAGACGGGGTAAAGCACGCGCCACACCAAACGCTATCCTGGGCTAGCTCCATAACTTGTTTCAGGGCTGTGTAGACATTTCCGGCGACCATCGTATCTTTTACACGACCGATAATTTCCCCATTCACAACCCGATAGCCCAGTTCCAGATTGACCGACAGTTCCCCTGAGATGCCCGCCCCGCCCCCCAGCACCTGATCGATCACAATGGCGTTATCGAGATCGCCAATCATGTTTGTAAAGCTGCGGTCCCCTGGCTTGATCAAA
>JBCBQD010000229.1:0-9574 GCA_039820425.1 Cyanobacteria bacterium J06635_1
GATGGTTCTGACAGAGCTGGTAAAACTGCTCGTCTGTCAGTACCATCGCGATATTAAGTTTGAGCGTAATGCGCATGGAGCACTCATTGTTATGGCACCTGTGGGCGGAGAAAGCGGTAACCGTGAAGCCGATTTGATTACTGATCTAAATATTTGGAATCGCCAAACACAACTGGGCATAGTCTTTAGTTCTTCGACTTGCTTTAAGTTACCCAATGGTGGAGACCGTTCACCCGATGCAGCTTGGGTTGCTATAGATAGATGGAACCAGCTAGCACCGGAACAGCGAAAGAAATTCCCGCCTGTTTGCCCAGATTTCGTAATTGAATTGCGCTCTGAAAGTGATGCACTGCAACCATTACAAGCCAAAATGCAGGAATATATTGAAAATGGATTGCGTTTGGGTTGGTTAATTGATCCACAAAATCAACAGGTGGAAATCTATAGAGCTAATCAGGCCAAAGAGTTACTTAAAAACCCCAAATATCTAAGCAGAGAAGATGTTTTACCTGGTTTTGAGCTAGCTTTGACAGCTGTTTGGAGATAAGTTTAAACCCAAACATTAGCATTATTATTGCTATTTTATAGGCTTTCTAATAGCTCCAGAATATCAGCTTATACTCTGACCTAGCTTATGTCTATGAACGAACAGTTGCAGCTTAGAATTGCGGGATATTGGCGTCAAAAACGTGGAATTGAATCTATTGATCACGGTCATGAGGTAGTACTTGTTAGGGCCTCTTTAGATGAGCTGTTTGATTGTCTAAAGACTGATGCACTAGAGGCAAAATACGATGTTGTGGGGTCAACAATTATGGTAAGAGGCCCTTTCACCCTGACTTATCAGCTTTCAGAACATGTATGGTCAGCCATAGTTCCTGCTCATATTTATCCAAGACCAAGATACCCAGAAGTTTTACAGTCAGATGGGTTACTTCAGCTCTCAAAATATTTTGAGCAACCCGTCATCAAACTGATAGTTAGTACAGGGGGGACGGTTGGTTACGTAATATTTGATATGGGAGAATTTGTCGAATATTTTAGCGGCATTGAAGATAGAGTCTTAGAAGATCCTAATGTGAGGGAGCTTAGGATTGGTGAATATACGCTAGATTGCCAACAATATTCATTATTTCCATATCCAGACGATTTTGAAGAAGATGATGAAAATGAGGGTCATCAAACCGCATTTTTTTGGTCAACTCGCCGTAGTGTAACCGCCGAGGAGATAGGCAGTATTTGGGGGTTTGCTAACGGTCTTCTATTTGAGTATGAGGCATTTGATCTGGCTGCCCCCATAGGATATTTTCTTGAACCTCCAGGCAAATCACGATGGTGGGGGGAACCAGAACGAGGTCACTATTATCGAGTCCGTGTTCCAAAGATGACTGCATTTTTACCATCGGATAATGAGGATAATAAGAACTATCAAAGGATAGAATCTGAACCTAATTTGGTAGGGATTGACTACTTTAGATGGGGCAGTTGAGTCACATCAAAAGGGATATTAACTCCAATGCACTTCGAGGATATCCATTTCCGGCTAGCTTCTGTCAATGCTATGCCGAATAGCCCTTATAACTCGAATATTTAATGGTCAACTTATTGCTGATTTTCTTTGCAAGGTATTACATCGCTTAGCAAAGAGCGTTATTGCTGTTATCCGTCTTTAACCTTGGCTGACGTATACGCCACTATTGCCTTCTATCTCAACCACCAAGAGGACGTTGAGCAGTATCTGCGACATAGGCAGCAGCAAGCTCAAGCAGTTCGAGATCGTAATGCAGCAAGACCTAATCCTCTGGGAATTCGCGATCGCATCCAGGCAAAAAATAACGATCAGCGTGCCCATCCCCCCTCACCCCAGTTAACCCCACCTAAATCAGGACATTGCCGCCTGATGCACCTGTAGCCCCATGACCAATGACGGCCATTCACGTGACATATCTCACGGAATACATCAGCGTTATTACGTATTGTATGGTTTCAAGAACATTCTTCACAGAGAGACGTGTTCATCAGGATGTAAGTCTGGCAAACCGCAAGGATGCCGACGAAACCATGATTTCGCAATAGCATCAGGAGTGCTCTATGTCTATTTTTAGTACCCAAACTGCTGAATCAGTAGAATGCCCGAAGTGTGGCAAGCGAACCATCGTCCAAGGAAGCAGTTACCAATATCACTGCCTGAACTGCAACTTTCACCGTGATTTATCGTCCAAAATGTCGACGGGGCGACGAGGGAGCGAGCGAGGCTATAGTCGTTCTGATCGATCCTATAGCTCTAGCCGTTCCCGCGGCAGAGACAGCGGAGGTCGTTCTGATTTTTCGCGTGACTTCGGAGGTCTCGATTTAGGCAGAGGCTCTCGGGAGATGGGGGGATCTCGCGACTTTGCAATGCCGAGACGCGATCGCGAGTCTGAAATGAATCCTTTTCTGTTTGTTTTAATCGCAATTATCTTTGGACTACTCGTACTGTAAATGCCCGCTTGATGCAAAAAAGCTATCCCTGAGCCTAGGAGTCAGGGTTCAAAATGGGAGAGTCGTCTAGCTCATCCCATCTCCAAAAAGCCCGAGGTGTTTAAACATCCCGGGCTTTTTAATTTAAAAGCCAGCGAACTTAGCCCCCAACCGACTGATACCAATAGTAGGTCGCCATCGGAATCACCGTCGCCAACACCAGCAGCACAATCACGACAACCGTCGAGTTAGAACGATTTGCCTCGGTTTCCTCGGCGGTGGCAAAGGTGCCTTCTACATCAATATTGGCAATCGTAGATGTCACCTCGGGGGGGCCGGGGTCTGGCTGACCTGAGAGGACGGCCACCACCCGATCAGAGGCATCCAAAAAAGCTTGGTTGTATTTATTGCCCTGCACCAGGGGGAGCTTAATGGTCTCTTGGGTGACGCTCTCAGCAATCTCAGAGGTCAGCAACTGAGCCGCCTCATCCCCCACGCGAATGCCGACATCGTTTGTGACATCATCCAGAACAATCACAGCCTGATTAGCCTGGGCCTCTGGGGTCGGAAACCATTGAGCTAATAACTTATCTGCAAGAGTTTGAGCAGTTTCACCATAATCTAATCGGTGAATCGTCACCACCCGCACTTCATTGCCGGTTTGGTTGCCGAGTTGCTTAAAAGCGCTACTCAGCTTGCCTTCGTTGAGACGGGTAATCTGATTAGCATCATCAATCACCCAGATACTCTCGTCTACGGTAACCGGCAGGTCGTAAACGCCCGTAGCCTGGGCAGGCGTGCTGGTGATGCAGAGGGTAAATACCGCGATCGCAACGGCAACCACCCATCGACTAACAACTTGACTATAGCGGTGCGACATGAACCTTCTTTAGATCGTCTGCTTTATTAACTATACTCTGGGCTTGGTCGCTGAGGGCGACTTTAACCAGGCATTAACCTGCTCCCACCGGCTCGAGGGGCAAAAACTGCGCGCTTTGCATCAGTGCGTACAGGTTAACCTGGGTTTCGAGCAAACAGGCATGGCCACTCTCCGGCAACGTCAGGATCTGGGCATGGGGCAGCCGCTGAGCCAACCGCTGAACCTCGTCCGTTGAGGGCAATAATCGATCAGCATCGCCTGCAATTAGCAGCGTCGGTTGTCGAATCAACGTCAGGGGCAGCTGAGCCGCATCAAACTGATTGAGTAGCTCCAGTCGCCGACTAGCGGTTTTAGGGGGCACTGACGTCATCGCCTGCCAAAGCGCCTCCTGATCGATGGGGGCCACCCGATGCTGGGCTATCAAAAACGGTACCAGACCGTGCATCCCCAAAGCATGCAGCCCGTCTGGTAAAAAAGTCGACACGACGGCCCCCAAACGCATCCAGGGCAATCGGCGAAACGAAGAGGCCGGATTAACCAGGATTACTCGATCGATCAGCTGCGGGGCCTTGAGCGCCACCTGCAACGCCAAACATCCTCCAAATGACTCACCACATAAATAAACCGACGGTGAGGGTCCGGTGATTTCAGACCTAATCAGACTAACAACCTGATCGGCTAATTGGGACCAACTCCAATCATTTTGGGCCGACAATGCCAGACAGCGAATATCAAACCCCTGGTGCAGATCGCTCAGCTGGGTTCGCAAAAGCTGGCCGGTGCCATCCATACCTGGCAAAAAGACAAATAGAGGACACCCAGCTCGCTCAGACTTGGGGCTCATGAGACGAATGGGTGGCTCTAACATGGGGCGTTTTTGGATTGGGCAGCTATGAATAGGCCCCTTGCTTAAGCAGGGTTCCTATTTCGTCATAACAGGTTTGGGTGACATCCGTCACCAAACCACTGGCTTGACGTCCTTGGTAGTGTGCCCTCTGCTGAGACGTTATCCAAATCGGACGACCCACTAAGACATTGACCCGTTGATATGTCACAGCAGGATGCCACCCCGGCTGGGCAAATAGCGGTTCGGAGGGATCGAACAACCGCAGCAACTGCAGGGGGACCGCCCTGTCAGACGTTTCTTGATGGGATGCGATCGCAATCGGCAAAATTGCCAGCTTTTCGATGGGAGCCCGCAGCGCCAGGTGGGCAAAACCTCGATGAAACGCTTCTAAATGGGATGGAGCAGGGGGTTGTACCATCGGTGTGGTTCCTTCTGGAAAAATCCCCACCGCCCGATGCGCTTGGAGATGCTCAATAGCCTGGCGAAAAAAACTGCGACTGCGGCCCTCAGGTTGGCTTAGCGGAAAACAGCCCAGCGACCGCACCAAATCTGCCACAATCGGCACTTGGCCCAAATAGTGATGACAAGCAAAATGGACTGGACGACTGACCGCAGCCATCAGCAACGGCGCATCTAGAAAGCTGCGGTGGTTGCTAACAATAACGGTGGCTCCGGCCCCAGGTAGCCTTTCTCGGTAAGATAACGAAAGCCGAACCCCCGCAGCAAACAGCATCCAGCGAGCAATCTCTAACGGATCGCCTAACAAATTTTCGGAGTGCACAAACAGCCCCCATAAAAATGAGCGATTTAAGCTTAACAGTATTTAAAGGTTTATGAAGGACTATCGGCATCTTCCAAAAGACGGATCGAGCCAAATCAGCGCCAAAACAAAAACAGCGCTGCGATGACAGCGCTGCCAGAATTCTCAAGGATTTTAACACCCGCTTTAGACAGCAAGGCTAGAGAGCACGTAAAGACTCAATTAGGGGGCAAAAGGTCTACGGATGACACCCTAGGCATTGACCCTAGCTGTACCGGAGGCAGCATTTGAAAGCGCCCCAACTGGGCGAATACAACCATCGGCAATGGCATCTTCTAAAATTGCCAGATAGCGCTGGTCTTCGGCAGAGAGATGCACGGTGGAGCGGTAACGAGCAATCTCAGCCGTCATGCCAGGAGAGATTTCACCGTTGCTCAGTGCGGTCCGAACTAAAAACTCTAGATTGTTCGAAGTCAAATTTGATGGCTTAAACATAATTACCAGTCCCTAATGGTCTTAATTGTGTTTTCAGGCCATGGGGCACGACTTCCGGACAAAAAAGCAATAACCAGTTGAATAAGTGTCACTAAGTTGATCAAAAAACGCATCAAAAAATATTGCTTGATTATAAGAACAAAAAAAGTTGATAAATCTTCCGTTTAAATTGAAAATTTCCATCTTAGTTTGCGCTCTACTCAACACAGTTATTAATGCTCAGTTACCGATGCTCAGCTATCTGTTCAGACGAGTATCGGTTCGGATAGAGGTCTAACTTGTGGGGTGACACCCCTTGTATCAATCTTTTTTAAGGTACCGAAAATGTTGGCAACCTCAAATGGGCGAAAACACCCAAAAGTTAAGGATGAAACACCTAAAAGTTAAGGATGCATTAGAACCTACGCATTTTCTATCCCAGTTCCGTATGTAGCTGCATATTTCGCACTCCCCCATAGTCCCCCTAAAGCCCTGCGGGCATGCGCTAGAGCGTAAGGCAAGGGGGACAGCGATAGCCGGAGGTCAAATTATGGGCATCTTCAAATCGACTTGGTATAGGCTCTATATATCAAAATATGTTGTTGCTCCAGTAAGCCCAGCGATACCTGCAAAATAACGTGGGAAAAGTACTGTATTGGATGAGGAGAAGGCGGAATGGGGGAATGGATAAGTAGGAGAAGTGGGGGAATGAGCGAGTGGGGGAGTGGGGCTGTCACGGATTAGGGATTAAAAATGGAAGCCTGCTGGGCCGCTAACTGAATGGCGGCTGGGTAAATGCGATGCTCTTGTACCTGGATGCGGGCTTGCAAGCTGACGGGCGTATCCTCAGCCAGTACGGGGACTGCCGCTTGCAGAATGATCGGACCGCTGTCCACCGCTAGCTTGACATGGTGAACGGTACAGCCCGTAATAGTAACCCCCGCTGCCAACGCTTGCTCAACAGCCCGAATGCCGGGGAAACTGGGCAGCAAGCTGGGGTGAATATTGAGAATGCGATCGCAAAACGCATCGATCAGTACTGCTGTGACCCGGCGCATCCAGCCCGCCATGATCACCCAGTCCGTCTGGTGCGATCGCAGGGTGGCGATGATCGCTTCATCGAGGGCTTCCCGCGAGTCATAGTCACGATGGTTAAGCAATACAGCAGGCACCTGCCAACGAACCGCTCGCTCAGCGACTTTAGCCTCTGGGTTGTTATAGATTAAAACGGCAATTTTGGCATTCAGGCGACCCTGGTGAATTGCCTCAGCAATCGCCTCAAAGTTACTGCCACTACCAGAGGCAAGGATGCCAAGGTGCAGCAAGGGATAATCGTCTGATTGAGCAATTTCAACAGAAGGCGAGATCAGAGCGTTATTTGAGGCAGTCAACTCAGGCGATACACTCGGCGATACACTCATAGATAGATTTGGCGAAGCATTAAACCCCTAAAATACAACGCTTTTCAATCGCATTAAATACCTCACCATTTCCTCACCAGCCTGTGAAATCTAAACGTAGCCACTCATAACTTCAAAAACCTGGTTACCTTTCTTTAACTTATAAATTTTTCCAAATCCCTTGTCCTACGGGATTTTCTGCACGGTAGTCTAGATAACAAAGCAGGTGGATCGGCTTCTCTTTACTAGGTCCAGTCGCATCCTGCCGGTCATTACCTGTTTCACTTCACAGTTGAGTAAAGAGGTGATGTTATGACCCGTAAAGTATTATCAGGCTCACGAAATGTGGCGATCGTAGGGCCTTATTCCAGTGGTAAAACCACACTTTTAGAAAGTCTCCTATCGGTAACCGGAACCATCAGCCGCAAAGGGACTATCCCTGAGGGCAACACAGTGGGAGATAGTTCGCCCGAAGCTCGAAATCGACAAATGACCTTGGAAATAAATGCCGCCAGCGCTGAGCATGGCGGCATTTATTTTACGTTTGTAGACTGCCCCGGCTCCGTTGAGCTATTGCAAGAAACCTACAATGCGCTGATCGGCGTTGACGCCGCCATTGTCGTCTGTGAGCCTGACCCCAGCCGAGTCCTCACGGTATCCCCACTCCTACAGTTCTTAGACGAGTGGGAGATCCCCCATCTGGTATGGCTCAACAAAATGGACCGAGCCAATGCCGCTTTCTCAGACGTTTTAGCTGCCCTTAAGTCTGTTTCAAGTCGGCCTTTGGTGCCCCATCAGTACCCCATCGGCTATGGCGAAAATTTAGTCGGCTTCATTGACTTGGTGAGTGAGCAAGCGTATCACTATCACCCGGGTGCCCCCGCCGACTCAGTGCCCCTGCCCAGTGAGCTAGAAGCCGAGGAAAAAGCTGCCCGTACCGAAATGCTAGAGACCCTGGCCGACTTCGACGATCATCTCCTCGAAGAATTGATCGAAGACATCGAGCCTCCCCAGGAAGAAATCGTCAAAGATCTCAAGATGGAACTCGGGGCCGATCTGGTGGTGCCGGTTTTCGTTGGCGTTGCCAGTAGCGATTATGGTGTTCGTCCCCTACTGGATGCGCTGGTGCGAGAAGCCCCCGAACCCCAGGTCACTGCCGAGCGTCGTGGCATCGACTGCAAAGCCACCCTCCCCCTGGCCCAGGTGCTCAAAACCTACTACACCCCCCAGGGCGGCAAGCTATCCTTGGCACGCCTCTGGTGCGGCACCCTGCAAGACGGCAGCACCCTCGGCCCAGATCGCATGGGCGGTTTGTACACCCTGATGGGCGCACAGCAACAGTCCCTCACCGAGGCAACCGCTGGCGCTATCGTTGCGATCGCACGTCTCGAACATGCCCAGACCGGCGATACCCTCAGCACAGTACAGATAGAAGATCCCCTACCCAGTGCTGCCGAGCTACCCGCCGTCTATGCCCTGGCCATCACTGCCACAAAACGCAGCGACGAAGTCAAACTCAGCGGTGCCCTTAATAAGCTGGTCGGAGAAGACCCAGCACTCCATTGGGAGCAACATGGCGATACCCACGAGGTAATCCTGTGGGGTCAGGGCGATGTCCATCTACAAATTGCCATGGATCGCCTCAACCGCAAGTACAACGTCCCCATGAGCACCCACCTGCCCCAGGTGGCCTATAAAGAAACCATTCGCAAGCCCACCACCTCAGTGCACGGACGCTATAAGCACCAAAGTGGTGGCCACGGACAGTTTGGCGACATCTACTTAGACATTCAACCCCTCGACCGCGGCGAAGGCTTCCACTTTAGCAACACCATCGTTGGCGGCGTTGTCCCCAAGCAATATATCCCCAGCGTCGAAAATGGCGTGCGCGAATTTTTAGGTGAGGGGCCACTGGGCTTCCCCGTTGTCGACGTCGCCGTCACCCTCACCAACGGGTCATATCACAGCGTTGACAGCTCTGACCAGGCCTTTAAGCAAGCTGCCCGTATTGCAATGCAAACTGGCCTGCCGAAGTGTGCCCCCGCTCTGCTAGAGCCCATCGCCCTGCTCGAGATCTCCATCCCTAAAAGCTTCACCTCAAACGTGCTCAAGCTCGTGAGCGGCAGACGCGGACAGATCCTTGGCTACGAAACCAAACCTAACTGGCCAGGTTGGGACAACGTCTCAGTCCAACTGCCCGTTGCTGAAATGCAAACCCTGATCTTAGAGTTGCGATCGCTTAGCATGGGCGTCGGTTTCTTTAGCTGGCAGTACGACCACCTGGAACCTGTCCCAGATAAGATCAAAGACCAGGTGCTGGCGACCCATAGCAGCGAATAGGGTAACCCTGACTCAGCATTGCCCTCCTGATCTGCTTGGGAAAAGGGGAAAGGCAAATGGGGAAAAGGGAAAAGCTAGCATCTCGATAGCCTTTCGGGCAAGCATCCTGCGAGTCATCCTCTAAAGGTATGCATTCTACGCAGGGCAGTCATGCTCTCCCCCTTCTCCTTTGATCTTTTCCCCTTTACCTTGTCAAACAAATCCCTGCAAACCGCCCCCTAACATCCTCACCCCCACCACCATCAGCAATAGGGCAAACACTCTTCTCAGCTGCTGCCGAGGGATGCGGTGAGACAAGAGGGTACCGAGCGGAGCCCCCAACACCGTAAACGGGGCCACTAGCGCCACTGTCGGCCAGTAAATGTAGCCGGTCGCCCCAGCCAACTCCGTCGCCGGGTGCGAAAACAGCAAAA
>JBCBQD010000230.1:0-9556 GCA_039820425.1 Cyanobacteria bacterium J06635_1
TTAGAGCAAGGTCTGAGCCAGGGCTATAACGTCGAAGTTGAGCCCGTAAAAGACCCCAGCGACTTGATGTATGACGTCCCTAGGGGCGGCCATTTTGTCGCGGTGCTCAAACAAAGTCAGGTGAATGGGGAGTTTGCGATCGCAGCCACCGGCATTTTTGTGCGCCCGTTAGGGATTCTCAGCCTGGATGTGATTGTTGATCTCAATCGGGAGAACTACCAATCAATGGTGGTCAAACACCCCATCATTCGAGATTACCCCCATGATTGGGAAACTCAATTGAGAGCGTTTTTAAAGGGGGAAACCCGAGTAGAAGAATTATCCCCCGTGGTGGGCTATGTCGATCGCGGCTTAAATCGAGATTATCGGCCCCCCGCTTGGGGTGAGGTTTACTTAGCCGCCAGCGACTTTGCTGGTTTCTAAGCATTTGCTGGTTGCTAAGCACTTGTAAATTGATAACCTCACACTCTGTTGCATTAGTCCCCTCTTTTCAAGCTACGGTGTACACACAAGTCGGTAAACAGCTCAAGTCTTGAGCCCACTCTGCGAGAAGAGCAAAGCTCTACATCCCCCAACCCCCTTCTCCCTGGGGGAGAAAGGGGCTACTCAAAGTCCTTCTCCCTCAGGAAGAAGGATTTAGGATATAGACGCCAAAGCGGCTTCTCGCAGAGTGGGACAATGCAGGATTTTGAACTTCAGTCCGAGATGTGTGTACACGGTAGCCCTTTTCAAGGGGGATTGAGGGGGATCTCTGAAGACCAACATAGCCTGGGACTATTTTATGAAGCTCGAATCTATCGATCAAGACCTCATGACCGACACCAACCAGGTCATTACCCGAGTGGTACTCAATGGAGTAGCCAGCCACTGTAGTCTTGCCAGACAACTGATTGACGTACTGGGGCGACCAGGCATAGACAATGATATGGAAATGCTGGGCACAAACAGCACCTGGACAATTGTCTGGAGTGAGCCATCACACACGCTCGAAGAAGCCACCCACCTAATCAATCAAGCGATTGCCCCGCGACCGGCCTCAACCCATACACAACCCTGAGCAAATTTGCCCGATGCCATTTTAGAGAATACTGCCTCAGGAATGAAAAATAAATGACTTGCCCATTTCCTAGCTCTCAAAGGCCCTCTCCCAAACCTGGGCGAGGGATCCAGACATCGGTTATCCTTCTTTCAAACCTGGGAGAAGGGCATCAAAAACCTTGTCAGGTACAGCTTAATTCGTTATGGAATCTATTTGGAGAAGACAAATCTATGGGCTCAAAGTCCTTCTCCCAAAATTGGGAGAAGGATTTAGGATGAGGGCAGAGCTGAGAATACCCTCCTAGGGAATGCTGCCTTAGAGATAGTTGCCCAGCTCAACTTCAATCGTACAGTCAGAGGTGGGCTTGGCCACGCACGTCAGCACATAGCCTGCGGCCATCTGGTCCTCACTTAAGAAAATCTGTTCGGACTGGTCTACCGTGCCAGAGATCAGCTTCCCCTGGCAGGTTGCACATCCCCCCACCACACACTCAAAAGGAATTTTGATCCCGTGCTCAAAAGCTTCCCCTAGAATCGGTTCGGTCGCTGGAATTTCGATTGTTTGTTCAAAATTTTGGGGTTTGTTAATCAACGTGACCCTGTACGTTTGCATCGGAAATGCCTCAGAATCTGTTCCTATCCTTTCGCATCAACCAGAGAACTTCGGTATCAATCAATACGCCCTAAAGGAGAATTAGAAGAATGACCCTCACCCACAATACCTTAAGTCCGGACTTGCAAAACTGGCTACAAGAGAATGACTACAGTTGTGAAAACTTGAATCAACCCGGAGAAAACGGAGATTCTGCGCTGATGAAAGTTACGAGAGTAGGGAATTTAGCCTGGATTCAAGAACTGCTTAGCGCCGGAGTAGACGTCAACCTTAAAAATAACGACGGCAATAACGCCCTCTGGTTTGCCTGCTTTAGGAGCTTTTATGAGGCAATTGATGTCTTGGTAGGGGCCCACATTGACATTGATAATCAAAACGCCAATGGCGCGACGGCCCTCATGTATGCAGCCTCAGCCGGTAAGTTAGCAGTCGTGCAGCAATTGTTAAGACACGGGGCAAATACCCAGCTTCAAAATCTTGACGATTTTACGGCAATTGATTTTGTCAGCACCCAAGCAGTCTGGAGCGTCTTAAAAAATGCTGCAAAGTAAGTCAAAGGTGCAGCTCTATCATGAGCGAACCAACCATTCCTATCAATCCGTCAAAATTAATCCAAATTATGTGGATTCATCGACTCAACCCTCGGCTTACAAAACATATCCTCATTTCTACAGAAGATATCCCTTAAAAGAAGACAATGATATCCATCAATTAATTAAATTGACCAGTGCGATCACCTTAGAAAAACAATATCGCCACTACACGTCTCAACTACGGGCCAATCCTTCTGCGGGCGGGTTGTATCCAACGGAGCTCTATGTCCAAATCCGTGGATTAGAAGGGATGATCAGCGGGCTATATCACCTGGAAGTTAAAACTAATATTTTGACCCTAATTTATGAATTAATCGATGATGGTCTAGAAGCCTACATCTGCCCAGGTAAGACCGTTAAAGGGCTGATCTTTTTGATCAGCTGCGTTTATTTTAGATCGAGTTGGAAATATCAGAATCGCAGCCTGAGATATTGTTTACTCGATAGCGGACATCATTTAGGGGCCATTGAAGCCGCTGCCTATGGCCTGGGTCGTCAAGTTGAGTTCGTTTTTGACATTGATAAGATTGGGCTTAATGAAGCATTGGGGTTTGAGAACCAAGAATTTGTGACGGGCAGCGCCATCCTAGGAGACTATGAAGATAGGCCCCGGCGAGAACTTAGATTAAAAATTCCTTTTGTCTGTGGGACAGATTATTTTGAGCCTAATTCCTTTATTGAGCAGGGCTATCGAGATACGATCGAGCCTGAGTGCGATCGCAAATCTTTAAGCTATCCTCAATGGCATTACAATCACCCAAAATTTCTGGAAACAATCTCTCAGCGACGCTCAGCAAGATGTTTTAGAAAAGATTCCATTTCTCACAGAGACTTTAAAGATATTCTAGCTGAGGTGACTCAGGCGATTGCGACCAAAAGTAAAGAAGCGATCGAGATCTACTCGATTGTTTTAAGAGTGGAGGGGATAGAACCTGGGATATATCGTGGACTAGAGCTGATTCAAGCTGGAGATTTTTCAGAAAAATCAGCTTATTTATGTGTTGATCAGCGAATTGCGGGCGATAGTGCAGTTACTTTATTTATGGCTGCCCACGCTCAGAACTACCAAACCGCCACACAATTTGCCGGATTACTCGGACAAAGAGTTTATTTGGCTAGCCAGTATCGTGGCATTGACTGTACAGGAATCGGGGCCTACTACGATGTAGAAACTCAAGATTTTTTAGGGACTGACAAAGCGATCCTCTATGCCCTGGCAATCGGCAGGTAAAAACATGAAGGGAGCGGACAAGGGTAAATTACAACGGTTAAAACCTATGTGCATGACCCACCATGACTCACCCTTGACCGTGCTGGGACTCCCAGCAGAGCAAGGAAGATGGCTACTCATTCCTTTGGGAACGAGTGTTTTACTTTGTCTGGGGAGCGTTTACACCTGGAGTATTTTTCGCACCCCCCTGGAAGGCGAACTCAATATTAGCGCAACCGAAAGCCTCTTGCCCTATACGGTGGCACTGGTTTTTTATGCTGCCTTTATGCCGATTGCTGGGTTTTATATCCCTCGCATTGGCACCCGAGTGATGACAATGATCGGCGGGATTGTGGTCGGTTTGGGCTATCTCCTCTCCAGCTTTGCAACGAATATTGGCATGATGATTCTCTCCTACGGGGTCATCGCCGGGACAGGCGTGGGCATTACCTACGGGGTGCCCATGGTGGTGGTTGCCCGGTGGTTCCCTGACAAAAAAGGATTGGCGGTGGGGTTAACGATCGTTGGTTTTGGGCTATCTCCTCTGATCACAGCCCCCTTAGCCAACCAGTTAATTGAAGCCTACAGCGTTAGACCCACACTGCGAATCTTAGGCATTGTCTTTATGGCAATCATTCTAGCCATTGCACTCATATTAAAATCACCCCCAAAGGACTGGCATCCTCGTCAAAATGTTACGGCTCCCACGACCCCGCTTCCCCGAGACTATCCCAAGCGCTTGCTCAAAAGTCGTTCGTTTTATGGGCTGTGGAGCTGCTATGCAATTGGCACCCTGATTGGCTTAAGTGCCATTGGCATCTCGGGGCCAGTGGGTGAAGAGATTATTAATATCGATCCGAGAATGGCCGCCGGTAGCGTTTCGCTGTTTGCCCTGTTTAATGGCGTCAGTCGGCCACTGTTTGGCTGGCTCAGCGATCGTCTGAAACCGCACTATGTTGCGATCGCATCCTATACCCTGGTCTTGGCTGCCTGCGTGCTGATGATCCAGGCTCAACCCGGACAGGTCGGCACCTATTTAGTCGCTTTTTGTCTGTTTTGGTTTTGCTTGGGCGGCTGGTTAGCCATGGCTCCGATCACGACCCTCCGCTTTTTTAATCCTGACCAGTATGCTCAAAATTACGGAATCGTGTTTACGGCCTACGGCGTCGGTGCCCTGGCCGGTACGCTGGCGACCGGGCGCATTCGAGATTGGTTTGGCACCTACACTTATGCGTTTTATCCCATGGCGCTACTCGCCATCCTTGGCATTGGGGTTGCTAGCCTGATGCTTAAGCGCGAGCGATCGCCGTGATGAGATCAGAAAAAGGCTGCCAGTCATCTGCTTGCTCTACGGCAGCCCACACCGATGCGATCGCAGACTGTGAGAGTTCCATTTTGGGGGTGTGACACCCCAGGCATTGGGCAATGGTATCCATTGCAGTCACTGACTGCTGTTGCAACAATTGATGATATAGCGCTTTCCAGGGCTTGAGGGCAATCACTTGCTCAGCAGATTCCAGAAAACTAAGATCGGTAAAAATGGCGGTGGGGTCTTCCCGCCATGAGGCAGAAAACTGCTGTCGCAATTCCTGGAAAAATCGATGATATCCAATTTGGGTCATAAACAACACCTCCAGAGTGAGTTGAATCAACGCGTTGGCCTTTTCAACCGGGAGATCTTTAAAGCCTAGTTTACCTAGCATCGCCTGGTGATAGGCCCGATCATATCGCTCAGTAAACGACTCCAGCACCGTTTCCATTGGTTCTTTCGGCATCACCCTTGCCAGGGGGCGTTGTAACATCTCCAGGTTCCAACGACAAATACTGGGTTGATTGCGATAGCTGTATCGCCCCCAGAGATCAAAGGAAGCCGCCGTAAAGTAGGGGCTATAGGTGTCAATAAAAGCGTAGGGGCCGTAGTCAAAGCCCTCACCCACAATGGACATGTTGTCGGTGTTAAGCACACCATGGCAAAACCCTGCCGCCATCCACTGGGCAACCAACTCAGCGGTTCGCTGCACCAGCTCAGCATAAAATTGAATGTCTCGATCGGGAGATGGCCACAGGTGACCATAATACAGCTGAATCACATGATCGAGCAGCTGCCGAATCAGATCAGGGCGGTCAAAATAGTCCAGCCGTTCAAAGGTACCAAAGCGAATGTGAGACCGGCTGAGGCGAACCATCACCGCTGAACGGGTAGGCTCATCCGACCTGGCCAGATCTTCTCCAGTTTCGATCAAACTGAGCACTCGAGAGGTCGGTATGCCCAACCGATGCAAGGCTTCTGCCGCCAAAACTTCTCGGACACCCCCCAGCAGAGACATGCGTCCATCTCGTCCCTGGGAATGGGGCGTTTTCCCCGAGCCTTTGGTGCCCAAATCTAGAAGCTGCCCGGTCACGGTGCGAACCTGACCATAGAGAAAGCCGCGGCCATCCCCCAGATAAGGATTGTACTGACCAAACTGATAGCCGTGATAACGCAAAGCCAATCCTGATTGCAATTTTTCCGGGGGACTTTCAGGATGGTTTTCCTGTTGTCTCTCTGATTGGCTCTCTATCAGCTGCCCTTTAAATTGGCCAAAAGCTTCAGTGAAGTGCCGATCGGCAATCGTTGCAGGGGCCAGGCCCAGCAGAGGCAGCAGATCGTCATTGCGAAATCGGAGCAGAGATTTCGGAAAGATTGCCGGTCGAACGCGATCATAAAAGGCATCGCCCAGGGCGGCCAGCGTTGACTCGTAGGGGAGTTCAAAAAACGGATTAGGGTCATGCATGAAGTTCCGATTGGATTTAGTAGCGCTTGGCCTGATGGGTGACCGGATCAAATTCAAATCGCTGTTTGCGCTCAGTCTCTCCATAAAGGTTAAACGTCACCAACGGTTCCTCTCCGACGGCTTGTATGCTATGAATTGCTGCTGGCACAAAGCTAATGACATCTCCATATGTCAAAGTCTGCTCCGCAACACAGCTAAGTTTGTCCGGGAACGCTGGCTCAGGAGCCCGTCGCCATAGGGTATTTTTTTCTTGACCCTGCAATATTGCCACCACGCCCCAGGTGCCATGGCTATGCACCGACGACACGGCCCCTGGCACAAGGGTCTCAATCTGAACCGTTAAAGGATAGCCAATTTCATCGTAGAGATTGAGAATAGCCGTTTCTGTGGTCAAGTCAGGCTCAGGACGCTGAATTTTTAACCAATAGGAGTTAAGCACAAGTTTACGAACTAGCCGGCGGAGGGTGGGCAGGCACTCACATTGATGCTCAGTCGTCGCCTGCTTAAGCCCCTCTTCGACCTCCGTCAAAAACCGATAAAAACGGTACGGAGTTTCAAGTAAGTCCCATTCTCGGGGGGTGGGGCATAGATCGCATTGCCCCGCTTCTGTGACGATCCAATCCTGACTCACTCCTCACCCCCAGCTAACTTCAATTGAGCAAAAAATTAAGTAGAAAAATACTGTTCTACGTCTGATCTTTTGAGAAGCCACCTAAAACGATACAAAAACCTGGCTAGATAAGTCTATATTTGTTCTAATTTTTTTCTGTTTTAGATCGGCTCTGATTATTCAGTCGTCGTTTCCAAGAGAGAGGCGACAGATCGATTGATTCGAAAACGTGATTTGGATAACAAAAAATCTGAGCCCAAAAGTTCGCGTTAAACATCTTGATGATTGAGAAATCTCTAAGCCTGAACAGACATCTAAAGTTTTTATCAATGAACGGTATTAGGAGAGGCCCGGTGAGTTGTTTTTTCCTATAAAATTGTCGTCCGGACAACAAAAATCTGACCTCAAAAGTCCACCCTAAACATCTCTCAGACACTTACTAAAAAAATAATTAAACCGTATCGAGTGACATAGAATACCCAAGTCCTAGATTGTTATCCCTAATAGCGTGAGGTCGCAATAACAGAAAATTATTAGCCTGCCAGCCGGTAAGTTTTGTTTATGGCTTATACCATCAAGGACAACTGCATTCTCTGTGATAGCTGTCAGCCCGAATGTCCAAATGGGGCCATCAAGCCTGAGGCTGAGCGGGAGGGCTACTGGATCGATCCGACCCTTTGCGACGGGTGCCCAGATGTGGAAATTCCTCGCTGTGTAGCCGCCTGTAGCGTGGGATCGCTCACGCCCCTACAGCCCAAAAAAGGACGGCGCAAAAGCACCCTCCTCCCCCCTGCCATTCCCGCTATCTTTCTCAATGGCAAAACAACCTCTTTTGCCTCCTCTATGGTGGTTTGGGAAGCCTGCAACATCTTAGCCCAGCGCCAGCATCTTGCCTGGCAGACAGAGCGTGATGGCCAGCTCTGCTATCGTCGCCCCGTGCATCGGGGGCGAGGCGAAATGCAATTTCGACTGGCGGCAGACCCTGAGAGCGAACTGCCCGTGCCGATGCGAGAGAAAGCGGCGACAGCGGCGATTGATCAATTCGACATTCGCGCCACCTGTGTCCATCTAATTTTTGCCGCCTATGCCACCACCGTTGACAGCCCTTGGGAAGACACCTTCGCCCTCAATGATCAGCACATTGAGCAATACTTGGGCCTCGATAAGCGTAAAGACCTGTCCAAACTGGACAAACTCACCCTGATCAAAGATTGGGTGCATCAGGCTTGCCAACTTCTGGTTGCTCTCGACTGGCCCCGCCAGGGCAAAGTCAAAGCCTTCTCCCTCGAGGAACACCCTGTTTGGCATCTGCTCAATACCGAATACTATTTTGAAGAAGATGCCCAGGGCTATCGCCACCTGATTGGTCTCGGTTTTACCATCAAAGCGGGTATTTGGGCAAAACACTTTCTCAATAAACAAGACTATCGCCACCAGACTGCTTTTTACCAGTACAGCACCCTGCCCCAATCGCTAATCACGGAGGTGATGAGCAACTGGCAACAGCATGAAGGGGCGATTCGTCTGCTGCTGTGGCTCTTGTTTAAGCTGCGGCTGGGGGGCGACCACCGGCTGACCGTGCGTACTCTGCTGCGCATTGCCTATGGCGAAGCGCGATTAAAGAATGTCACCACCGTGCGCGGTGCCCATAAGCGTCTGCTCAAGACCTTTGAGAGTGACCTGGAGACTATTTACTATTACGGTCTCAAGCCCCTGTTTGATCCAGAGACCTACCCCCCCGATATTCAGCCACTGTGGGCCAAAGTAGCCGACATTCCCGATGACGTTGACGATGCCCTCGAATTTTGGATCGACGACGCAAACCAGGCACTGAGCTTGACAGACAACGCTCCACGGGATAAATGGCAACGGTTAATGAATGCTCGGCTTTTAGGCTTTGAGCTATCGGAGCAATGGCAGCATACCCTCCGTCATCGCACCTCCAAACGTCGCCGCCGTTCTCAATCTAAAGCCACTCACTCAGAACAGCTCTCCGCTAGCGCGATCAAAGCGGCCCGCCAAAGCCAAAACTTTACTCAGCGCGCCCTGGCTGATCGCCTTGGCAAGAGCCAGAGTTGGATTCGGGATGTCGAAAAAGGCCGGTTTAGCATTAGCTCCGAAGACCAGACGCGGTTACGCCAGGCTCTGGCAATTCATTAAACCACGACTCATCTGCGTGTGGCCTCCATCTGTTCCCCTAATGCCTTTCACTTTTTAACGGCTGAAAATAATTTTGTTTGCCCGCTGGTCAAATTCTCATTCCTCGGCACTGTAGTAAAGTGGACTCTATCAACAGCCCCTTGAGGCGTTCTGTTGATAGAGGACTTTAGAGGACGCCATGGAATCAAATTTTTTAACCGCAGTTTTTTTACCCCTGGCCCTGTTTATCATCATGTTGGGCATGGGTCTCGGCTTGACAGTCAAAGACTTTCAGCGGATCTTGATTGAGCCCAAAGCGGTCATACTTGGGCTGATAGCTCAGTTGATCATGCTGCCGGTTGTGGGCTTTTTGCTAGCGACGCTTTTTCCCCTCGCCCCAGAGTTAGCCGTTGGCATGATGATTTTAGCGGCCTGCCCCGGGGGACCGACATCTAACCTGGTGACCTATTTGGTCCAGGGAAATGTGGCTCTGTCGATCACGCTCACTGCAATTAGCAGCCTGATTACAGTGTTTACTATTCCCTGGGTGGTCAACCTGGCTATGGGGGTCTTCATGGG
>JBCBQD010000231.1:0-9539 GCA_039820425.1 Cyanobacteria bacterium J06635_1
GTCCTCTAACCTGCATTGGTCAGCCGTTTCATCAGGTCATCCATAATGCCGGGGGCCGCTCATACATCAAAACCGATGTGAAACGCGGGCAAACCCGACGCCTGATTAAACAATCAGCCTACCTGACCGGGACTGCGATCGCATCAGTCCCCGAGCAAATCAAACGCACCCAGTGCGACTACGTCGAGTTTCACTGCATGTTGGCCCGCACCACCATATTTGAGAAAACCGGCCTGCTTGATGAAGGCATGATGGCCACCCGTGAACACATCGACTTTTGCTTTATGGTCACCGAAGCTGGCGGCACCGTCTACAGTGAGCGCACAGCCGTCGTGACCACCGACACTCTGGGGATCGACTCCAATAAAGCTGGCCTAATGGCCTGGTTTGGCAAACTCCAGCTACCTGACTTTAAGGGGTATGACCTGCCCTACTTTATGCTGCGCTGGAGCGATGCCTGGGATCTCGCCAGCCTGCACCACCTGCGCGATAAATGGAATCTAACCGAAGACAAATACTTCAAGCGGCGCTACGCAGGTCTCGGCAGTCGTCGCCACGAACTGCTGATCAAACCCCTCGTAAACCGGCTCACCTTTGGCAAAGGCAGCCCGCCGCTAGAGAAATTCCTCGTTAACGTCGAACGTCGCCTAAACCACTTTCTCTACAACCGCTACGTTCAACGCCACCCAGGGGTGGAGCATCCAGTTCAGGTTACGGTGTCGTAATAGAACACCTCCACGCCACCGCCCCTTTCGCCCTTCCCCTTATAGCCCACAGGGCAATAGCCTAAAAGTCATGGCTAAAGCCTTCGGCATAGCTTCGCGAACGCTAGGGCTGACGCTAGCGCCTTTTACCCACTACCCATTACCCATTACCCACTACCCATCACCCATTACCCACTACCTCCCATTCTTCCCTTCCCCAAATCTTCCCCTTTCTACGGCACCCTTGACATCTCCATTTCAATTAATTCCTTGCTCACACCATTGACGAAGTCGTTATGAAGCCTCTCTTTCCGCCCACTCGCATAATTTTTGTCCGCCACGGTCGCAGCACCTACAACGAACAGGGTCGCTACCAGGGCAGCTCAGACAAAGCTGTCCTGAATGCCCATGGGCAGCGCACGGCCCAACTTGTGGGGCAAGCGCTAAAGTATGAAAAAATTGATGCGGTTTATGCCAGTCCCCTCAAGCGAGTCCGGCAGACAGTTGATATTGTGCTGGATGAAGTCCAGGCTGAGGCGTTTACGATTGAGTTGAGGGATGACCTCCGAGAAATTGACTTACCCGATTGGGAAGGTCTGCCCTATCAAACCGTGCGGACTCAGCATACAGAAACCTATCGCCGCTGGATTGAGCAGCCCCATGAGTTTCAAATGGCCTCGTTCTACCCTGTGCGCGATCTGTATGAACGGGCAGGGCGTTTCTGGCAGAGTGTCCTCTCTCGTCACCCAGGTCAAACACTGCTAGTGGTGAGTCACGGGGGCCCGATTCATGCCCTGATTAGCACGGCCCTGGGTCTGACCGCTCAACACCATCACTGTTTGCAACAGTCTAACTGCGGGGTCAGCCTTTTAGAAATTTCCCAACCCATCCAATCTGTTCGACTGTGTCAGCTTAATGATACGGCTGCCATTGGTGAGGCACTTCCCAAAATCAAAGCAGGCAAGCAGGGGTTGCGGTTGCTGTTTTTACCCATGACATCAGAGACATCAACTGCTCAAGTCTCGTCCCGATTACGCTCAACCCACCTTGACTTTAGTTTGCGAACTTACGATCTAATCAGTGATTTACAAGCAGTGAGTCTGTTGGGGGGGCATCCAGAAACGGTGCAGCTCCAGGTTCAGCGTGAGGACTTTCTCCAGACATGGCAGTATACCCTCAATCTGCGCAACCAATCTAGTGAGAGCTTGATGACGGGGTTAGTGATTGCCACCCCTGAGAAGATTCAAACCCTACTGGCGAAAATCCTGGGGGTTGAGCACAGGTCATTGGCCTTAAATGTAGGGACTCTGAGTGTGTTGCACTTTGCCAACTCGCAGTCTCGCCCTATTCTCCAGGGGCTCAATCTACATGCGGGTTATCCGGCACAGGTCGATACCGTACACACCGATTGCAGAAGCAAACAAGCTGCCTAATAAAAGGAGGGTGGTTGTTCTGAGAGCTTAAACTCAAAACAGTGTCGCCCTTCTGGATGGTCCCACCTTTCAGCATCGTCTGCAGGCCGATTGCGCAGCGAATAGGTGCTGCTGTCGGTTTCAAATTCAGCACAGAGTTCATAGGTGTCGTCACTTAGGCGAGTATATTCATAGGGCTGTTGGGTAATGGGGTCTTTGCCTAACTCGCTAGCACTCAACGTTTCGGGCAGCGTGTAGCTGTCACCCTGGTCCTGGGCGCGCCAATACAGGGTACTGGCAGTTTCTTGCAAATGGTTTAACCGCCGCTGGTCAGAGGCAATCGAGCGCTGACGACCGGGGGTGCCTAATACCCAAAAGCCTGCCACGATGCCTGCAATAACCGCCACTGTCGCCACCGTAGCAAAAGATTTTTCAAAAGAGCGTGATTTCATGGTTCGATCCTCACGGGGCGAGGGCGACGCTTGAGCCAGGCTGAGTAATACCAGAGTACGCCACCGTCAATGATGAGAATAACTGCGACCTTTAAGACAAACCGCAGCGTGAGCTCACCTTGCAGGAAAGAGGCCAAAAACGCAATGAGTGTGCCAATACCAATCAGGGCGGTAATCAGTAGCGTTAAATTGGTCAACCACTGGCGTACACCTGAGAAATTTTTATGCCGATAGCGGGCCAACTCCTTGAGAATCTGTCGCATCACCAGTAAATAAATGGGATAGGCCACAATGAGTCGAGCCAAACAAAAAGAGACCTGCCACGATGGATTGCCATAACTGCGGTTGAGCGCATCGGGAATAAACTGGTCAATAAAGATAAAGGCCATTTCTCCCAGGGCCTGGGTCCAGAGCGCCAGCGTCAAAAATGACAGGAGATACATAAACGCATCCCTGGCTGCTTCGCCAGCCCCGCCTCCTGGTGAGGGAATGGGGTACCCGACTAGCCGCTCGTAAACCTGATAAAAGGCTCGCTCAATCTCTCGCTGGGGCCAGCCAAAGCTGCGCAAAAGCTTACTAATAAACTCATCTGAAGCGCCTTTTTCGCGAGCGGCTTCGATAAATTGCACTAGCTCACCGCGGGCGTTAGGCGGTGGCGGGTTATGAGGTGCGTTGGTCATTTTAGAGGGAACTTGTCATGTTCTCACCCTAGCACTGGGGTCAAAAACCGAACCGAGAAGTGGACAGTTTGTTACGTTGACTGCCAACCCGGCCAGGGGCCAACTGGGGTGCTTGGCAGATCGTAAAATTCTCTCGTTTCGTCATAAATGGTCAAACCTCGGGCCTGATAGTTGCGCAGTGCGTAGGGACCGTCTAAGTTGTTGGTATGGACCCAAACTCTCTTGGCCTGCCAGACACAGGCGTTGCGAATGGCTTTGCTGAGCAAATAACCACCGTGCCCCTGACCGTAGAATTGGGGCAGGAGCCCAAAGTAGGCAATCTCCACCTCCCTATTCTCTCGCGAGAGTTCAAAATATCCGACGGGGTTGCCGCCCACATAGCCCACCCAGGTCCGGACGCTGTCCTGACTGAGATAGTCGAGCCACTGTTGATAAGACCAGGTTAGCCGACCGAGCCAATAATACTGGCCGCCCACGGCTGCATACAGAAACCGATTCAGCTCTGGACAGGGCACTGTTGCCTCCAGGATATTCAACCCGCTATCTGCGGATGGGGTGAGCCTATCCGCAGCGGTCATTTCTAAATAGATGGTGGTAATTTCAACCTGCGGCATCGGTGCGAAGCTGGGCAATTTTGTCTTGTAGATCAGGGAGGCTGCCGAGTAGATCGGCCTGGGATAGCTCAGATTGCTCCCCTGAGCCCAGCCATTTTAGCTGTACGGTGTTGTTCTCGGCTTCAGCATCACCCAAAATTAGACAGGCTACCGCACCGCTGCGGTCGGCGCGCTTAAATTGTTTGCCAAAAGCGCTACCGCTCAGGTCGATTTCTACCGAAGCCCCACCATGGCGAAGCTTTTGGGCCAGTACGGTGGCGGCGGGCTCGGCTTTATCGCCTCGAGAAACCACATAGAAATCTAACGAAGCGACTGGAGTCGCTGTTTGGAGTTGCTGTAGCAAAATCGTCAGTCGCTCTAGCCCAATGGCGAACCCAATGGCTGGGGTATCGGGTCCGCCCAGTTGTTTCACCAGTCCGTCATAGCGACCACCGCCGCACACAGTTGCCTGTGCCCCCAAGTCAGCGGACTGAATCTCAAAGGCGGTGTGGGTGTAATAGTCGAGCCCACGCACCAAACGAGGATTGATACTAAAAGCAATGCCCAAATTTGTTAGCTGTTGCTGCACCTGTTCAAAATGACGCTGTGAGTCATCGCCCAGGTAATCGAGCAAACTGGGGGCATCTTTAATGATTGTTTGGGTGCGTTCGTTTTTGCTATCTAAAATCCGCATCGGGTTGCGGGTAAGGCGATCTTGGGAGTCGGGGTCGAGGTCATCTTTGTGGGCGCTCAGATAGTTAACCAGGGCATCACGATAAGCCTGGCGGTCTTCGCCATTGCCGACAGAGTTAAGGTCCAGGGTGAGAGATTTAAGCCCCAGAGCCTGGAGAATGTCGGTTGCGATCGCAATCACCTCCACATCGGCCCGCGGGTCGCGACTGCCCAAGACCTCCACATCTAACTGATGAAACTGTCGCTGTCGTCCCTTTTGAGGCCGCTCATAGCGAAACGCGGGCCCCAGGTGCCAGAGTCGCCGTACCCCACCATCGGCAAACAGCTTGTTTTCAATAAAGGCCCGTACCAGCCCCGCCGTAATTTCTGGCCGCAGCGTGATCGAGCGCCCACCGCGATCTTCAAAGGTATACATTTCCTTGCCGACCACATCGGTGGCCTCACCAATGCCCCGAGCAAATAGCTCAGTTTGCTCAAACATCGGCGGGCGAATTTCTCGATAAGCTGCCTGATTTAGGAAGGTTCGCGCCGTTGCCTCGACATGCTGCCAAAGGGTAACTTCCTCAGGCAAAATATCTCGGGTTCCGCGAATGGCTTGAAGATTACTCATCGGGTTTGACAGCGAAAGGTCAGACGGGCATTGCCCACCCTGGTATGCTCAATCAAACATTACTCAATCAAACGTTACCTGAAAGTGGGCAATGCCCACCCTACCAAATTTAACCACCCATTACCCACCACTTAACCACCCATTACCCACCACCGTTCGGCTGAGCGCTCACGTCGAAGCCCACTACCCAACTAAGATGCCAGATCCTCATCCTCGGGTTGGGGCAGCTGACAGCAGTTGACATCATCAATGCAGACCTTACCCGACTGGAGTGCCCAGCGAAATAGCTCAACCCGATTACCCGTCGCGGTCTTGTTCAAAATATTACTGATATGGTTGTCCACCGTTCGCTTACTGATTTCGAGTTTGTCCGAAATCTCTTGATTGGTTAAGCCACCAGCGACCAACTCTACAATCTGGAGTTCGCGATCCGAAAGATTGCCCTGAACATTTACTTGAGGAGTTTGCTCGCCTGACATGGTTTCAATGTGCTCTATGAATTTTTGCTCTGTGAATTAAGGTGATGCCTCAGGATAATGCCTAGCCGGTGCATTCATGTTTACCATGAGTCACTGCGTATTTATGCTTAGCATATATAAATGATAATCATATACGGCTGAACTGGTGATCAAATTTTCCTTCAGTTGGAAAAAACGGGTGAGTGAGGTTGGGTAGAGGGGCAAAGCCGGTAGTAGAGGGGCAGTATATCGCACCTGGCACAGGAGGCAAGAACAGGGGAATAAAGCGGTAAAATGGGCACATCCATTGGCAGAGATGGATTATTAATCGCAGTTGGATGGGGGCACCATGTATATAGTAAGGACCTTGAACGACCTGTTTAATGACTTGTCTTCCTGGCTTTATAAAGGTCTCAAAAGGGGGCTAGTATGCATGCTTGTCATGATGCTCTGGTGCGCGCCCAGTTGGGCGGCTGGGCTGCCGACGGACGAGGCCCCTGTAACCTCACCGATTACCCAAGCTGCCGATATCCCCTCTGAGAAAATTAGCCAGTTTGCGAATGCCTACATCCAGGTGGTGACGCTCATCAATGAGCGCGGGCGAGAACTTCAGCAGGCTGAAACCGAGGCAGAATCTTTACAAATTGAGCAATCGATTCAAGCAGAAGCCTTTCGATTGATGCGTAACAATGATTTGCAGGTGGCCGAATATCTCCAGCTGCTTGGCCTGGCTAACCAAGATACTGATTTTCGCGATCGCATCCTGGCGGAGATTGAGGAAGTCAACCCAGGATAGAAAACGGCTGCCCTTTAGGACATGTCGCTAAAAACCGAAGATATGCGGATTGCGTCCTATGAATCTTTTTATACTTTTGAGATAACGCTCTATCGGGCATGATGGAGAAGTCCCCCTGTAGAACATCAGGCGGCACTTGCGATGACTGCACCGCCGCCACCACTAAGGAAAAACACGTATGCTAGCGCAATCACCCCAGGTAGGCGACCCCACCTTGTCTACTGATTTATCTAAGTCTACGGTTACCCAGCCTATGGTTACCCAGCCCGCTACTGGGCAGCCTGCCGTCACAGATAGGACCCTGGCCGACCCATCAGTCAATTTCTCAGTCGCCCAGGCTTTGGCAATTTCGCTCCGCAAGATCGACAGCCGATGGATGAAAGCCAGCGGTCAGGGTGAGCGGGTTTGGTTCCAGGGGGGAGAGCCCTATTTTGATGTGGTTTTTGAGCTGGCCGACCAAGCCATTTGCTGGTTCCAAATGACCCTACGAGGCAAGGCCATTTCCTGGAGCCCAGCCGGCATACAGACCGCTGAAACCGATGAATTAGAAATCTCGGTATTTGACCATTACGCCACCACCAAAAGCCTTTACAACAGCGCTGTCATTGATCAAGCCTTTGTCAGTCTGGTCAAGGCTATTTTGGTCAGTCGCCCCGAGGAACCTCTATTTCAAACGATGCATGCGGTTTTAGATAAAGCTTGCATTTAGTCAGGGGGGTAAGGCAAAGCGCTGTTCCTAAAGTAAGAATTTTAGCTTCTGACCTAACCAAACTATGTTGCTTTAAGGGATACGCTCCCCCTATTTTTTTCGTCTTGATTTAGGTAACCCCAAAAGCCGCCGCATCGTTTGCCAGGCTTGACCACCCTGGAGCCCCAGCCGTCGCCCGATGCTGCGCAGTTGGGGAGCCACCGTGTCAGCCTCAACGGTGGGTGAGAATTTCTCTCTGAGCAGCTCCCTCAGTTTACTGCTGGTCAGGGGACGGTTGAGCATACCCTTTTCAGCCACTGAAATGGAGCCCGTTTCCTCAGACACCACGATACAGATACAGTTTTCGACCCGTTCGGTAATGCCCATCGCAGCCCGGTGGCGGGTTCCCAATTGCCGGGAGGCGCTTTTTTCTGAAATCGGCAAAATGACGCTGGCAGCCACCACCCGGGAGGCTCTAATCAGCACAGCTCCGTCGTGCAACAGTGTACTGGTCTGAAAAATGGTCTGCAACAGCTCTTTAGACACCTCGGCATTGAGGCGCACCCCCGGTACCGAAAAATCCCCCTCGTCGATGGGGCGATCGGTTTCTAAAATCATCAGCGCCCCGGTTCGGTTTTGAGAAAGCTCCTTAACGGCATCCACAATTTCATCAATGATGCTGTCGGGTTTAGGGGGGGAGTTATTCTGCGGCACAAACAACTGGAGGATTTCCCCCCGCCCTAACTGCTCTAGCAGGCGACGAAACTCAGCCTGTAGCATAAACGCCATTGCAACCGCTGAGCCAATCACCAAATTAGTTAGCACAAAACTGAGCAACGCCAACTCGAGCTGCTGACTGAGTGCTGCCGCCAGCATCAAAACAATGAGTCCTCTGACCATCCAAAGTGTACGGCGCTCTCCGATGACGACAAGCACCATATATATGAGGATGAGGACCAAACAAATATCGACAACCAGACGCAGCAAGAGTCAGACCACTTCAGGCATGTGAAACCAAACTATCCAAATTAAATCCACCCACAGGTGTCTTTCTAAGCCGAGGTTAAGCGAACAGCGTTTTTGTTGCAGCCCGTTTAGGATATCAAGTTTGCGCGACCTGTAACCGCCCAATCAACCACTGGTCAGCAATCGATTCATCTATTGGGGCTCTAATTAGGCTTGACTGGGGTTTTACTGGGTTTTTGACTGGGGCTTTAAATGGGCGGGCAAGCGATCCTGCCGGATCAAATCCTCATAGGTCTCTCGCTGTAAAATCAGCTGGGCCTGGCCTTGATTGACAAGCACCGCTGCTGGTCGCGCTACTCGGTTATAGTTAGACGCCATGCTGTAATTGTAGGCACCTGTGCCGGGGACCACCACAATATCCCCAGCCGCTAGCGCTGGTAGCTGTGCCGATTGGATCACCACATCTCCCGATTCGCAGTGTTTGCCAGCCAGGGTGACGGTTTCACTCAGCGGAGCTGACATTTTGTTGGCTGCCAACACCCGATAAACCGATTGATACGTAATCGGTCTGGGGTTATCAGACATGCCTCCATCGACGGCTACGTAGGTGCGAATATCTGGAATGGTCTTTTGGCTGCCCACGGTGTAGGCCGTCACACAAGATGAGCCAATTAGCGATCGCCCTGGTTCACACAGCAGCTTCGGCAGTGTGACGCCCTGGGCCTGGCATGCGGCTGCGATGCTTTGGCAAACAGTTTTTGACCAGTCCTCGATACTCGGTGGGTCATCGGCTTCGGTGTAGCGAATACCCAACCCCCCACCCACGTCTAATTCGCTGATGGGTAACCCATAGCTGGCTGCTTTTTGCAACCACTGTACCAGGACCCCACCTAGATCTTGGTGGGGTTGCAGCTCAAAAATTTGAGAGCCAATGTGGGCATGCAAACCAATGCATTGCAGGCTAGACTGCTTGCTGACAAAGCTAAAGACGGCTTCTAACTGGTCGGGGTCAAACCCAAATTTGCTATCCAGGTGGCCGGTACGAATATATTCATGGGTGTGGCACTCAATGCCGGGGGTGAGGCGCAGCAAAATCGGGGGCGCTTTGCCCTGCTGGGTGGCAAGGTTTGCCAGGGTCTTAAGCTCGTGCCAGTTGTCAACAACGATGCGGCAACCAGTGTCTAACCCCAGCTGTAACTCATCCAAGGATTTGTTATTGCCGTGAAAATAGAGTTTGTCCGCCGCCGCCCCGGCTTTGATTGCGGTATACAGTTCGCCGCCGGAGACCACATCGATGCCGATCCCTTCTTGGGTTGCGATCGCACACACCGCCAGACAGTTCCACGCCTTCGACGCATACACAATCAGCGAATCACCTGGATAGTGACGCTTAAACGCTTCGCGATACTGGCGACAGGCTGCCCGCAGCGTTGACTCATCTAATATGTATACATATTAGATGAGTCAACGCTGCGGGCAGCCTGTCG
>JBCBQD010000232.1:0-9500 GCA_039820425.1 Cyanobacteria bacterium J06635_1
GATTGCTGACGCTGTCAGCCTGACCTTCGTCGGTGAGGCCAACGCCTCGGCAGCCCATGACAATCAAATCAGCTGAGATTTCATCCGCCACATCACAAATGACAAAGGCGGGTTTACCTTCTCGTTCAATGGCTTCGGTCTCAATACCTTGCTCGTTAAAGAGGGCCTTCGCTTTTTCCAGGAGTTGGGCAACGGCTTCGGGCGAAGCCTGCTCAGGGTGATTAACGCGCCCCTCGGCGTCAGCCGCCTCCACAACCGACAAAAGATATAAGCGACTCTGGTGAAATTTGATGAGTTCAACCGCCGTGCCTGCCGCCTGCTGGGCTTCTGGGCTGGCGTCTATGGGGAATAGAACCGTCTTAAACATGGCTTAGCGTAGAGAAGACACAGACTTAGGTAGAATGATGAGAAATCTCAATAGGCGATCATACCTATTGGGTTCTTTTTTAGTGAGTACTCCGCGATCTAGGGTAGACAACCTTTGTCTAGCTTTAGATTGAGGCGTGCATAACGTAACAATACTGCATTCATATCTGCATTTAGGAGGGTAATTCTGTGGCGAAGAAATCCATAGCGGACCTGTCAGCCAGTGACGTGTCAGGCAAACGGGTGCTCATGCGGGCGGACTTCAATGTGCCCCTGGACGATCAGGGCAACATTACGGACGACACGCGGATTCGGGCTGCGCTGCCGACAATTCAAGACCTCACTGGCAAAGGTGCCAAGGTGATTTTGACGAGTCACTTTGGTCGCCCCAAAGGGAAAGTAGTTGACAGCATGCGTTTGACACCAGTGGCTAATCGTCTGTCTGAGCTATTAGGGCAAACCGTAGTGAAGTGTGACGACTGCATTGGTGATGCTGTGAAGGCCGCCGTGGATGGTTTGCAAGACGGCCAAGTTGCCCTGCTGGAGAATGTTCGCTTTTATGAGGGCGAAACCAGCAACGACCCGGCGTTTGCAGAAAAATTAGCGGCTAATGCAGATCTGTATGTTAATGACGCGTTTGGGACCGCCCACCGGGCCCATGCCTCGACTGAAGGGGTGACTCAATATCTCAGCCCCTCTGTCAGTGGTTTCTTGATTGAGAAAGAGCTGAAGTATTTGCAGAGCACTATCGATAATCCCCAGCGTCCCCTGGCTGCTATCGTCGGCGGTTCTAAGGTGTCTTCAAAAATTGGCGTGATTGATACGCTGCTTGAGAAGGTCGATAAGCTATTCATTGGCGGCGGCATGATCTTTACCTTCTACAAGGCTCGCGGCCTCAGTGTCGGTAAGTCCCTGGTCGAAGAAGATAAGCTAGACCTGGCTAAGTCTCTGGAAGCTAAAGCCAAGGAAAAAGGCGTTGATTTGCTGTTGCCGACCGATGTGGTCGTGGCTGACAACTTTGCCCCCGATGCCAATGCTCAGACCGTCAGCATCGATAACATCCCCGATGGCTGGATGGGGCTAGATATCGGTCCTGATTCCATCAAAGTTTTTCAAGCCGCTCTGTCTGAGTGCAAGAGCGTGATCTGGAACGGTCCGATGGGCGTGTTTGAGTTTGATAAGTTTGCAGCGGGTACAGAAGCGATCGCAAATACCCTGGCCGAGCTCACCGGCACTGGCTGCATCACCATCATCGGGGGTGGCGACTCCGTAGCCGCTGTCGAAAAGGTCGGTGTTGCGGAGAAGATGAGCCACATCTCCACTGGCGGCGGCGCTAGCCTCGAACTACTCGAAGGTAAAACCCTTCCCGGTATTGCTGCCCTCGACGACAAGTAGGGGAAAATCCGAATTCAGCAGTGCTGATTTTATAGTTGCCAAAAGCTTCGCCCTCGGGTGGGGCTTTTGGCTTTTGGGTTAGGCTATGAAATAAGCATCACAAACGGTGAGTGGTCATGGGTATTTTGCAAATTCAGACAGCAGACAGTCCCCTAGAAGTTGCTGTCCCCGCCATGAATAAGATGAGTGATGAGGAATTTGTTGAATTTTGCCTGGCAAATCGAGAACTCCGCATCGAACGCACTGCTGAGGGAGAAATTATTGTCATGCCGCCAGCTTTTTCTGATACGGGCAATCGCAACTTTAAAATTGCTCAGCAGTTAGCGAATTGGACAGATCAAGATGGCAGCGGCCTTGGCTTTGATTCCTCAGCTGGATTTACCCTACCCAATGGTGCAAAGCGCTCTCCGGATGCAGCCTGGATCAAGCTCGAGCGATGGAATGCCTTAACGTCTGCGCAAAAAGCTTCTTTTGCGCCGATTTGCCCGGACTTTGTGATCGAGCTGCGTTCGGCCAGCGATACGTTGGTTAGTTTGCAAGATAAAATGCAGGAATACATTGACAATGGCGCTCGCCTTGGGTTCCTGATCGACCGCAAAAATCGCACTGTTCATATTTATCAGTCCGATCGGTCGATTGAAGTTTTAGAGAATCCCGATATTGTTTTAGGTGACCCGGTGCTACCCGGATTTAAACTCAAGCTCGACAAAATTTGGTGAGATTATTTGGGAGGATTCGCGAGATGAAACGTCTAATGCTCAATGGATTAGCTCTCATAACAATTGTGCTGATGGGCGGTGCGGTCGGCGAAGTCATGCCTTTGGCAATCGCAAGTGAACCCCAACCTGAAACCACCCCGCTTACCCAACTGGTTTTTCGTGATAAAACCGTTTTGATTAGCTCTAGTGCAGAGGGCATACAGTATTCGTTGCGGCTGGCAGATGGTACGGTTTTGGCCGATAACCTGAGCGATGATCAGCTTGCAGCTCAATATCCCGACTTACATGATCAGGTCCAAACCTTAATAGCTGGTTCTAACACTAACGATGATGTCATGATTTGGGGTGGACTGTACTCAACCTTTCCATGACAACTGAGCCAACGCCTGACTCTGAGTTACTGCCTATCGTTGCAAATCAAATTGACGCTGCACCTCAGCAACAGATTTCTTTTGCTGAGTTTATGGAATTGGTGCTTTACCATCCCAAACATGGCTACTACGCGTCAAAAGCGGCCATATTTGGCCCCCAAGGCGATTTCATTACCTCCCCCCATTGGGGCCATGATTTTGGTGAGCTGCTAGCGGTCCAGTTTGCGGACCTATGGAACCTGTTAGAGCGTCCTCAACCGTTTCAACTGGTTGAAATGGGAGCCGGTCAAGGTTTGGTCGCAGCAGATGTGCTCAGCTATCTCCAGCGGCATCACCCTGACTGCTTTGCCGCTCTGGAATACACTATCGTTGAAAAATCAGCTGCCCTCAAGGCTGACCAACAGCAGCGACTTGCTCCCTGGCAGGCGTTTTTGCAATGGACGTCTTTGGATGAGATCGCACCCATCACTGGCTGTATTTTCTCCAATGAACTGGTTGATGCGTTTCCGGTACATTTGGTGGAGAAGAGGCAGGGACAGCTTTGGGAAGTGTTTGTGGCAAATGGAGATGGGGGAGTTGAAGCAGATGAGGGAGATGGGGAAGGAAGACGCGGGCTTCGACGTGAGCGCTCAGCCGAACGGGACGCGGGGACGCGGGGACGCGGGGATGGCCCATCACCCATCACCCATCACCCATTACCCATCACCCATCACCCATCACCCATCACCCATTTCACCGAAGTTCTCGCGCCCGTCTCAACCCCTCAAATCAATGAATACTTCGCCCTGGTCGGCATCGATCTCTTATCGGGGCAATACCCGGATGGCTATCGGACGGAGGTAAATTTAGCGGCTCTGGATTGGGTGGCTGCGATCGCAGCCAAACTCCACAGAGGTTACGTACTCACCATTGATTACGGGCATCTAGCCCACCGCTACTACAGCCCCGCCCGACGCAGCGGCACGCTGAAATGCTATTACCAACATCGACATCACGATAATCCTTATTTATATATGGGCGAGCAAGACATCACCGCCCACGTTGATTTCACCGCGTTAGAAAAACAAGGTCAACCCCTTGGATTGGAGAAGGTGGGTTTCACTCAGCAGGCATTATTTCTCATGGCGCTAGGCATTGGGGATCGCATGGCCGCATTATCACAAGCCAGATCACAGCCACAAGCCGGATCACAGCAAACACTCCAGTCGCTATTACAGCGGCGAGAAACCCTAAGGCAGTTGATTGATCCCATGGGGTTGGGCAACTTTGGGGTTTTATTACAGAGCAAGGCTGTCGAGAACCCACAGCTACCCAAAGGGTTTCAAGAACCAGAAATGGCTAGTAGCCGGATATAGATCGACGCAGGGGTGAGGAGAGGAGAGGACGCAGTTACTAGGGGCTGAGCTGTCTCCAGAGGTGTCATGAAAGATTGAGGGGATCAACATCAATCGTTAAGCTGATGTCTTTGGGGCACTGTTGACGCAGCGGCCTTAAATCAGGCACTGGGCTGTTAGCAGGTAGTTTTATCAACACATGCCAACGGTAGCGTCGAGCCACCCGCGCAATGGGCGCGGGCGCAGGGCCTAAAATTTCATAGTCCGTCTGTTCATCTTTGGAGGATCGCGTCCCTAAGCTGTAGGCCATCTCCTCAGCCGTTTTTTCGACCGTAACTGGGTCAGTCCCAGTGATCCGCAACAGGGCCAATCGCCCATAGGGTGGATAGGCCAGCGCCTCACGATCGGCCAATTCTGCTTTGATAAATGCCTCATAGTTGTGGTGTTTGACTGCGCCAATGACGGGGTGGTCCGGTGTGTAGGTCTGCAAAATGACTCGACCGGGTTCCTCACCCCTGCCTGCTCGCCCTGCTACCTGGGTCAGGGTTTGAAAGGCCCGCTCACTGGCCCGATAATCGGCCATGTAGAGTAAACCATCGGCGGCCAAAACCCCCACCAGCGTTACCTGGGGCAAGTCAATCCCCTTCGTCAACATCTGGGTACCCACTAGCAAATCGGCCTCGCCCTGGGCAAATCGACCCAGTAAAGCCCGGTGCGCCCCTTTAGTCCGGGTCGTATCGCTGTCAAACCGAATGCAGCTCAGCTCCGGAAAATGCTTTGCTAATTCGTTGACCACTCGCTGTGTGCCACTGCCAAAGTTTTTGAGGTAAGGCGACCCACAATCAGGACAATTGGGCGGATGGCTCTGACCATAGCCACAGTAGTGACAGCGCAAATAGGGCACAGCTTCATTGCGCAGCTGATGGTAAGACAGTGATACATCACAGTGGGGGCACTCCATCACATAGCCACAGCTGCGGCAAGATACAAAGCTGCTATGACCCCGTCGATGGATAAATAGCAGGCCCTGATTTCCCGCCGCCTTCATTTGTTCAAACCCCTGCTGCAAAGCCCGACTAAAAATTGATCGATTGCCTGCATGGAGTTCTTTACGCATATCGATAATTTCGACCGGCGGGAGAGGGCGGGAGTTGATGCGGGTGGGGAGGGAGAGGTAGTGGGTAGTGGGGAGTGGGGAGTGGGGAGTGGACGGGGAAGTGGGGAGGTGGGGAGGTGGGGAGGTAGGATTACTCTCAGGGTTGTTGCCTTCGCCAGGTACAAGGCCAGCCCCTATAACCCTGCGGGTATGGCTGACGCTAGCACCTTTCGTCTTTCGCCTTTCGCCTTTTACCCTACCCTCTACCCAATTCTCTCTACCCTCTACCTCATTCCCAATTCCCACCCAACTCTCCACCGACGGTGTCGCTGACCCCAAAACTAAAGGACATTCCGATAGCTCAGCTCGCCACTGGGCTACGGTCCGAGCGTGGTAGCAGGGCATGGGCTGGTCTTGCTTAAAGCTGCTGTCGTGTTCCTCGTCGAGAATGATCAGCCCCAGGTTGGGGAGCGGCGCAAATACAGCGGAGCGGGTGCCGATGATCACCTGGGGCGTGTCTGTCAGCATGTGTCGCCAGGTGTCGTAGCGCTCGCCGTCGGAGAGGGCGCTGTGGTAGACACAGACCTGATCGCCAAAGCGACTGCGAAAACGATCCGTCAGCTGGGGAGTGAGGCCGATTTCGGGGACCAGAACCAGGCATGATTTGCCAGTGGCCAAACGCGGTGCGATCGCTTGTAAATAAACTTCGGTTTTGCCCGAGCCGGTCACACCATGAAGCAACACCTGGGCATTTTGGGTCAGAGTGTTAATGGTTTGTAGCACCTGGGCTTGATCGGGAGTAAGTGATTTAGGTTGATCTGGCGCAGCGCTTGAGTGGGCACCCACCCGTAAAACCTCGCGGGGCCCGATCGTCAAATAGCCTTTAGATTCTAATTTTTTGAGGGTTGCGCTAGTGGTGCGCAGCCGTTGTAATGCATCACTGAGCCACAGTTCCCCCCCCTGCTGACGCAGTATCATAACAAGTTCTTGCTGGCGGGGCGTAAGGGAGTCTGCGCGGGGAGGAGCTGACACTGTCAAGGCCACTGCCTGGCGTTGTTTTGGCTGAGGGGGCTGGGGTGGCTGCAAATAACTTTTGACCCATCCGCGCTGCAATAATTGCTGGAGGGCTTGTTGAGCACCTCTGTGCTGGCGCTGCAGATATTGCCAGGTGTAGTCCCCCATTGGTGAACTTTGGAGGGTTTGTAAGAGTTGCTGGGCATTTTGACTTAGCAAAGCGCCTGCATCAGTTGGAATACTGTCAGGATTAAGCCGAATTCTTCGCTGTGACTTTGCTAACAGCCCAGGGGGCAATGCTGCACGAATCACCTGAATTAGCGGGGTTTGATAGTAATGGGCAACCCGGTCTAAAAGCTGCCAGTTAACTTTCGAAAAAAAGCCACGACTGATGACCGCATCAATCTCCCGCAACTGACTGATTTCAAGGGGTTGCTCCTCTAAAGAAACAAAGCGAATTGCGATCGCACTCCGCAGCTGCCCCCCAAAGGGAACACTTAAGATATCCCCCGGATTAACCACCAGATCATCGGGGATACGATAAGTGTAAAGCCCTTGTATACCTGGGCAATCAACCAAGACTTCTAAGCCAGTTGATACCAGCTTTAGTTTAAGGGAGGGCTCAAACATCGCAGCAATAACGGAGCACTAAATAATCACAGTTTCCAACAAATTCCAACAAAAAATAGATGTTAAGAAGCGATCAAGAAAACGATTGATCAAACTCTATGTTGATGATGGTTCGCGCATGGGTTTGTGATGCCTTGTATAGATTTTGTTACGCTTTCGAAATAAACTGAATGAATCGTTACACACCGCAAGAAGTCCTGGCCAACGTCGATTTTTAAGCATTCAAAATTATCACAGTGAACAGCTTCTCAAGATGAGGTTGCTATAGTGTAGTCACGAGCGATAGGTTCCACACTTTCTATCGTTGCTTAAGGAACTGCAATCACAGTTGTATCGTATGGCTGCCTCCTTTAATACCAACAAAAGCGTCGCTCTCCAATGGGCTGATGCGGAGTTCAAAGCTACCGCGCCGACCCAGAAGGCTCAGCCCGCTGATTTACAATCTGATTCAAAATCTGCTGCAGATGTCCTTGATGAGCCATCGCTTGATTGGGATGCCGGTGATGCTGGCATAGCTGTTCAAGATGCAGCAACTGATGACGCTGATGAGCCTAGTGAAACTGTCCAGGCCCCTGCTTATCGCAAGTCTTTGACAGACGATGCGGTCGGTGCATTCTTCAAAGAAATGGCTCGGTACCCGCTGCTTAAGGCTGATGAGGAGATTGAGCTGGCTCGGCAGGTGCGGCTGCTAGCTGAAGTGGATGAGCTTTCTGGTAGTTTGACAGAGGCTCTTAAGCGTCAACCTCATGCCCGTGAGCTTGCTGAGGCCATTGGCCTGACTGAGAAGCAACTGCAGCAGCATTTGCATCAGGCCCGCTCAGCCAAGCGTCGGATGATTCGCTCTAATTTGCGGTTGGTCGTGTCTATTGCTAAGCGCTATCTCAATCGGGGGGTGCCCTTCCTGGACTTAATCCAAGAAGGCGCGCTGGGGCTTAACCGCGCCGCTGAAAAGTTTGACCCCGATAAGGGGTATAAATTCTCGACCTACGCCTATTGGTGGATTCGCCAGGGCATCACCCGCACGATTGCCAATGATGCTCGCACTATTCGCCTCCCCATTCATGTCGTCGAGAAGCTCAATAAGCTCAAAAAGGCCCATCGGGAGTTGCGCAAGCAGCTAAATCGTAATCCGAACGAGGCTGAGCTTGCTGAAGCCTTGGAGATTACCCCCGATCAGCTCCGTAGTTTGCAACAGGTGCGGCGCAAGTCACTCTCGCTTAATCATAGGGTGGGTAAAGGCGAAGACACCGAGCTGATGGAATTGCTCGAAGATGGTAATACGCTGTCGCCTGAGTCTAAGATTAGCGAGTCTATGATGCGGCAAGAGATTTCGGACGTTCTGACCGAAGTCTTAACGGAGCGAGAGAAGGACATCATTGCCCTGCGCTACGGGTTGACTACTGGTGAGCCCCATACTCTAGAAGAGGTCGGTGGCATGTTTAATCTGTCCCGCGAACGAGTGCGGCAGATCCAGACTAAAGCCATGCGCAAGCTGCGTCGTCCTCAGGTGGCTGCCCGCCTCAAAAACTGGCTGAAATGAAGTAAGGGCGAGGTGACCTCGCCCTTACTTCAAAATGCAACGCGGCGATTGCTGCTGCGAAAGGTCACATTAACGCCTTCGCTGGTCTGCTCTAGCACCAGCAGAGGGGTTGGTTTGGCTTTTTGATCCCATTGCATCGTTGCCAGGCGACCCAATAGCGTGGGTTGCCAAAATTGCTCTTCGCGCTCTGGGCTGAGATAGTTTTCAATGCAATTGATCAGCTCGCCCACAATCACTGAGGTTGGCTGGGTGGGTAGTTTAGTCAGCTTGATCTGGATGCGGAACAAGACCCGCTTTTTGCCGTTGGGGTTATCCCCTGTGGCATATTCAACGTCAAAGGTTTTATCGACCAAGCGAGGCTTGCTAGATAGACCAATCACCCCCTGCTGGGCTTGCTGAGGCCGCAGGGCAATACTGAGTTGCTGCTTAACTTTTACTTTAAGCTGGTTGACCACTGAGAAATGGAAGTGCTCTTCTTCCATTCGCATTCTTAGATAATCCAGATTAAAGTCGCGTGAGTGAATCAGGTCGGGGTTGCGCTCCATCTTACCAATGGTTTTCAGTGCCAGCTTGACCCGCTTTTGTAGCTCCTGATTTTTATAGATTTCGAACTTTAGCTTTTTACGAACGCGACTAAATTGAACTTGGGAAACAATCCCCAACACGATCAATAGGGTACCTAGCCCACCAGAGGTATAAAGCCATACATTACTGGGGGTAATTGCTATCGGCTCCGGTGATGCTGTTTGAGCGACCCATAGGTGGGATTGGGCGATAGACGTAGACATAGCTGAAAAACATACCAACTTTATTACCTAAATCATGCTTCTTATCCGGACGAATGCAATCAGAAGATATATCGAAGTTACGTACCAGCTATGCTTGATTTGGTATCGATTAGTGCCGCCAGCGTGCGCGATATCCCCGAGCATCAATGTGCCCTAAGCGAGAAAATCTACGGTAGCGGCCTAGTCCTCCGGGCCACCACGGATCGAGGGCCCAATAAATTTGGTTGCCACTCAGGCCATTTACATA
>JBCBQD010000233.1:0-9482 GCA_039820425.1 Cyanobacteria bacterium J06635_1
TAGTCGCTACAGATCATCTTCCGTAAACCAATTGGCTCAAAGTCAGTCACGATAGTGAGCTGTCCAGCTTTTGGGACTGAGTCAATATACCGGCGATATTCAAAGTGAATCTCCGCGAATTCCACTGGGTTGTTGCTGCCCTGACCGGATGAGGTCTGCACCTCGACATTGGTAATTTCGGTCCCCCCATAGGTATCAATATCTTCGTTAGCCCGATGTAAAATGTGGGCTTGGCAGTCAGCTGTGCCCAGTTGGGTGGCCTTTGCTGTATCGCCTAGTTCGATGGCCGCTAGATATTGTTTTGCGATCGCAGCCGTAGATGGATACGAAACAAAATGTAGCCCCAAGTAGCCCAGTATTCCAACCATTGGCAATGCTAGCGCTAGCCAGTAGCCTTTTTTGAATGGGTTTTCCATTGGTCTAAGTTTCCGACTAATCCTTATAAAGCGACGATGGGGATGGATAGAAACGCAGCCATCGTGGTTAGCTACAATTTATCTGGATGTCCTTACGGATAGCGAAACAATGGCGTTTAGTGATTTTATTGTTTTAGTTGAAGCCAAGAAAAACGACTTTGAGCAGGGCTGGGGACAGTGTTTGGCTGAGCTAGTTGCTGCCCAGAAAATCAACGAGGATATGATCAGTCCGGTCTATGGCATCGTCACCGACGGCAATCTTTGGCAGTTCGGTAAGCTGGAGGCAGACGTTTTTGTAAAAGACGCTGAGAACTTTACAATCGATCGACTGCCAACGCTCTACGGTGCACTTGAGTATATTTTTCAGCTCATAGATCAGCCCGCAGCCCCCCTCAGCCGCTTAGGGAGACATTTTCATATGGCCTACAATCTCCCATTTCCGTGACCACGCCATTTCCCATGTCCCTTGAGACTTTTCTAACCTGGGATGACGGCACTGATACGCTTTACGAACTCATCGAGGGTGAGTCGATGCCCATGAGTGACCCGACTGCCAATCATGAAGATGTGGCGGATGGTTTGTGCGACCTGATCAGACATCATTGTCTTGAGCAAGCGCTGCCCTATGTCCCAAAACGTTCAAAACTGGTTTTAGTCGGCTCTCGCAATGGCAAAGACACGGCCCGGCGTGCAGATATTGTGGTTTTTGACACAGCCGAGTGGAACCGGATTAAAGGGGCTTCAAGATCGGCAATGGCCTATCAGGTTCCGCCGATTGTGATTGAAGTTGTTTCCACAAATTGGCGGGATGATTACCTGACCAAATTGGCTGAATATGAAGCGATCGGCGTCAAAGAATACTGGATTGTTGACTACGCGGCTTTGGGCGGCATGCGATACATTGGCTATCCAAAACAAGCAAAGCTTTCGATTTACGCCATGGCAGCAGAGCAAACCGAGTATGGAGAACCCAATCAATTTCGAGGGAATGATCAGATTATTTCGGCCCTATTGCCTGAATTGCAGCTAGCGGCTCAAGATATTTTGCAGGCTGCTCAGGCGTTGGAAGATAGTTTGTAACGTCAAAACCCCTGGGGTTGTCATGTCAAAACCCCTGCGATCTCACGTTGATCGCAGGGGTTTTGTTGTCTAATCGCGTTTGACTGTCGCCCCTTGTTATTAACCTAAACGATAAAAATCATTCAGGTCAGGACCCTATACGCCAATTGGCTTAGGGACTTCGGTAATTATACGTAAGCGAGGTGGGGGCCCTCCCTAGACAGCCGCCAAATCTCGGGCCTCTGATGATTGGAGGCTAGCGGTTGCGCTGGGCTCCTCGCAGTAAACCTCAGCGGAGTTATTCGGGCTCTCGATGAGCTTCACCTTATGCAACGAGGCCCCAATCTCTTTAATCGGCGCTTGTAGCAGCTCACGAATCCGCACGGCGATGTTTTCAGCGGTGGGCACCACCTCAGCAAAGTAGGGAATGTCTTTATTCAAAAAGGTGTGGTCAAAGGGCTTGACCACGTGGGTCTCGACCGCATCTTGAAAGGCCACCAGGTCCGCAATCATGCCCGTGCGTGGGTCCATCTCGCCCTTGATGGTGACCTCTAGATGATAGTTATGACCATGACCGTTGGGGCGGGCACAGAGGCCGTAGATTTCGGTGTTGTCTTCGAGGCTGAGGTCGGGCAGCGCCAGTCGGTGGGCCGCGCTGAAGTGGGTTGAGAGGGTCAGATAAGCTTCCATACCGTTTCCTGTGTAGTCGGTCCAGAGTTCTGGGTGTTCAAAGAGCTGGATATTCGTGATCGGCAGGTGCGGTGCCAGCCGATGCCAGATGGCGTGGGCGATGTTTTCAGTGGTGGGTAGCGTTTTTTGAAATTCGGGCCACACCTCGTTGAGGTAGCCAAAATCGAGCTGACTGGTGACCTCTTGCTTGATCACCTTTTTGACATCCGACAGGTTGAGCACCATGCCGTATTTGTCTAACTCGCCCTCCATTGACACATAGAGGACATAGTTGTGACCGTGGCCGGGGGCGTTGGCGCACAGCCCAAAGGCTTCTCGGTTTTCGGCCTCGCTGAGTTCCGGTAGCCAATAGCGATGGCTGGCCGAAAACTGAGCGCGGCGATTAATTGTGCATTTCATAAGAGCGAAAGGTTGCGGCAGAGCTGTGAAGTTTTGTAACTCCGTCTTATCTTTCCAGGATAGCTTAGTTTGCCAGTGTTCATGGCCATTTTCCTGGGGGAGGGAGGGGTGGAAAGTACGGACGCTAATTGTTTCAAATCGTGTCGATCAAGACCCCATAGATCGGCCAAACGTATGAATTTTCCCAACTTTTTTTCAGTATTTAGACGGTCAAAACAGCTCAAACACTTTCCCAGAAGGGGTTTAAGTTTTCCTAGGTGATTTCATCATGAGTTGCTAACATTCGATCAAAACGGTAAAAATGAATACAGAAACTACTTTATACCGTTCATCTCCGCAGACGGTTGGATGTTAAATCCGCAGGGTGCTGCTGAGACGGAAGTAGGGCTTGATCCCGAAGGAACGCTTTCCAATCAAATCCAAGGGACCAAATTCAGGAGGAGACCCCCCATGAAACTCACTTATCGCGGCGTCGAGTACGACCACAACCCTCCCACGCTGGAGGTAACCGAGAGCAATATTTTAGGGCAATATCGCGGTCGTCCATACCATGTCAGCTATGTGCGTCACGTTCCTTTTCCTCAGCCGGTGGCTGAGCTGAGTTATCGCGGCGTGGCTTATCAAACCAATCGTGCTGGTCAGGTTGAGGCAGTTCAGCAGCCTGTGCGCGAGTCTGTCTTCGCTTCTTTGCAAAGCAAACTGAATGGGCTTAATCCAATTGCGGCAGAGCGCCGTCAGTTGATTCGGGAAGCGGCTCGGGTGCATCAGGAAAGTGTCAAGCGTTCTTTAGAGCATCGTATTGAAGTGGCTCGTTCCCAAGGGAATATGGGTCTGCTCAAGCAGCTCGAAGATGAAATGAGCCAAATGGCTTAAGGGTGCATCTGCTTTCTAGATACCCCACGTTTCTAATTTTCAATTCCCTGTTTTTTGACGGCTAGTGTTTTGAGATTCCGTGTAGAGACTTCCGACTTGTAGCTGGAGTAACCTGGGAGAGGACTTTTAAGTTCTCTCCCTTTTCATTTTTTATGGCGGCTAAATGCCTCACAATGAGAGAGCACTGTTACCGGGCAATGAGCATGGGGCTATTTGACAGGGTATTTAGCGGCCAAAATACGGAAACCTCTAAAATTACGCTGAGCGCAGCTGAAGCCTTTGCCGCGATTTGTCTGGTTGCGATCGCAGCTGACGGTTATCTCTCAGAGCAAGAGAACGCGGAAATGCGCACACTGCTAAGCCGCATGCAGCTGTTTAAAAACCACTCCGGTGACATGCTCGACCGCATGAAAGACACCCTGCTCAATCACCTTCAGCAGCATGGCCCCAGCGTTTTAGTTGAGACAGCTAAGGCCGCTCTGCCCGCCGAGCTAGGTCCGACGGTCTTTGCGGTGGCCACTGATCTGGTGCTCACCGACGGCACGGTCACCTCCCAAGAGCAAGCATTTTTGGATGATTTATATAGAATTTTGGGCCTACCCGGCGATTTGGCGTTGAAGATCGTCGAGGTAATGACGATTAAAAATCAAGGTTAGGGGCGCGATTAATTAATCGCGCCCCTAACCTTGATTTTTTCACAATGGCTGTTTTGCCGGAATCCCAACCGCCCTCGGATACGCTATCTCCGTCATACCGGTTTTTTGCAGATAAACGCAATGGCGCACGCCCTGGGTGAGTGGTGTGACAAAGGCTTGTACTTCTATCAGCGAAGCACCCAAGGGGGGCAGAGCTTTTTCCAGGGTTTGGCTATCTTCGTCAGACCACTGCCCACGAAAGAGGACGGCCATACCTCCCTCGTCTAGCAGCGGTAGGGCATACTCAGCGCAGGTGGAGGCGGGGCCGACGGCGCGCACCAGGGCGATATCGTAGCGGCCGCGGTGATCGCGATGGTGGCCGATGGTTTCGGCGCGTTCTGCCACGAAAGCGGTTTGGGGAAACGAGAGCTGCTGAGCCAGGGTTTCTAAGAACTGGATTTTTTTGCGGGTGGAGTCAAGAAAGGTGACGTGACTTTGGGGAAGTGCGATCGCAACCGGCATCCCCGGAAACCCGCCGCCGGTCCCAATATCAATAATGCGCGGTGCTTTAGCTGGGCTAACCTGCGGCAGCCAGTCCGGTGGTTCATCCGTCAGCCAGGGCTCAATCCCGCTGAGGGAGTCCCACAAATGCTTTTCCCAAAACTCATCGGGCTCAGTGATGCGGGTCAGATTAACCTGCTGATTGCCGGTCAAAATGCCTTCATATAGTGTCTGAAACTGCTGCTGTTGCTCTGCCGTAGGTACCCACCGCAGGCTTTTTTGCCAAACGCTCAAATTTAACGGCAGCCCTGGAAACACTGTGGTCATGTTAGTTGCCTTCTTCGCCTTATAGCCCTGCGGGCATGGCTGACGCTAGCGCCTTTCGCCCTACAGCCCTATCGAGCAATAGCCCTGTGGGTATGGCTTCGCTAGCGACCTTAAATGAGTACCTGTGGCTTTTTACGTTGCTCCCGAAACTGCTTGGGATCCGCCGACTCAAGGCGACCATGATCGAGGGTCCAGCACGTATCGGCCAGGTCAGCCAAATCTTCGGCATCGTGGGAAACCACCAGCAGGCTCCAGTCTTTTTTGAGCTTTGCCAGCAGCGCTACCAGTTGACGGCGCATGGACCAATCTAGGCCAGCGGTGGGCTCATCTAATAACAGCAGGTAGGGCTGTCGCACTAGCTGCACTGCCAAAGCTAAACGCCGCTGTTGTCCGCCACTCAAGGCGTGGGGAGGAGCCTGCAAGGACAGGTGACCCAGCCCAACTTCCTTCAGGGTTTCATAAAGCTGCTCCGACCCTAATTCGGGATGCCCAAGCCGCAGTTCTTCTAAAATAGTGTGTCCACAAAAATGCCGCTCAGGAAACTGAAACACCAACCCTGCCAGCCGTTGCAAAGACTCTGGGTCAAGTTGCTGATCACGCCAATAAAGCTGTCCAGAGGTAGGCGTCGCCAACCCTGCCAAAATTTCTAACAGGGTGCTTTTGCCCGAGCCGCTAGGTCCGACGATCAAGCCCATCGTCTTAGGTGCCAGCTGTAGCGATATCTCCTTTAAAATCGGTAGCGGGCTAGCAGTGGGATGATAAGTCACGTTTTTCAGATAAAGCATTCAAAGGCCAGCGGCAAGGGTTCTCTTAATTTTATAGATTTCTGTAGGGCTTTTGGTGGGTTGATTAGACCTGATTCCTGGACTTAATAAGATATTGGCCCTGTTAAATCTACCCTACGATAGTCCCCTTCTTTCTTCCCCTTTCCCCTTCACTCTTTCCGCTATGCTGGATAATTGACCTTTATTCCTGTAGATCCCACCATGGAAATCCAGTTCCGAGAGTGCGATTTCTTTAACCTGTGGATTTGGCTAGAGTTTGAAACCGTGCCGTCCACCCAGGAGCAACAGTACATCGAAGAAGTTTTCAGCTCCTGGTTCTTTTTAGGCAAGCTAGGCGGGTTTAATGCCGAAAATTTGCAGGTGCAAGAAACTGGCCTTGAGATCTCCTATTTAGACTATGACGTCGAAGAAGCTGATAACACTCTGATGGCGGTCATGCACAACATGTCAGAGGTCCAGTTTCAAGGGACCTGGGCGCGCTGTTGGTTTGACCTGGGCACCACCGACGCGATCGCCCTTGATGTTTTGCTCAATACCCTCGATCAGCTCAGTAAAGACTACGTGGTGATCTCACGGGTGTTTGTTGGGGGCGAAAATGAAGATTGGCCCATCCCAGAGGATAGTCAGTCTAATTTTGTTAACGCCATGTATTAGCCGGGAAGAAATATGGGCAAATCTCGTATCCGCCCAATTGCATTGGGGCTCATCGAGTACGACCGTCACCTATTTGTAAGCAAAGGCCAAGACAGCGCCGACGGCTCTGATTTTTACCGCTTTTTAGGCGGTGGCATTGACTTTGGCGAAACTAGCCTGGACGCTCTCAAACGAGAATTCCAAGAAGAAATCCAGGCTGAGCTGAGCAATATTCGTTATCTAGGCTGCCTCGAGAATATTTTTACTTGCCACGGCAAAGCCGGACACGAGCTGATTCAATTATTTCGTTGTGATTTTGTAGATGTTCACTTTTATCAGCTTGAGAAAACCTTTACCTTGATTGAGGGGAAAGACAAACGCGATGCGATTTGGATTCCTATCACAGGTATCCAAGCGGGGCAGCTAAACCTGGTCCCGCTTAACTGCTATCAGTTCTTTTGACGAAGCGAGTTAACGAAACATACTGCTGACGGAACTTTCTTCATGAATACGCCAGATGGCCTCGCCCAGCAGATTGGCGACCGAAAGGGTGGTCAACTGCGGGAAGCGGTTATCTTCGACCATGGGAATGGTATTAGTGACGATCACTTCCTCAAAGATGCCACTGGAGAGCCGCTCGATGGCAGGGGGGGAAAACACAGCGTGGGTGGCGCAGGCGTAGACCTGTCTTGCACCTTTGGTTCTAAGCAATCGCCCGCCTTCGCAAATTGTGCCAGCGGTGTCAATCATGTCGTCTACGAGGACGGCGGTTTTGCCCTCAATGTCACCGATCAAATTCATCACCTCGGCTACGTTGTGGGCCTGCCGACGCTTATCAATAATGGCCAGGGGGGCGTCATTTAACTTCTTGGCAAAGGCTCGGGCTCGGGCAACTCCTCCTACATCGGGGGAGACCACCACGAGATCACTAATTTGCTTGCTAGCCAGGTAGTCAATCAAGACGGGGGAGCCGTAAACATGGTCGCAGGGAATGTCAAAATAACCTTGAATCTGGGCAGAATGCAGATCCATGGCCAGCACCCGGTTTGCCCCAGATTTGGCGAGTAGATTGGCCACCAGCTTAGCGGTAATGGACTCGCGCCCCGCGGTTTTGCGATCGGCCCGAGCGTAGCCGTAATAAGGAAGCACCGCCGTTATCTGACGGGCTGATGCCCGCCGACAGGCATCGACCATGATCAGCAGCTCCATCAGATGGTCATTGACGGGGTGACAGGTAGGCTGAATTAGGTAGACATCGCAGCCCCGGATGGATTCTTGAATCTGGATGTAAAGTTCACCATCGGCGAAGCGTTTGCGGACCATCGGGCCCAGGTCAATACCTAAGTAGCGAGCCACTTCCCTGGATAGGGAAAGGTTAGACGACCCCGCAAATAGCTTCAGGCGGTTGTTATCTTCAAAACTGGGTAAAGGTGGCTGAACAGGAAGCGTAGCAGAGCGGATCACGGCAAGTCCTCAAAGCGTACTGGTAAAGTTTATGGGCAAACTTAATGGACAAATTTATGGAAATGCTAACACCCAGTGGAAAAATCTATATATGCATTTTTTCTTAAATATCCTGAGTCAAGTGGGGCCAACTTTTGTTGAACAAAAAATTGAGCGCAAGTCCTTCATCCAAGTGGGAAAAAAGTTAATTCAATTAATTATTGTTATGGAAAATTGTTAATTCAAAAGATAGAAAAACTTTGGCAAAACCAGGGACGAGCGGACATTCACGATATCAACATAGCCCTACTAAGTTCCTGATTAACAATACAAAACGTGGATACGGGGGCTCACACTTGGTAAGCATCTACGCAGGGTTGACAATAGCACTGGAAAAATCAATGAAAAGCTTAACTGTCAGGCGTTGACGTACGAAAAACCATGCATCAAGGCTGACACATACATCAAGGCTGACAAATGCAGTTGTAGACCGTTTGTCGTTACCTGAGGGGGATAAGGTAGGTCTAGCCCAGCGTAAGCCGTCAGTCTCTCAGACTCAATTTTTGGGGGCAGCTTAGTCATCATGATGGTAGCAAATTGCCATATGCCCTCATATCAAAATTAACGATTTGAGATGGTCTAGCAGTGTCGGCTTTACAAATCAATCAGCCATTCTGAGGTGCGTGCCCCTAGATCTAAGGGAATGCTGACGGCCTTACCCAGTCGTGGTCGTTCTTTAGTGGTTGCGATCGCAGTTTTAACCTGCTCAGTGCTCCCCCAAGCCTCTAAGTAGGCAGCCACTTGCGCCAGATGTGCCAGGTATTCGGTTTCTGTCATGGGGAAAGAGGCTTGCTCAAGGAACCGCCACATCACCTGTAGAAATAGCTTGTTGGGCTGTTTACGAAACTGGACGTCGTAGGAATATCCCCATTTCTCAATCAAGATGGCTTGCAGTTCCTGACCTGTCATGCGGTGAAACCTCGGGTTCTGAAATTAAATGCGGCCTGGGTCTGTTTACACTTCTTTACAGTAAGACCTGTCGTAAAAACTCGCAAAGCCGTGACCGACTGGAGGCGTCACGAACTTTATTGGCCAGTGCTTCGGATGGCTTGACAGGCTCTAAACACCTATCAGGTAAGGGATTCTTGCTTTAGACAAGGCTGATAGTGGAGCAATGCGTAACGATCCGGCATCCAACGATAGGCCAATCGGGGGCTGTGACAAAGGTTTATCTGCGCCCTCAAAATGTAATAATGCCTATCATAAAGCTGCAAACTTCTGTGACGAAGCGTCTTGTAAAGACGTGTGGGCCGCTAGTTCGCCTGGCCGACCGATTACGGAAGACGTGGCACAATGCCTTCTTAAATTTAACCTCCGTCAACGCGTATATTCTCTGAAATTATGGCTCAAGCTTCCGGAAACCCTGATGTCCCTGATTTAGGACGTCGTCAATTTATGAATCTGTTGACGTTCGGAACAATAACCGGCACCGCACTGGGGGCGCTGTATCCGATCGTTAAATATTTTTTGCCGCCTTCAAGTGGTGCTGCAGGGGGTGGTATCACCGCTAAAGATGAGCTCGGTAACGATATCACGGCCACTACTTATCTAGCCACCCATGGGGCGGGCGATCGGTCTCTGGTACAGGGCCTCAAGGGCGATCCGACCTACCTGGTTGTAACTGACAGCGGTAGCCTGGGCGACTACGGTATCAACTCGGT
>JBCBQD010000234.1:0-9472 GCA_039820425.1 Cyanobacteria bacterium J06635_1
CGAGCCGGTGACACCTCAGGTGGGGCGGGCACCATCATCGTCAGGCGACTCGAGAGGGAGTGATTCCACAAGTCCGTAAAGTCTTTCACGTAATACGGCCAGGGGTCCGGGATCTCTGGTAATTCATAATCCTCAGGATCGAATAAATGCAATCGATCAATCGGTTCCCCCTCTTTAGGTTCTAAGACGTTGGCACGGTAGCTTCCGGTTTCATCAATGGCCGAAAAACAACATACTTGGTAATAATTTTCGCCGGATAGATCGCGGTACTGCATCAGGGTATAGATATCCACAGGCCGCACTGGAAAAGGCATCTCCAGGGTGATTTTTTGCTGGGCTGGTAGCAGAGATAGGCGGACACTGTTGCGCACGCCGTAGTAGCCCACCTGGTCAGACTGGAGCGGATACTTACGATGGCGAGGCTGCACGTAGTTGAGTAAAAAAGTTGCCGTATCCATATTGGCCTCGGTGTATGCCCCCACCAAGCTGAGATGCACATCATAGGCCGGGATGCCGCTGATATTAAAGACGTCTAAGACTAAACCTGAATCCGTCTCAGCAACCCGTAGATCCCAGTATAGATGGGGCAGTGTTGTCACTCGCAACTGCCGCTCCAACACCCCGCGATAGTAATCACCCTCCTGCTGGAGCTGTTTCAGATTTCTCATCGTCAACCAGGCATAGGCTCCCGTTAGAGTGACGATCAGTAAATTCGTAATAATTAAAAGGGAACCCATTTTGCAGATATTGTGTTTGCGACAACTTAAACCTCGTCCACATCCAGACCTGTCGTTTCCCCTATGGAAAAAACTCAAGTAACCGGCTGTGGTTTAGCTACAAATTATTGCAGTGGCCGTGATTCTTATTCTCTCTCTTCATAAGCTGAATTGGGATGGCGATTGTAGCGATTTTCTCAAAAGTAAATGCTCAGATTTGCCATCCTTGACGTGAGCTCTCTAACGGTAGCGCCATGATTAACGAGGCACAGAAAGTTATTAGCCAGACTCCAGACAGTCAGACTCCAGACAGATTTCAATGCGATCTGCCCAACAGTTGTGTACTGCCAGTTCTAAAATCACCGACTGACTATCAGGCCTATCGGATTAGTCCAGACGATACTAATCGCCTGGCCATTATCTTTGACCCTAAAATCGCCAATATGTCCCTGACCTATTGCGTCGAAATTTTTGATATTGGGGGCAAAACCCCGGCCAACCGCCACCAGATCGCGGTGGAGATGTTTTTTATTCTCAAGGGCGAAGGCCGCGCTATCTGTGACGGCAAAGCCGTCTCTATTAAAGCCGGTGACAGTGTGCTGGTGCCCCCCCACGGCATCCATATTCTTGAAAATACGGGGAGTAGCCGCCTCTATGCCCTGACCATCATGGTGCCTAACGAAGACTTTGCTGAGTTGATTCGCAGTGGGACACCGGTTGAGTTGGATGATGAAGACATGGCTGTGCTGGGACGGCAGGATTTGATGTTAGGGGTGTAGCCATCCCAATGCCGCCCTCCAATTTCACATATCTCCAGTTCCACATATTTCTCCAAATATTAAAGTAGGGGCTGACCCATCTACAGCCCGGATCAGCCCCTATGAGGATTTGAAAAATTCAGCCAGCTTATTGGCTAATCTCGAGGGTAAACGGGTGGCTTGCACCGTTTCGATCGCCCACATAAATTTTGTAAAGCCCCTGGTTGAGAACGCCAGGCGACTGAATAATGCCACCGTCAAAGTCATGGGCCAGGACGCACTCACTGAAGTTATTGGGTCCGGTAATAAACAGGGTGTAGTCGCCTGTACTGCTGACTTCGACATTGAGGGAGGCAAAGGGCTCAGTCACCCGCAACTGCTGATTGGGGTTTGCAGCGATGTTGCCACAGCTAGAGGTTTGCCCACCACCACTATTGCCAGTCACCTGAATTGACGCATTCAAAGGTGTTTGGGCCACTGCTTGGGCATAGACCGGCGCACCTAGCAGGGCTAAAACAGGGAGAGCTAACCAAACAGGGAAACGGTTCATAAGTTTTTCACTCCGCTTCAAACACTAAATTACACACACATTCTGTATACTCAAATACTAGCTTTTTCGGCAGCTAGCCTCTGGCCAGGTTTGTGACACTTCCAACAGTGGGTTTCAAAGGATTAGATAGCCACGTTTACAATAGACTGTCCCAAATTATCCAGACAATGTTACAACAAGGGCAACCTGGCTCTCACTCAGCCGCATTTTGCAGCGGCTTGTTTGGTAGCTTGATCATATTTTTGCTATATCCATCAGGTGACTACGCATGGTTCAGCCCACAACATCACCCCAGCACGATCCCCTCGAAACGATTGATGTTGTCCCTGCACCCACCGCATCCGATCGTCCACTGTTGCGGCGACGGTTAGGCGCTTGGCTGGCTGAGGTGGGGATGTTGATGGCCAGCGGTTTATTGCCTTTTGGTCTGGGAATGGGGCTGGCTAATGGGGGTCCCCAAGTTGCGTTAAACCCGGTGCTTCGGGTAACCCAAACGGTCCTGGCTAAAACTATCGGACTGCCGCGTCATCAGTTGCGTAGCACTGTCTCGCCGGTGACTAACCTGCTGTGGACCGGGGCGGGAGTGGTTCCAGTTGCGATCGCGATCAGCCAGTTTTATGTCTTGACTCGCACTGGCCAGACCTGGCCCAAGCGCTGGTTTGGCTTGCGAGTGGTCTCGTTTAACGCCACCGCCCTGACCCAGCGGCAGCTCATAATCCGCGAAGGCACCCGCTGGGGACTCCCGCTGGGGGCGACCGTAGGTCTGATTTTTTTGAGCGGTACTCAGGTACCTGGGCTCTGGCTGCCGGGGATGTTTGGACTCGGTCTGCTGGCCGAGGGCGCAACGGCTCGCCTGGATAAAGATCGACGGGCCTGGCACGATCGGCTAGCGGGCACCCATATTGTTGGCACCGGCAATGATGATGTGTCCCAGACTTACCATGTCCCCCCAGAGGATATCTTTGAACCCGCGCCAGAGTTGGCCACACCGTCCTCCCAAATCCCGACCCTGAATGGCGTGGAAGAGGACGAGCTAGGGGATGAGTTTCTAGACACTCCAGAGGCCCCAGCCCTGGATGGTGTCAATTTGTTGCTGAGTGAACAAGAAGGGGGACTTACCTCGATTGTGCTGGTGCCCCGTAGGCCCAACCTGCCGGTCAGGCTACCTCGATGGCAGCCGCCTCGGTTTGACCTCAATCGAGTTACTTTGGGTGGAGGCTTACTATTGTTGATCGGGGCTGGGGTCGGCACCCAGTTATATACCCAGCAGCAGCTCAACCAGCGCAGCCAGGTCAATCAATCTAATGAACTGTTTTTATCTTTGGTTCAAACCTTGATCGACGCTCCGACGGATTCCCCCAAACAGCGCACGGCTATTCTTGCCCTTGCCCGGCTACAAGATCCCCGCACCATCAATTACTTTACCGACCTGTTGTCCCAGGCTAATGACCCCACTGTGTTGGTAACCTTGCAGCAGGCCTTGGTCAGTCAGGGGCTAGACAGTTTACCTGCCCTCCAAACCCTCAGCCAGACTCTCAGCAGCAATTTGGAGATGACCGCTGGTGATGCTGAGCAAGCCAATCTAAGACAGCGACAGCAGATCGTAAAACGCACCATTGCCCAGTTACTCACCCTGCATGAAGGTAAGCTGGCTGGACACAATTTAGACAAGGTTGATTTAAGCCACCATCTGGATGATCCCTCTTTTCGCTTTAGCCTGGCTCGACTAGATGCAGCGGGTACCCAATGGCGTAGTGCTGCCCTGGTGCAGGCCAATCTGCAGGGCACCACTTTTTTTACCCCCGGTGCCGATCGTCAGCATGGCACCTACGATGACCTCATCAGTGATTTGAGGGACGCCGATCTCAGGCAAGCTAATCTGAGCAAATCTAATTTACAGGCTGCACAACTCCAGCGGGCTAAATTAGTGAGCGCTAATCTGAGCCAGAGCACCCTCACCTTGGCAGATCTAAGCCAGGGTATTTTGACCAACGCCCGGCTGATCGAGGCCGATTTGTCAGCGGCCATCTTGCCAGAAAGTAATCTGGTTGGGGCCGATCTAACCCGCGCCAATTTTGGCAAAGCTAACCTGACAAATGCACAGCTCAACCGCATTGAGGCCGCTGAGACCAAATGGCAAGGGGCTCAACTGCCAAATACTCAGTGGCTAGATGCCGATGTCAGTGACGCGGATTTTTCGGGCGCTAATTTACAGCAGGCCAATTTTCAGGGCAGCAAGCTTAAGGGGGCTGATTTCTCTAATGCCCAATTGCAAAATGCTAAATTTCGCAACACTGACCTCAGCGAGGTCACCTTAACCGGTGCCAACCTGGATGGGGCTGATTTCCAAGGGGCTCGTTTACGGGGGCGAGGGCTCTCCCAACGGGACAGTTTTATCAGCATTACCCCCCACGATGAAGAGACGAGCGGTCTTAAAGGAGTCGATTTTAGCCGCAGTATCAATCTTGACCCACAACAGCTGGCCTATATTTGTAGTCAGGGTGGGGTACATTCGGGCTGTCAGAGTTTTCGGTAGATGAGGGGCTGGTTTGAGCCGGAAGGTTTGGGTTAGGTGAGTGGTGAGTCGGTGAGTCGGTCATTAGGTGAATAGGTTAGGCATCCGTCAGGAGTGGGGAGATAGGGGATAGGAGATAGGAGTTGGGAGTTGGGGCATGCAGCGCACTCGTCTTAGCATGTTAGTTAACCAAACAGGGCAGCGGCTGAGTCAGTGGGTCTTTAACCCGTGGCGACGGCTCTCCTTGGTGGCGATCAGCTTACTCTTCGGCAATTTTTTTGGCAGTGCGATCGCAGCTACCGCCGGGCAGGCCGCCAAATGGGATATCATCATCGCGGCCCTACTGCTGGCTATGGTTGAGCTGATTAACTGGCTGTTTTATCGAGGCCGTCCGGCTGAGATGGCTCAGCGCCCTATTGTCACTGACCTGCTCAATGCCTTTAAACTGGGGATGACCTACAGCTTGTTTGTAGAGGCGTTTAAGTTGGGCAGTTAGATGCTTGGGCCGGTGGGGAGGTGGGGGAATATGGCCTTTTCACCGAGCGCAGCGTCCCCGCTTAACGCCCCCACCAATGCAAGACGACTCATTAAACTTGACAAGCTTTAACTAAGTCCTGGGCTCGCTGGCGAATGGCTGACCAGTTTTGGGCTTCGATCTCGGCTCTGGGAAATAACGCACTGGAGAGGCCGACTGCGATCGCACCAGCCCTCAATAGCTCAGGGACCATTTGTAAATTGACCCCCCCAGTTGGGATGAGGGGAATCTGTCCCAGGGGTCCTTGCATACTGCGGATATAGGAAGCACCGCCTAAAGTACTGATGGGAAACACCTTGACCGCCGCTGCTCCAGCTTGCCAGGCGGTGATAATTTCAGTCGGGGTCATGGCTCCGGGAATGAAGGGCACTCCCTTAGACGCTGCCAAAGCGATCATTTTGGTCGATGTGTAGGGGCTAAAGGCAAATTGGGCACCGGCTGAGATCGCGCGCTCCAGCGCTTGTATCGAGAGCACAGTCCCGACCCCGACAGTACAGTGGGGCAACGCCTGCTGAATCTGTTGCAATAATCGGACCGGTTGTGGACTATTCCAGGTGATTTCAATCAAGTGAATGCCGCCCTCAGCTGCCGACTTTGCCATGTGTATACCCACCTCAAGCGTCGATGCCCGAATCACGGCAATCAGCCGATGTTGACACAAACAGTCATGCCATCTTGCCTGCCAAGATGGCGGCTCAGGTGGCGACCCTTGCGAATTTGTAATCATGCCTCGTTAGATAAAACAAAAAGGCCGAGGAAAACCCTCGGCCTTTAAGCATATAAGCGCTAGAAATGTGTAAGCAGGCCAGAAATGTCTGATTGTCAAAAACGTATGAACATTGGCAACTAGCGTAGCTTAGACACGAATGCCTTAGACAGAATGCCCTAGACAATGCTGGCCATTTTCACATCGTTAGAAGACAACAAGAGCTGCAACTCATCTGAATCCACCGTTTCCTTTTCAACCAGCATATCAGCTAGCTGATCCAGAACATGACGATTGTCATTCAGCACTTTCTTGGCTCGAGCATAGGCCTGGTCTACAAGCTGGCGCACTTCAGAGTCGATGGTGGCTGCCGTCTTCTCAGAAAAGTCGCGCTCGCTGGCGATGTCACGCCCTAAGAAAGGATTTCCCTGCTGACGGCCCAGAGCCACTGGGCCCAGGCGCTCACTCATCCCAAAACGGGTCACCATCTGGCGAGCCACTCGAGCCACCTGCTGCAGGTCGTTAGAAGCACCTGTGGTGACTTCCTCTTCGCCAAAGATAATTTCTTCGGCGAGGCGACCTCCGAGGGCAACCGCCATCTGGTTTTGCAGGTAAGACCGGGAGTAAAGCCCCGACTCTAGACGCTCTTCGCTCGGGGTAAACCAGGTTAGGCCCCCGGCGCGGCCCCGTGGAATGATGCTGATCTTTTGCACCGGATCATAGTCGGGCATCAGAGCACCCACCAGAGCGTGACCGGCTTCGTGATAAGCCACCAGAGACTTCCGCTTCTCGCTCATCACCCGATCTTTCTTCTCAGGGCCAGCCAAAACGCGATCAATCGCGTCGTTGACCTCATCCATCGAAATCTCAGTCAAGTTGCGACGGGCTGCCAAAATAGCCGCCTCGTTCAGCAGGTTGGACAGATCAGCGCCGGTAAACCCAGGGGTCCGTCGGGCTATCTTCTCAAGGTCAACGTCTTTGCCAAAAGTTTTACCTCGGGCGTGAACGTTAAGAATCTCAAGCCGCCCCGCATAGTCGGGACGATCTACCACCACCTGACGGTCAAAACGACCGGGGCGAAGCAGCGCCGCATCGAGTACGTCAGGGCGGTTAGTCGCTGCAATGATAATGATGCCAGTATTGCCCTCAAAGCCATCCATCTCGGTAAGCAACTGGTTGAGGGTTTGCTCACGCTCGTCATTACCGCCGCCGAGGCCCGCGCCCCGCTGACGACCCACTGCGTCGATTTCATCAATAAAGACAATACAGGGGGCGTTGGCCTTAGCCTGTTCGAATAGGTCGCGGACGCGGGACGCACCCACCCCCACAAACATTTCTACAAACTCTGAACCAGAAATTGAGAAGAAAGGCACACCCGCCTCACCCGCAACAGCCTTGGCCAGAAGGGTTTTACCGGTTCCTGGCGGACCCACTAGCAAGACCCCTTTGGGAATCTTGGCACCTACCGCGGTAAAGCGGTCAGCATTTTTCAGAAAGTCGACCACCTCGGCTAGTTCCAGCTTGGCCTGATCAATCCCGGCTACATCGCCAAAAGTGACCTGGGTCTGGGGCTCCATCTGTACGCGAGCCTTAGACTTACCAAAATTCATTGCTTGACTGCCAGGGCCGCTCTGGGCACGACGCAGCACAAAGAACAGCACCACCAGCAGTAAAACGGGAATCAAGAGGGTGCTCAATACCCTCACCCACATACTCTCGTCAGTCTGACGCTGAACTGCGATTTCAACGTCATTGGTGGTCAAAATATCAACCAGTCCAGGATCACCAGGAAGGTTCACAATCACCTTGCCGGTGCCCTCAGGGTTCGAAAATCGAGCTTGGGAGCGGTCGGCGCTAATGTCTACGCGCTCGATCTGCCCTCGCTGCACTTCATCAATGAAGCGGCTATATCGCCACGACTCAGTTTCCTGTCGAGGCTGATCAAAAAAGGCTGTTGCCAATGCAATCACGACAACAGCAAGTAATACATACAGTCCTGCGTTTCTCCAGCGCTTATTCACCGGGGGTAAGCCTCCTAAACAAGTTTGGGCTTGATGCCACCATGTTCCCCCAAAATTAAATGGGGTGATTATTAACTTATGTTAACGCATTTCAGAATTCTGAGAAGCAGGGCCGTTTAGCCGCTATCTACCTCAGCCTTCACAGCCTTGCGCAGAGCTTCAAATCCTAAATGGCTAGGGTCATATTCCAGTTTAGTGCCGTGAGTCAAGGTTGTGTGAATGGGAAGGACTTCGTTGACACAGTTTGAGCAAGCGAGTGCTTCAAAATCGGTGATTTGCTCGGGGGGCCAATCGGCTTCTGTTGCGGGTTGCTGCTGGGTGCTCAGATATTTGAGAATTTGCTGACGCATAATCCCTGGCAGAACGCCAGCGCTGAGGGGGGGGGTCCACCAGTGACCGTCTTTCCATCCCCAGAGATTGCCCGTACTGGTTTCTAGCCAATGCCCCTGATCGTTGACCAGTACAGCTTCTCGAGCATTTTGGCGGCTGCTCGCCTGTCGCGCCAGCCAGCAGCTCAGGTAGTTGCCCGTTTTATGAGCAGGCAAGCTGCGACGATAAATTGGCTCATCCGCCACCCAGACGACAATGCCTTGCCGCTGAGCGATGGCTAAATCTGTCGGCAGCGAGCGCCCCGTGACTAAAGCTTTACCCTCTGGAAAAACGGCGATGCGTAACACCTCATAGTGCTGCAGTAGTTTAGCGCAGCCGCTATAAACCTGAGTCCAGTTAGGTCGGGGCCAACCAAACGCGTTGAGAGATTGGGTGATGCGATCGCAATGCGCCCACCAATGGGTCTGAGGATGATCAAGGCTGCCCCCATAGACCCGCAAGGTTGTAAATACACTGGCCCCATAAAACAATCCCGCCAGCGACAGATTGGCTAACCCCAGCTCCCCCAACCGTACAAGCCGCCCATCATGCCAACAAAGCCCCGATAACCTTTCCATAGCCTCCCTCCCATCCCCTATCTTCCTCTGCCTCCCCCATTTCCCGATGTTCTGACATCAGGTCTGAGCCATCCCTTAAATTTTTACTGGACAGACGCAGTCTATATATTTGCATTCATGTCTTTAAGCAAGCTAGAAAGCAGCTCGCCCAAGCAGCCAATTATGAAGTTGTCCCTGCCTACGCTTACTTCTTTCTGGCTACCATTGTCCGGTGACGCAAGGTATTAAAGGTGATTGAGGGGGCTTCAAATCCGGCCTCTTGCAGAGACTGCTCTACAGCTAAAGCAAAATATTGCTCTAGATAAGGTTCTGTACTTTTCAGCAGCGTTAAAACGTAGGGCGGCATTTTGGCATAGACCTCTGATTGCGGATTCATATCCATGATGGCAAAGTGTCCCCCGGGCTTGACTAGTCGGGCTGCTTCTTTGAGGACTAAGATCGCAGCCGATTGAGGTAACTCATGAAACATCAGACACGCTGATACTAAATCAGCCGATTCAGCCGGTAAACCTGTTGCCTCTGCTGGTGCATGTAGCCACTTGATAGGGACGGGGGAAGGGGGAAAGGGGAAAGGGGGATTTTTTTGGCGATACTGGGCAACGGCCAGAAAGTAGGGGGAGAGATCAACGCCAGTGATTTGGGCGTCGGGGTAAGTGGCTTGCAGATAAAACGTGTCGAGACCGACGCTGCAGCCGAGCTCGATGATGGTTTGGGGGGCGGTGGG
>JBCBQD010000235.1:0-9440 GCA_039820425.1 Cyanobacteria bacterium J06635_1
GCTCTCTTTCATGATTGAAGGGCTAGAGCTAGAGATGCCGCCTAACACCAGCTGAAATTTCATAATGAGAATTGCTGGCATAACTAACCAATCAATTATGCAGAAAGGCTGCTTTGATAGGATGTTATAGCAATCGGTACAAAACTTTGTGCGATCGCGAATCATCATCGCATTTGGGCCGAAAAGGCTTACTTGTCTTCGGTTGCATCAGCGATGGGTCAAAGTTATCTATGTTTAGCCTAAGCGCAATGAAGACCGTTATTCCTGTTCCGATTCCCCACAATCCTTATGAGGTCAAGATTGCGCCCGACGGTTTGCACTATTTAGGGGCCTGGCTGGCTGGGGGAGATACGCCTCTCATCAAGGCTGGTCAAAAAATATTGCTGGTGTCCAATCCGGTGGTGTTTAAGCATTATGGGGAGGCTGCGATCGCAGCCCTGACCCAGGCAGGGTATCAAGTCTGTCAGTGCATTTTGCCCGCCGGGGAACGCTACAAAACCCTGCGCTCGATTGAAAAAATCCACCATGTCGCCTTTGAAAATCGCTTAGAGCGTAGCTCTGCGATGGTGGCCCTGGGCGGCGGAGTGATTGGTGATATGGCTGGCTTTGCAGCCTCAACCTGGCTGCGGGGCATTGCTGTGGTGCAAGTCCCAACCACGCTGCTAGCCATGGTAGATGCATCCATCGGCGGCAAAACCGGGGTCAACCACCCCCAGGGCAAAAATCTGATTGGGGCTTTTCATCAACCGCGACTGGTCTTGATCGACCCCAAGGTTCTCTCAACCCTACCCAGTCGAGAGTTTCGGGCGGGCATGGCAGAGGTGATCAAATACGGGGTGATTTGGGATAAGGACTTATTTACTCAATTGGAGACCGCTAAGCGACTCGATCAGCAAAAACTGATGGGTGACGACCTGCTCCAGACCGTTTTGACCCATTCTTGCCAGGCCAAAGCCGATGTGGTCAGCCAGGACGAAAAAGAAGCCGGTCTACGCGCTATTTTGAACTATGGTCATACGGTCGGCCACGCTGTTGAGAGCCTCACCGGCTATCGCCGGGTCAACCATGGTGAAGCTGTGGCGATTGGGATGGTGGCGGCAGGTGCGATCGCAACCAGCATGGGCTTCTGGTCCCAATCTGACACAGCCCGACAGCTCACCCTGATCGAAAAGACCAAGCTGCCCACCCAACTCCCCGAGGGGCTTAATATTGAGGATATTCTGGTCTCCCTACGCAGCGACAAAAAGGTCCAGTCCGGCACCGTTCGTTTTGTGCTTCCCAGAGGCATCGGCGAAGCCTTCGTCAGCAGCGATGTCACCGACGACATTGTGCGGCAGGCTTTGGCCCGAATGTTACCGAATTAATCGGTGGGCAATGCCCACCCTACCCTCAAAATTCAAAACCAACCCATTCCCAAAATCCAAAATCCAGAATCCAAAATTCCTGCCATGCAAACCCAAGATCGCCCAATCACCCCCTCCGCCCTCCCCACCCGCACCGCCACGGTCAGCCGCACCACTAAAGAAACTGATGTCCAGGTGACCCTCAATGTGGATGGTCAGGGGCAGTGCAATGCTGAGACGGGCATTCCGTTTTTAGACCATATGCTGCATCAAATTGCCTCCCACGGGCTGTTTGATCTGGATGTGCGCGCCCAGGGCGATCTCGAGATCGACGACCACCACACCAATGAAGACGTGGGCATTACCCTAGGGATGGCCCTGCACAAAGCCCTGGGCGATCGCAAGGGGATTGTTCGGTTTGGGCATTTTGTGGCCCCGTTAGATGAGGCGCTGGTGCAGGTTTCCCTGGACTTTTCGGGTCGTCCGCACCTCAGCTGCGGGCTGGAGATCCCGACCCAGCGTGTCGGCACCTACGATACCCAGTTGGTGCGTGAGTTTTTCGTTGCTGTGGTTAACCAGAGTTTGATGACATTGCATATTCGCCAGCTCGACGGCATCAACTCTCACCACATCATCGAAGCCACCTTCAAAGCCTTTGCCCGGGCCATGCGCATGGGCACCGAAATTGATCCGCGTCGCGCCCACGCCATTCCGAGTTCCAAAGGCGTATTACAGATCTAGGTGACAGATCCCGACAATCATCAGTAAAATAAGTACAAAGGTACCTACCCCCAGGGTCAGGGAAGACTATGACAGCCACAGTCTCTACTTCCACTCAAAGACAGATTGTCTACCCCACAGAAGATGGCACGCCAGTGGCGGAAACCTTCGACCATCTGTATGCGCTATTGCTCACCCTGGAAGTTCTGCGGCAGTATTTACAAGGTCAGCGCGCCACTGTCTTAGGCAATCAGTTTTTGTACTATGCCCAGGGCTTACCTAACATGCGGGTCGCCCCTGATGTCATGGTGATTTTTGATGTCGAACCGGGTGGGCGGGATAGTTACAAAATCTGGGAAGAGGGCTCGGTGCCAGCCGTCATTTTTGAAATGACCTCGAAAGGAACTCGTCAAAAAGACGAAATCAGCAAATATGATCTCTATGAATCAATGGGGGTCCTGGAATACTGGCAATTTGACCCCAAGGGTGAATGGATTACTGATCAGTTGCGCGGCTACCGTTTAGAGGACAATAGCTACAAACCTATCCCAGATAGCATTAGTCAGGTGCTAGGACTACGATTAGCAGCAGCAGGCACGCTCATCGAGTTCTATGAGCTAGAAACCGGAATAAAGCTTTTAATTCCCGAAGAACTTAAGGAACGAGCTGACCAGGAGGCCCAACGGGCTGATAAAGCAGAAGCCGAGTTAAAAGCACTCAAAGCAAAGCTTAAAGCTCAAGGCATTGAGTTAGATGATTAAGGAATTCAAGGCATTAGTTTAGATGATTAAGGAATAAGGTTGGCGTTTGCTATGTTGGCAACTGAATGAAAGAGCCTTCGCCAGTATGAATCGTGATGGTGATAATTTTATGCTCAATTAAATGGGCCGTTTGAGGCTGAGCCCCGCTTCCTGGATTGACTGGGTAGGCCGGGAAGCAGGCTGCGCTGATACTCAGCCGGAGGGCCTGCCCTGCTTGGAGGCAAAAACAGGTGGGCTGTAGGGGGATTTTCACAGTTTCTATACCTGCTGCTGACTCAATATCTGCTGCTGACTCAATGCGGCAATATCCTTGGGTCAGGTTGTAGACGCTCCCGTCTGGCTGCACCCTCGATAGCACCGCGCACAGGTCATAGCTCACCGCATCAGCCTGACATTGCAGTGTGACGATGACCTCTCCTGCCACAGGCAGATCGGAGTCTAATAAACCCGTTGTGTAGGTCAGAACGTCGCTGCGTCCATCCATGTGAGACCGTTCGAAAGACCCGGCAGGAAAGCTGACATGACCGCCAAGGGCGGGGACGGGTCGCCAGGGGTCGTGAACGAAAGTGTCGGGGATTGGGGATTTTAGATTGGGGATTTTAGATTTTGGGACCAGGTGCCCGTCGTCTTCTCGCATGCTGGCGAGGCCGTTGCTGGTGAGGTAGTAAGTCAGAGGCTCAGGCTGGGGCCAGGTTTTGAAGCTGCGCCATTGGTTAGTGCCCATTTCAAAAAGATGCACGGGGAGGGCTTCCAGCAGGTCATTGTCTTTGCCCTTGAGAAAGTAATCAAACCAACGTAGCTGGAGACGATCAATTGGGTTCATCGCCGCTGGGCCAAACTCTACTACGCCGACCTTGCGACTCCAGGGAATATGACTCCAAGGGCCGATCCATAGGTGTTGTGCAAACTGACTGCGGGCATTCATTTCCTTAAATAGCCGGATATCTCCGGTAAGATAGGGGTCAAACCAGCCGCCCACATGTAGTATGGGCAGGTCTACGGCAGTCAAGTTAGGTTTGAGCGATTGCCAGTAGTCTTCGTCACCCTTGGGATGGGCCAACCAGTCATGCCAAAACGAATCTGGGGCATATTGTTTGAGCATCTCTGGGCAGACAGGCCCGTCCAGAGGCGGATTTCTAGACGCTGCTCGCAGGGCATTAAAGGCAACGTTATCCCCTTTGAGTCGAGCGGTTTCTGCCGCTAGCTGGATGGCCCAGCCCAATCCAGCCTGGAGCCTGAGGGCTCCGTTTTCATAGGCCCAGTCGTGGTAAAGGTCGTAGCCTACCATCGCGGGAGCCAGGGCTTTGAGGGCATCAGGCCGAGCCTGGGCTGCATACAGCTGGGTCATGCCCTGATAGGAAAACCCATACATACCCACCTGACCATTGCTGCCGGGAAGCTGCGCGGCCCACTGAACGCTGTCATAGCCGTCTTCGACTTCGTGGGCAAATAGGTCAAACTTGCCCTCCGAAGTTCCGCGCCCACGCACATCTTGAATCACGACGATATAGCCATGGGCGGCGTACCAGGTGGGATGGGCATAGACGACGGTGGATGCGATCGCACGTCCATAGGGCTGTCGCATCAGCAGCACCGGGAAAGGGCCGTCCGCCTCTGGCCTATACACATCCGCATCCAGGCGCACCCCATCGCGGGTGGTCATCGAGAGGGCTTGTCTAGAACACTTCATCATCCAAACGCTCTAAATCGGCAACGTCTGATAGGTCGTAGCGCAGCTCTTGCAGATTTTGATTGCGGCTACGGCGGGAGACACGGCGATATTTTTTGGCTTCGAGTTTGGGTTCGTGTTGGACCTGACCGGCTTCCCCCATCTTGACCTTTTCAGCCGCCTCTGTGTCTCGGCGCTGCCCAAGGGACTGCTGATGCTGAATAGCATCTTCTAGCAGGGTTAAATAATGATCGTAGCGCTCCCAACTGCCCCGCACCACGCAGCCCGGCTCATCCCGGTGTAAACAGTTGCTAAATTGACAGCGCCCCTTAGCCAGCCGGGCTCGAATTTCTGGAAAACAGTGCCCCAGCGCTTCGGGGGGACAGGTCATATCTGGCTGATTAAAGCCAGGGGTATCGGCGATGAATCCGGTCTCGGGTAGCTCGAATAGCTCAACGTGTCGAGTCGTGTGACGGCCTCGCCCCAACTTGCCAGACACTGCATTGGTGCGCACATCCCCTCGAGGAATCAGGCGATTGATCAGGCTTGATTTGCCGACCCCTGAGGGGCCAGCAATCACCGTAATGCGATTGTGGAACTGCCGGATCAGCCCCAGCAGCTGATCTGTCTTGAGAAGACTGGTCATCACGGGCTCATAGCCCCACTGTTGCAGGCGATGTTGCCAGTCTGAGACCTCAGCGTCTGTGAGCAGATCGCGCTTGTTCAGGCACAGACTGACGGGGATATCCGTGGATTCTGCTTTGACCAAAAACCGGCTTAACTGCAGTGGGTCAAGGGTGGGTTGCTCAAGGGCAAACATCAGCAAAATCTGATCGGCGTTCGCCACGGGTGGGCGATCGAGGGCAGTTTTGCGGGGGGCGACAGCTGCGATCGCACCTCTGTAATCTTGCCAGTCAAACTCTTCGACCTGAACCCGATCGCCCACCAATACCTGTTGGCCTAGCTTTTTTAAGCGAGCCCGTCGGGTACACAAAATCGGCTGCGCTGAGATAGGTTTGGTTGATAAAGCTTCGGTCTCCAGGCGTACCCAATAATAATTAGCTTGACTAGCGGTGACCACGCCCCAGGCTGAGAGTGGTCTGGTGGCCGAGCTTTGCGCCGAGCTTTGCGCCGAGTTTTGCGCCGAACCGGGCTGTCTGTGGTGGCCTACCTCAGTCACCAGAGATTACTCAGGACGCCGTACAAACACAGCAAACGACTCGTCTGGGCGGGCCTCGATTTGCTCAATTCCATAGCCCTCCATCTTCAGACTATCGGGGACCTGCTCCATCGGCTCACCGGCATCTAGCCAAACCTCCAGGAGCGATCCGGGCTGCATCTGATTGAGCTTTAGCTTGGTTCTGACAAAATTGAGTGGACAGGGAGTTCCCCTGAGGTCAAGCTTGGCATCTGCCATTGTAGCGTCTACTTTCGCGCTGACATTAGCCCCAGGCTAACCGCGGAAAAGCCCTCCCAAAAAGCCTTCAATCCCGCCCTTGCCAATTTCATCGCCGCGGATCTCAGCCAGCTTAGCCAGCAACTCACGCTCCTCTGGCTTAAGTCGAGTCGGAATATCAACATTCACCGTCAGTAGGTGATCGCCTCGACTCACCGGGTTACCCAAGCGAGGGACACCATGATTTTCGAGGGTAAGCACGGTCCCTGGCTGGGTCCCAGCTGGAATCGGTACTTCAATCGGCCCGTCTACTGTCTCGACGTTGAGTTGGCAACCCAAAATCGCCTGGAGATAGCTAATCTTCAGGCCTGACAAAATATTAATGCCATCCCGCTTGAACTTTGAATGGTCATTGACAAATAGATAGACATAGAGGTCACCAGCCGGGCCACCGCGCTGGCCAGAATCTCCTTCGTTTGACACCCTGAGTCGGGTGCCGTTATCTACGCCCGCAGGTACCGTAATTTTTAACTTTTTAGTTTCTTGTTTATGGCCGCTGCCCCCGCAGACCTCACAGCGGTCTTCGACGACTTCTCCTGAGCCATTGCAGGTCGGACACGCGGACACCTGAGTAAAGCTGCCAAAGGGGGTTCGAGTTGCGCGGCGCACCTGTCCCGAGCCGCTACAGGTAGAGCAGGTGCGGGGGCGAGTCCCTGGCTTCGCCCCGGATCCTTTGCAAGTCGTGCAGGATTCTAAATGGCTAATTTTAATTTCTTTTTCGCCACCGAAGACCGCCTCTGTAAAATCCAGCTTGAGGTCTAGTCGCAGATCATCCCCTCGCATCGGGCCCCGACGACGACCTCCTTGACCCGCACCGCCCGCAAACCCACTAAAGAAGCTTTCAAAGATGTCTGCAAAGCCCCCCATATCAGAGAAGTCTTGGAACCCAGGTGCCCCCGCAGCCCCTCCGACACCGGCTTCACCAAACCGATCGTAACGAGCCCGCACCTCAGGTTCTGAGAGCACCTCGTAGGCCCGGTTAATTTCTTTGAAAGTATCCTCAGCGCCCGGATCCTTATTAACGTCCGGGTGATATTTACGGGCTAAACGCCTATAGGCCCGCTTGAGCTCATCTTGGTCAGCACTGCGTGAAACACCAAGGACTTCGTAATAATCACGGGCCATAAAGCGTCTAATCTAATAAATTACAGTATGTGAATTGCTGAAATATTTAACCAGTATGCAACAGCACACACAATATTTTACGGAACCCTGCCTCAGTTTTGACTCGCCAATCATTAGCGATTTCCGTACCAGAGCATTCGGTTGCAGATTACTGGCCTATTCTATCGCTTCATAATCAGCTGTGATCGTCGCATCCAGGTCAAATTCGGGTTGGTCCATCGAACCCATTTCGACAGTCGGGGCGGTGGCGGCGTCAGCTTCAGCAGGGGTCGCGTCCTCCCCAATGCCACTGAATGGATCGATCTCAGCAGCGGGCTCAGGTTGGGCAGGCTCTGCCTCAGAGATGTCTTCGGCAGGGGCGTCTTCAGCCACATCGTAGTTTTCTTCGTTGGCTTGCTGATAAAGGGTTGCGCCAATAGCAAAGATGGTTTGTTGTAGGTTATCTAAAGCTTCTTGGAGTTCTCCCACTTCAACGCTCTTGTCTTGCATCGCGGCCCGCAATACCTGGGCGTTTTCTGCGGCCTGGGCAGATCTGGCCGCATCGATCAAGTCAGCGTTATCGCGCATGGTTGCTTCATAGCTATAAAGCAGCGTATCGGCCCGATTCTTGAGATCGGCAATCACTTTCCGCTGTTCATCTTCGTCCGCATACATGTCGGCTTCTTCGCGCATGCGCTCGACCTCGGCGGAGGTCAGGCCCCCAGTGTTGGTAATGCGAATGCTTTGTTCACGCCCCGTGCCCTTATCTCGAGCGGCTACTTGCAAAATGCCGTCAGCGTCAATTTCGAAAGCCACCTCAATTTGGGGAACGCCTCGAGGCGCAGGCGGAATCCCAGTCAACTCAAACCGACCCAGGCTTTTGTTATCCCGCGCCATCGCCCGCTCACCCTGTAGGGCATGCACTTCAACCGAAGTCTGTCCGTCCGTCGCGGTGGAAAACACCTGGGCTTTACTGGTGGGGATGGTGGTGTTTCGCTCAATCACTTTGGTAAATACTTCACCCAGGGTTTCAATCCCGAGGGATAGGGGGGTCACATCCAGCAGCAAAAGGTCTTTGACCTCCCCTCCGAGTACCCCAGCTTGGATAGAGGCTCCCAACGCAACGGCTTCATCGGGGTTGACAGAGCGATCAGGGGTTTTACCGCCAAAATAATTAGTGATTGCTTTTTGCACCGCCGGGATGCGTGTAGAGCCGCCCACCAGTAAAATCCGGTCAATATCATCAGGCGATAGCTCCGCATCCTTGAGGGCCTGGGCCACGGGCTCTAGGGTGCCTTCAACCATGGTTTTAGCCAGATCTTCAAATTGCGATCGCGTCAGCTCTGTTTCCAGGTGCTTAGGTCCGGTTTCATCTGCGGCAATAAAGGGCAAATTAATCGAGGTGGTCATCATGGTTGACAGCTCGATCTTGGCCTTCTCAGCCGCTTCTCGAATCCGCTGCAGAGCCATGCGATCCTTAGACAGGTCTAAACCCTCTTGCTCTCGAAAGCTGGCCAGCATCCAGGTGACGATGCAGTTATCAAAGTCATCGCCCCCCAAGTGGTTATTCCCTGAGGTGGCTTTAACCTCAAACACCCCATCCCCGAGCTGCAGAATAGAAACGTCAAAGGTGCCCCCCCCGAGGTCAAATACTAAAACGAGCTGATCCTGGTCTTGCTTATCAAGCCCGTAGGACAACGAGGCTGCGGTCGGCTCGTTGATAATGCGCAAAACCTCTAACCCGGCGATGGTACCTGCATCCTTCGTCGCCTGACGCTGGGCATCGGTAAAATAAGCCGGTACGGTAATCACTGCCTGAGTGACCTCTTCTCCCAGGTAGGCTTCGGCATCCTTTTTGAGCTTTTGTAAAATCATGGCCGAGACTTCTTGGGGGGTGAAGCTCTTACCCCGGATTAACACATCGACCGTATCGTCCTTACCACGCACACAGTTATAGGGCACCCGTGTCCGCTCAGATTCGGTATCGTCCCAACGGCGACCGATAAATCGTTTAATGCTGTAAACTGTGTTCTCAGCGTTAGTCACCCCTTGACGCTTAGCGAGCTGACCCACCAGGCGTTCACCGTTCTTGGCGAACCCCACAATACTAGGGGTTGTACGCCCCCCCTCGGTACTGGTAATCACCATCGGCTTCCCCCCTTCGAGAACTGCGACGCAGCTGTTGGTGGTGCCTAAGTCAATGCCGATAACTTTTCCCATAACCTCACTAATCCTAAAAGCGCTTAATACTGCTGACCTTACAATTTGTTGATTTTGTCATTAACGGGGGTCGATGACCTGTGATTGGCGTGGGCTGATGGGCCTCAAACACTTACTCTAATAGATTTCTAAAAGTCTAAAAGTTTGCCCTAGACTACGGCACTGAT
>JBCBQD010000236.1:0-9417 GCA_039820425.1 Cyanobacteria bacterium J06635_1
CCCCCCACCCTCCCCTGCTCCCCCTCCTCCCTTACCCAAATCACTAATGCGAGACTCACCATGACAACCTCTTCCCCCCACTGGCATCGCATACTCGATCTGGATGAACTCCCCGAAGGTCGAGTCAAAACTGTAACGGTTGGCCACAAAAGTCTGGCGGTGACCCACTACGACGGGCAGTACGGGGCCTTAGACAACCACTGCCCCCACCAAGGTGGGCCGTTGGGGGAGGGTTCGATTGAGAATGGACTGTTGCGATGTCCCTGGCACGGGTGGGACTACTGTCCCCTGACAGGTAAGGCTCCTGGTGAGTTAGAGGTAGATGATGCCCTCGAAACCTTTGCCACAGAGGTGCGAGCGGACGGGGTCTATGTGGCCATGCCAGAGGAGGAAACCCACATCCGCACGGTTACCGATGTGATGGCGGAAACCCTGGTGAACTGGGGCGTGACCCACATTTTTGGCATGGTGGGCCATTCTAATTTGGGCTTGGCCGATGCCCTGCGTCGTCAAGAAAAACAGGGCAAGCTGATGTTCATCGGTATTCGCCACGAGGGGGCTGGGGCGTTTGCGGCGTCGGCCTATGCCAAATTGACGGGGCGCCCGGCGGCTTGTTTGACCATTGCTGGGCCGGGGGCAACGAATCTGCTGACAGGCATGTGGGATGCCAAGGTCGATCGCGCGCCAATTTTAGCCCTGACTGGGCAGGTGAAATCCCAGGTTTTGGGTACGGGCAACTTTCAAGAATGTGATTTGGCGGCCGCGTTTAGCGGCGTTGCGGTTTGGAGCCAAACGGTACTAAGCCATAGCAAGCATGCTGAGCTCGTGAGTCAGGCGGTGAAGCATGCTCTACTTCAGCGAGATGTGGCCCATTTGATTTTCCCCGATGAGGTACAGACTGAACCCGTCGCGGCTGATGCCAAAGCTGCTAGCCCAATGGGGCGGTTGACACCACTGCAAATTGCGCCGCCACCAGAATCCTTGGATCAGGCACTAACCTTACTGAAATCAGTCAAACGTCCGGTGATTATTGTGGGCCATGGCGCTCGGTTTACCATGCCGTCGATTATCGCCCTGGCCGAAATGTTGAACGCACCCGTGTTGACCACGTTTAAGGGGAAGGGCCAAATTTCTGACCATCATCCCCTGGGATGTGGGGTGTTAGGACGCAGCGGTACCCCGATTGCTTCTTGGTTTATGAACGAGTCTGATCTGCTGTTGGTATTTGGCGCATCGTTCTCAAACCATACCGGGATTTATTCAGGCAAGCCCACCATTCAAGTGGACTTTGACCCGATGGCATTGGGTAAATTCCATCCGGTGACGGTGCCCGTGTGGGGAGAAATCAGCGTGGTGGTAGAGCAATTCAAAACGGCGCTGGGGGATCACAGTGGCACTGAAGATCAGCGGCCTCAAGTGGCGGAACGTTGGGCGATTTGGCGGGAGGAAAAACGGCGTCGTGAACAGGATGATCGGGGTAACGGGGTGAATTCAGCGGCGATTTTTGCTGCCATGACCCGGCAGGTGCCTGCTAATGCAGTGATTTCGGTGGATGTGGGCAATAACACTTATTCCTTTGGACGCTACTTTGAGTGCGAGGCCCAGTCGGTGCTGATGTCGGGGTATCTGGGCTCTATTGGCTTTGGATTTCCGGGGGCGATGGGGGCTTGGGCAGCGGCAGGCCATGAACGCCCGATCGTCTCTGTCTCTGGAGATGGTGGGTTTGGGCAGTATATGGGCGACTTCAACACGGCGGTGAAATACGGCATGAACATCACCCACATCCTGCTGAACAACAGTGAACTCGGCAAAATTAGCAAAGAGCAGCGAGCCGGGGAATGGGATGTGTGGCAAACGTCGCTGCATAATCCTGATTTTTCTAAATATGCCGAAATTTGTGGGGGGTTTGGGGTGCGAGTGACCCAATCGGATGAGTTGGATAACGCGATCGCGTCCGCATTGGCCTACAATGGCCCAGCCATCGTCGAGGTGATGGCTGATGTGGATTTGATTTAAACCTTATTCAAGTTCAGACCTGGAATTTTGCCTACAGGAAAAGTCCACATCCCGAGCTGAACTTGCTATAGGTCAATTCTTTGGCCGATTTACAGAACTGTTTTGCAAGGTTGAGAGGTAATCAAAATGGATGGGGTTGAGGTTGCGATCGCAGAAACGATTATCAAAATTGTGCGGGGCTATTTGTTCGCCGGATTGATCTTTTCTGTACCCTTCTTAATTTTTGGCATTCAGCGCGTAGATCCATCGGTGCGCTGGCATAACATCCTGTTTCGGGTTTTCATTTTGCCCGGTCTTTGCGTCTTCTGGCCGCTGTTTGCCGTGCGTTTAGTGCGGGGTAAGCGCCACCCGGTTGAACGCAATGCCCACCGCATTGCTGCTGGTCAAAACCATCCAGCCTAGGGAGAGTCACGATGATTTTAGAAGAACGTCGAGTGCATTTCTACGCCTTTTCAGGGCTGGCCGTGGTGCTGCCCATCGTGTTCATTACTGGATTAGTGCTGCGTCCCAACTATGACGCTGTTAGCAATGAAGCGACTACCGATCTCTTTGCCCAAGCCGGATTTGCCACGGGTGATGCTGGAGAGGCGATCGCCTCTGACACCCTCTCCCTAAAGGGAATTACCCTCACGGCAGAGTCAACTCGCAGCTCTGAAGGCGCTGTAATTTTGACCCTCCAATCCCAGCGCGACCCTGAAGTTGCTGATTTGTTGGTCTATTGGATGGCGGGTGAGGGCGAACCCGAAACCATTGATGCTGATGTCGTACTGCTGGGCCAGTTGGCCGGCACCGCCCGCCGCCAGTTTGAGTTACCCGCAGGGATTCAGGGGCAGGCTGGGCAACTGGTGTTTTATAGCCAAGGCCAACAGCAGGTCATTGGCACCGCACCGCTATCGGCAGAGATGACTCAGTAAGGGATTGAACTATGAGTACGGCCTACAAATCGATTCAGTGGAATCGTCAAAAAATTATTTATGACCTGGTGCTGTGGGCAGCGGTGGCGGCTTACATTGTGCTGTTTATGAGGGTGACCCAAAACATCGGTAGCGACCTAGACCTACGCGGTGTCCGGATTCGCGCCTACGGGTCGGCGGCGTTTATTTTGCTGCACGTAATTCTTTCCATTGGTCCCCTGACCCGCCTTAGCCCCAAGTTTTACCCCCTGCTGTTCAACCGACGGCACATGGGGGTGACGATGTTTTTCTTAGCCCTGGTGCATGTGGTGGGGTTAGAGTTACCGCTCTTGCCCTGGAAGTTTGACGGTGCTCTCACCTGGTACCACGACTTTGGCAACCTCGACCCGCTGGTGAGCCTATTTGTCGGCAATAGCCACTATGGCGATTTCATCCAGTTCCCGTTTGAAATGCTGGGTGTTGTCGCGTTGGCAATCTTGTTTGTGATGGCGGCCACGAGCCATGATTTTTGGTTGGTTAACCTCACGGCTCCGATTTGGAAGGCGCTGCACATGGGGGTATATCTGGCCTATGGGTTGCTGGTAGGGCACGTGGTGCTGGGGGCGCTGCAAAGCAACCGCCATCCGCTGTTGACTGTTGCCGTAGGTGTCGGATTTGTGTGGATTGTGGGTCTGCATTGGCTGGCTGGTAAGCGAGAGTTCGATCGCGATAAATCCCCAATTTCCGCCCCTCAAGATGGCTTTGTTGAGGTGGGCAGCGTTAGCGATATTCCTGAGAGTCGCGCCAAAATCGTTACCCTGACCGGAGAACGGGTAGCCATCTTTAAGTACGACGGCAAAATTTCGGCAGTGTCCAATGTGTGCCAGCATCAAAACGGCCCCCTGGGCGACGGCAAAGTGGTGGACGGCTGCATCACCTGTCCCTGGCATGGCTATCAGTATTTGCCAGAGGAAGGGGCTTCTCCACCCCCCTTTACCGAACGCATTCCCACCTTTGATGTGAAACTCAACGGCGATCGCATCTGGGTCAAAACCACCCCAAATCCACCGGGTACCCATACCCCTGCTGCTGTGATTCCCCCTCAATTTGTCTAGGATTTTTGTCTGAGAACCGCCATGAGCACTCCAACCAACGACGAGTTTTACGTCAATTACGGTAAGATTCCCCCCAGCTATCGCCGCTTCCTGGTGAAATTTATCCCCCTTTTGGTGATTGGGGCGATTCTATTTGCATTAATCTTTCCCCGCGTCCACGACCAGTTCAATTTGGGCAAAATCCAGGGCGTTAAAGAATATGAGGGTTTTCTAGCGACCAACCCGGTTCCCCACATCATCGTGCCTCGACCTGGCAATACCGCAGGCGAAGCCGCCTTTTCTCGCTACATTCTCTCAGCGACCAATAAGGCTGGCCCGAGCCCCAAAATTCTGGAGCAAGCGGGTAACTGGGTCACCCTCAGCGGCATTTTAGTCTCTCGCAATAACCTGTCGGTAGTAGCTGTACGCTCTGCCGAACCGCTCGATCCGCCTGCAGGGGTGACCGTGCGCCCTGACGAGGGCGTCTCGCTCGGCGAATTTGCTTTGGATGGCGAAATCGTCGATGGCAAATGCTATCCCGGTATTATGAAACCGGGGCGAACTAAAACCCACCGAGCCTGTGCTATTCGCTGCATTAGCGGTGGTGTACCCGCTGTATTTCGCGTCAGCAACGGCGGTGATGTGATGTATTTCTTGCTGGCTGATTTAGCAGGAGAAGCCGTCAATGATCGGGTTTTGGATTTAGTCGCCGATGATGTGCGCATCACTGGAGAAGTCATTCAATATGACGACATGTATGTGATTCAGTCTGACCCAGCCAGCTATGAGCGGTTGGGCTAGTTATTTAAACAGAGTTGACAGGCGTTATGGGGCTAGAACTGAAAAGTGTTGTCCCATGGGGGCGCTGTTTTGATGAATATCGTCGCATGTTCGATCTCAGTGATGCTGACTTGGCCCGCACCCTGCTGGACTGTGGTGGTGGCCCTGCCAGCTTTAACACCGAGATGACTCAGCGGGGATACACCATCACCTCTTGCGACCCGATTTATCAGTTCTCCGCTGTCGAAATTGCCCAACGGATTGACGCCACCTATGCCACCATCATCAGTGGCGTTCTAGAAAATCTGGATCACTACGTTTGGCGTGAGATTCCCAATCCAGAGGTACTGGGCAAAGTTCGGATGGCTGCTATGACCCAGTTTTTAGCCGACTTTCCAACCGGGCTGGCGGCAGGTCGCTACCAGGTGGCAGCTTTGCCCAACCTGCCCTTTGCCGATCACCAGTTTGACTTGGCCTTGTGTAGCCATTTGCTTTTTACCTATTCTGACCAGTTGTCGCTGGCATTTCATTTAGAGGCGATAGAAAGCCTGTGTCGTGTTGCCTCAGAAGTGCGAATTTTCCCGTTGTTGCGTTTGGATGGGGAAGCCTCACCTTGGTTACCCCCCATTCTTGACCGTCTACAAACCCAGAACTTAGAATACGAAGTCAGAATCACGGCCTACGAATTTCAAGTAGGTGGCAATCAGCTATTAAAAATTTTTTCTGGCAATCGCGGCAAAGCATGAAAGCGAATCCTACAGAACCTATACCGGCAGAAGCTATTCAACGACTCCACTCTGGCGCACCGTGGGAATCTCAAGTGGGGTATTGTCGAGCCGTGCGGGTGGGTAACTTTATTACCGTTTCCGGTACTGCCCCCATTGACGAACAGGGTCAAACCTATGCCCCTGGCGATGCCTATGCCCAGGCCCGTCGCTGCCTAGAACTGATTCAGCAGATCTTAGAAAAAATGGATTCGGGCTGCGATCGCGTGATTCGCACCCGCATGTTGGTCACCGACATTAGCCGCTGGGCCGAATACGGCAAAGCCCACAATGAGTTTTTTGCTACCCATCCCCCCGCCACGTCAATGGTGGAAGTGAAGGCGTTAATTGATCCTGAAATGCTGATCGAGATTGAAGCGGAAGCCATCGTTATGCTGCCTGTAGCAAAAGTAGGTGGGCCACACCCATAGGCAAACTAAAGCAATCTGTAGTGACGCCCTTAGAGAAGAAGAAAATACATCATTCTTAGAATGCAGTTTACAGCTTCTGCAAAATTTGCTGAACGTCAGCTATCACCTCTGAATCAGACTTCTTGAAGTCGTGCGACAGCTTTTGTGCATAGCTTTGGAGCATCGGCAATAAAGCTGTCTTGCGGAGCGCTTGTAAAAGTGACTCTGTAGACTTTAGTTCAGGAAACTCCTCGAAATCCACGTTCAGCTCTTTAAGCGTTCTGAAATTCTTCCATTCGGTGTAGAGATCTGGTCTTTCAGGTTTCTCTTTGCCATCCCACTTTTTCTTCAAATACGCATATATTCGGTTATCAATTCGGCAGCTATACGTTTCAGCCAAAATGGCATGGGGAACTGCCTCTTCATATCGGGCTTCTTGCTGAAGCACTTGGCGTAGATTCTCGTGGATGAGAGCTCGACAGTCTTCAAAGTACCTCAAAAACCTCCCCTTACCATCACGCCTTAGCCGCCGTTTTCCCCATGCATGCGGATAAAGCTTTAAGAGTTGATTCAGCTTTTCATATGAAGAATCGTTCATTAAACTCGCATGTAAACGTTTAAGACGCTTTATCCCATTTTAGGTAGCTAGAGCAGCGATTGCGTTCGATTGGGAAAACGTCACATCCTGGGTTGGACATGGGTTAAGCCTATGTCCTGAATGGATAGGCTAGACATTGCCAGGCTCACCCGATAGGCTAGTCGAGTATGCCAAGGCTGAGAACAATGATTAATGCTGGTGATCTGGTAAAAGCCATTCTCTGCCGAGGCCCTGAATGCCCCCAGTGGAGAGTTGAGGCTGTAGAAGGTAATGAGGTGCTACTGCGCCATCACTCTGGCTCAAGGATTGATGTCTTACAGTACGGCTGGACTAATTGTGAAGAATACACTGTGATTCGGCGGGCTTCTGATTTCTAAAGCCCAACTGTCTAATCGTGCGATCGCGACCAAACAAAATCACCCATCAAACGCGGCCTTAAAGAACGCAATAATTTCTACCCAGGCTGCATCTGTCGCCACTGGATCGTAGCGGTAGCCATCATCTCGCATGAAGGTGTGATTGGCTTCATACAGCAGGCTTTTATGCTGTGTCCCTGCATCATCTAAAGCCTTGAGAATTTGGACTCTGCCCTCTAATGGCACGTGGGGATCTAGCGTCCCAAAGACAGTTAACACTGGCCCGGTAAGTTCGTTTACCCGCTCAATCGTATCGGCGACGCCCCGCCCTAACTTGCCGCTATGAATGCCAGTGGGATAACAACACGCTGACGCTTTTACCTCTGACTGCAAGGCTGCTCGAAAAGCCAAATGTCCACCAATACAGAACCCCATGGTGCCGATTTTGCCAGCTGCAACGCTGTTTTCAGCCGCTAACCAATCCAGCACTGCGCGGGCATCTGCATCATAGTCAGCAATCGCGGTGCGTCGGGCTGCGTCGTTGCCCCGCAACCGCCCTAGATCGTTGGGTTCAATAATGGTGCCGATGGGTTCGAGCCGATGGAAGATTTCGGGAGCTGCCACCACATAACCATAGCCCGCCAGCCGGTCTGCTAATAGCGTGATGGGTCTGCCTAATTGATAAATGTCGGAATAAAACAAGATGCCAGGATACTGGCCCTCAGGTTGTGGGGATGCCACATAGACTCGCATGAGGTTGTCATCTACGGTCAACCCAATGTTTTGCTGCTTGATCTGCATAGGGGTAGTTTCTGGTAGGTTGAGGACTTCATGCTATGAATCGGACAATTAGGGTTGCTGTCCCTCGCGCAACCCCAATTGTGACCAGAGTGCAAATATCACCAAGGGAATCGTGACCCAAGATTCCAACAAGATGAGGATATTCATCTTCAAAAAGCCCCCAACAATGATGTCGGGGGGCTTAATCATTATCATTCAAGTCCAGGCTAGCCATGACTGAGAAGCCCTATCTGAATCATGCCGCTTCAGAATCTTCTGATTCAGACATTTGCCGTTCAATCGTTTGGATAGCAGCATTAGTGGCTGCTAGGCGAGTTTCGAGGGAATCACGGACGGCCTTCAGATGCTTCAACTTAAACTGCTGATAATCCTTGAAAGAAGGGGCTTGGGAGCCATGGCAAAAGGGAAAGAACATGTTTAGAGACCGAAGCGACAACACACACCAGTTAACCAGAGCCGGTCTTAATATGTCGGTAAAGTGCTAGACAAAGGCAGGTTATCAACTGACAAGCATGATTTCTTGGCAGTGAGATGATTCTTGAAAAGGTCTGTTGGCGTAGGTCTCTTGCTGCAGCGCGTGGATGCAGCGATCGCGATCGCAACCGACTAAAAGACCTGGTTCCACTCATAGACTTCATAGTCTGTCCAGATGCCGTTTTGCCAGTAAGGGTCGCCTTCGACCAGTTGGCGGATCGTTCCCTCGTCATCCGCCTCGTAGATGCCGAACACCTTTGTGTTATCCACTGTTGGCCCCAATGCTGTCAGAATCCCTTGATCCTTTTGAGCTTGCAGTCCCTTCAAATGGGCCTCACGATAGGGGGTGCGCTTTTCTAGGGCGTTTTCGCAGTAGCTGCCCCACATCACAAACTTGCCCATCAGTCCAGTTTCCTCACTTGTCTAACTCTGTTGAACCGATTACAACTCCTGCAAAATTATGCCTGATCGCGTGTCGGTTGAGTTAAGGACTACTGGCTTCACAGGCGATCAGCTTTTCTAGAATCGCGATCGCCTCCGGATTTCCCCCCTGCCTCACCTGATCTTCCATAGCCACATTTAGCAACTCCATTTGCAACCGCATGAGGTAAGCCTGCTCGACGTCATAGCTCTCTGGTTCCACTACTTTGCCCGTGCGGGTGAGATTTTGCTGGTAAGACAAACCAACGTCAAACTCTACCTCATCGGCTAAGGCATTGAGCACAAACTGTTGTTCTGGACGGCTGATCGCGGCTAGATCGGCCATGGGTTGATTCAAAATGCGATCGCGCTCAGCTTCGGTCACCTGCCGTTGTAACCAAGCTTCCACCGTGGAGATCGGCCAGTCTGAGGTTTGCTCATCGATCTTTGCAAACGCATGGGCTTCCGCAAAAGACACCGTTCCATTGTTGTCATAGTCGGCGGAGTCTACCGTTTCCCCAGTGCGATCGACGCCACTGAGTCCGGCAAAGAAGCTAGAACTATAGTCTCTATAGTCAGCTTCATCAACTTTTGGGGTACAGCCCACTGAGGGACGCGTGGCCACAGTGGCAAAAAAGCCACAGCGGGTTTGCAAGGCTACGGGCTGGTCAGGGTCGCCCCCTTCATAAATCAAATTGGCAAAGGAACCTGAAAAGCACTGGGCCATCATAGTAACAAAGGGCTGCTCTGAAGATTGATTTAGCTCGGTGCGATCGAGCAGACGGGCTAGGGTGCGTACAGAGTAAGCGTC
>JBCBQD010000237.1:0-9250 GCA_039820425.1 Cyanobacteria bacterium J06635_1
CCTCCCCTGCCTATCTGGGCAAGGGAGGCAGGGGAAGATTGAGGAGATGGGGCAATCCCTTTTGGTTGCCCAATGCAGGATTAAATGCGATTCATTGTTAAATCCATCAACGGGAAACCAAAACCGCTAGCCATCGACAATTTTCAAAGACATCAAATTGCCGGGTTCAAAGCCAAGATTTGCGTATACCGGTTGACCCAGCGGCGAGGCATTTAGCAAAGCGTGGGTACAACCCAGGGTCTTGAGATGGTCAACCGCCATCGTGGTCAGTTTCGTTGCAATGCCCTGACGCCGATAGGCTGCCTCGACAAAAACGCCCCAGATATAGCCACGCTGTTGATAGGTAGACGACAAAACCAGCGGGTAGAGACCTGCAAATCTTTGACAGCTAACAGAGCCAATCAGCTCACCCGTGAGCGACTGGGTCACGAAAGCTTGAAACCCCAGCGACTGACGCGCGGCGGCGATGAAGTCCATCACCTGCTGCTGCCAGTCGGGTTGAATCTGGTCGGCTGGCACCGATAAATCGCGCCACATTTGATAAAAATGCTTAGCAATCACGGCATCCTCGTCAGGGGTCGCCACTCGAAACTGGAAGGCCATAACGTTCATCAAGACGTGTGATTACCACCGTAGTGTTGACAACTGGCTTATGGCCAGAGCCAATTTAGACTTGTTAGATAGGGCCAATTTTAGATGCACACACCCAGCACAGCCCCCACCACAAACAAATGGATCTCCCCCTCCTCCTAGATTCAAATCTCACGACACCGTTGTATCAACAACTATATGAGCAACTGCGGCAGGCAATTTTGCAAGGGCGGCTGCGATCGCAACAGCGCCTCCCCTCAACCCGTTCCCTAGCAGAGTCTTTGGGGGTATCACGGCTGACTGTCACCCAGGGCTACGATTGGCTGATCAGCGAAGGGTATCTCGAAACCCGACCCGGTGCGGGTACCTATGTTTGTCAAGAGCTCCCCGATTTGCTGCTGAAGGCATCGGCTATGACATCGGTTGAAATCGCCAGGGATACGTTGCCCCTGTCTGCCTACGGGACGCGGGTACAAAATGCCCCCCTCCACCCCCCTGAGATCGCCTGTGACATTAGCTTTCGCTATGGTCGTCCGGCACTGGATTTGTTTCCGACAGAAGTGTGGCGCAAACTATTGTCCCGCCATTGTCGAGCCGAGGGGCCAGCCTGGATGGACTATGCGCCGTCTGCGGTGGGATATGGGCCATTAAGAGCTGAGATCGCAGCCTACCTGGGTCAGTCCCGCGCGGTGCAATGCCAGCCTGAGCAGGTTTTAATCACCCATGGCACCCAGCAGGCACTGGCCCTGATCGTGCGACTGCTGGTAAACCCTGCTGACTGTATCGTCATGGAAGATCCAGGGTATGTAAGGGCACGCAGTATTTTTCAGGCTAGTGGGGCTGAGGTGATGGCGGTGCCGTGCGATCGCGACGGGCTGATCGTGGACAAACTCAAGACCTATGCGCCCAACCCGCGGCTGGTTTATGTGACCCCCTCCCACCAGTTTCCGACAGGGGCGCTGCTTTCGTTGCCCCGTCGATTAGCCCTGCTGCAGTGGGCGCATGAAACCGGCGCACTGATTATCGAAGACGATTACGACAGTGAATATCGCTATAGCGGTCGCCCGATGCCTGCCTTGCAAGGTCTGGATAATCAGCAATCGGTTCTCTATATTGGCACCTTTTCAAAGGTGATGTTCCCCAGTCTGCGCATCGGTTATCTGGTGTTGCCGCCCTCCCTGACAGCCATCTTTAGCAAAGCTAAGGAGTTCGGCGATCGACAGCCCCCCTCACTCACCCAATATGCCCTGACCGATTTTATTCACGAAGGACATCTAGAGCGCCATATTCGCCGCATGAGAACGCTTTATGCACGGCGGCGACAGGCCTTAGTTGAGTCCCTATATCACCACTTTGGCAACACCGTTGAAATTTTAGGGGACAGTGCCGGGTTACACATCATGGCCCGGTTGCCACTGCCGCTAGATGACAACGATGTGATTGAACGGGCCCAAACCGTCGGCGTGGCTATGTTTAGTGCGAGGCAGCAATACTGGAAGCCCACACGCCAGGGAGAATTTGTATTCGGTTATGCCGAACTAGACGAAGCAACGTTAGCTGAGGCAATTCGTAGAGTGGCCAAAGCGCTATCCTAGGCTTAGCGATAATTGGTAAACTGCAGGGCCATGGGCCAATCCTCCTGCTTAATCAGCTGGATTGCCTCTTGCAGATCATCTTTTGATTTCGCCGAGATCCGCACGGCGTCTCCCTGGATAGAGGCCTGCACTTTTTTGAGGTTGTCACGGATCAGCTTGGTGATTTTCTTAGCACTTTCCTTATCGATGCCCTTCTTGAGCTGAATTTCCTGGCGCACCCGATTACCGCTGGCGGATTCGATGTCACCAAAATCAAAAATTTTCAACGATAGATTGCGTTTGGCTGCCTTAGTTTGCAAAACCGTATGGATAGCCTGCAAAGTCATCTCACTATTGGTTTCGACAGTAATCTTGTCGTCACCGAGATCAATCTCAGTCTTGGTATCTTTGAGGTCGTAACGACTTTTGACCTCGCGACGCACCTGATCAAGGGCATTGACCAACTCTTGTCGGTCAAAGTCGCTGACGGTGTCGAATGAATAGTTAGAAGCCATGACAGTCCCCCTGAGATTTACGACCACCCTATCGCCCGACAGCTGAGGAAATAGAGCAGGCCAATGCTAATGCTACCAATGCCAAACATCAGCGATCGCAACGGCGGAATATTCAAAATATAAAATACCGAAAACAGCAGCCGGCCCACCAGATAGGCCACCACTGCCCAAAATACTGTGGCCGAATCTTGCCCAGTAACATAGGCCATCAGCGCCGCTGGGGCATAAAGAATTAACGATTCAAAGCCGTTTTGGTGAGCCCAAGCTGCCCGCTGGGCGTAGTCTGGCAGTTTTTCGGTAAACGTGCGCGGCTTGGCAAACACCACTATGGGGTCGGCCATGTCTTTGGCAAGCATGACGCGTCCATAGGCAGTCAAGGTGTAGGGCAGGTAAATCAGGAAGGCTGCGATCGCAATGCTGTACAGCAAAATCGGTGCGCCCATACTTGTCTCTAAACCAGTGATTGCCAAGCCAATAAAACCTTCCAAGCTAGTCAAAATAGAATAAGGTCACAATTTTACGCTGATCCTCTGCATCTTGACAGGTTTTGAGCAGCGTATGGCTGTCGTGAAACGCAAAACAAATTAGCTGCTGACAGCGGGAAATAATCTCCTGGTTACACCTCGCACTGGCCTCTGCCAGAGAAAGCGAATCATTAGTCGAATTTTCAACCAGATGCATAACATTGTCGAGCTGCTCCCGCGACTCTCGCGGTTGCCGATCTAAGCTCTGCGGCAAAATCACGGTCAGCAAGTTGGGGTCAGCCTTCATCGCCCCCCGAATCGCAGCTGAATTGGTACCCGTTGCCCCCGATGTGAGCAGGCGATTCCCCCCTAAAACCAGCGCATAGCTCATCATTTCGATCAGTCGCTGGTGGGTAATCGGAACATGACGAGATCCTAAAATGGCGATGCGTTTTGAGCCAGACTGCTGGATAGCAGCCAACTCTTGCAGAAAATCATCGACCTTTAGCGAATCAATAGGCGTATCGATGGACTGACTCAACGGCGGTACAAACGGTTACAAAAGGACGGGCTAATTCTACCAGACCCACGCCCCATCCGGACATTTCCGTAGGAACGGCAGACCTAGACCGCGACTGCCGGTTGCAGATGCAGCTCAGCCATTAACCGCTCAATGTCAAAGTGCTTTTCCATCAGCATGTGAGAACACTTCACTTTGATCGGCTCCTGCAGACGCACCTGATCAAACGAGCGCTCAATGATTTCGACCGTGGTTAAAGTATCTAAATCCACCGACAAAATCGGCACTCCCAAGTCTTGGGCCCGCTCCAAAATATCTTTTTTAGGGGGAATATGCCCCGTTAAAATCAAGCACTGGGTCGAAGTCTCCAAGGCTGCCAACTGAATATCAGCCCGGTCGCCCCCAGTGACTACGGCAATGTTGTCAGCTCTGCGGAAATACTTGAGGGCTGAATTCACATTCATTGCCCCAATCGAGAGTTTCTCCACCATCAAGTCTGTGCGCTCAGGGCAACATAGGATCTCAGCATTCAGCTGACGCACCAGCTCACCCACACTCACGCTACGCATCAGGGGAGTTCTAGGCAGCACCCCTAAAACCGGGATCTGATGGCGTTCTAAACAGACCTTAACCTCCGTCTCAACCGCCTCCAGCTGACTTTCTGGGACGTCATTGATCAAAACGCCCATCAGCCGATCGCCCAAACGCGCTTTGGCCGCCAATAACCCATCAACGATCAGCACAGAGTGAAATCGGGCCACCAGCAAAACCTGAGCATCCGTCATGGCCGCCAATTGAGGCAAAGACAGCCCAAAAAGGGTCCCTTCTTCGAGGGTGCCAGGGCCTTCTATCAAAACTAAATCTTCACCCTCCCCATTCAGATATTCAGCAATCTTTTGCGGATAGTCTGGCTGACACTCTTGGTCAAACTGCTTTTGAATCGTGTCGGGGTTCAGAGAAAACAAGGTGGGGCGCAACCGCTGACTAGGTAGCTCTAAAATCCCAGCAATGAACTCCACATCCTCATCGAGCATATCTGGTGTGTCAGCAACCTGGGCGCTGAAGCAAGTCCCGATGGGTTTACCATAGGCAATATCAACCCCTCGCTGCCTAAGTTGGAGGGCAAGGCCTAAAACAGTGGCTGATTTACCGCTGTAGGCTTCGGTCGAACCAATAAGCAAATGTTTTGATGAGTTGGGCACGCCCGACGTCCTCCGTCTCAAATTAAACCGGCTAGCTTTATTGTGCCATGCCTAACTCAGCAGAATTTTGCATTTTCGCTGACTATCTTTTGATGGGCCCAATGTTTTTGGGCAAGAGCCCGCTTAAAACAGTGCCTATCAGGACACTCAACCCCGGCGGCAAAGATAGATGAAGTTAAGGACACTCTGAGCCTAAAACCCAGGCAGCTTCACAGCAGCTAGATATCCTAGACTAAGGACGAAAAAATCGGTGGAATGAGCCCTGAAGAAAGCGCAACCTACAAACTTTGATGCAACCAAGCCTCAAAAGCAGTGATTACAGTATTCAAGCTTAAAAGTTCAGTTGGGCGAGGTGAATGGTGAGTGGGTGATCAGGCCTTCACTACTTACCAGCGCAGCATACTCACCTATTCACGTTGACGTAAAAAAGCAACATAGAAACGGGGAGAACCTATCACTCATCCATCCGAAGCAGACGGCGATAAAACGTCTTTGAAAAATCAGGCGATTTCTTAAGGCGCATAGAGGCCACAACATCAAATAAAAAGTCTACAAACTCAAAGGTTGCCATGGTGACCTCGTAGCTGAGTTCAGCATCTCCATCAAACTGCAATCGACAGCGTGTCAGGTCAGCAGGCAGCATTGAAACATTCCATGTGGCCAGAAAAGAAACGCTTTCTCCGCCTTCAATGATGCGCTCACCCTCTAGGTTGCCGCGCTTATACAGACCGATGGCATAGGGAAGTGCAGTGCGTTTAGTGCCCTGGTAGTAAGGCATATAAACACTAATATCTTGCTTGCTCGCAGGCTGAATGGTGTCAGTAGACATGGCGTATTCGCTTGAGATTGTCTGAGTTTAAAGCGGTTGGGTTCAAAAACTGCTGGGGCTTAAAACTTTTGAGATTCTAAGGTCTGACGTTAGTTTAGGCAATTTTTTGAAATCTATATCAGGTGAAGCCAAATCTTGTTATTTCAACCCATCCCCTTCGCCGCTTTACTTAGCGATACAATGATTTTCTTAAGAAGAACTTTAGAATGTGCCGTCAAGTAGATATGAGCGTCCGATGACATTGGGACAGGCCTAGGGGCATGATCCCTGGTTTTTCTGTGATTTTCTTCCGGGAAATCACGGCTCCTTCAACGTGCCACAAGCAATTTGCCACAAGCAATGTGCCACCAGCCAGTTGATGCTTTCGGTTGATCACCTGGGCAAAGGCTGTCTTAAGGCGCTATGTCTAAGGTTCCCCGTTAATCATCCCTCACGAAATAACGATTCCATGTCTGATTTTGCCGAGACCATGTCTCCTGAACTTGCGTCTGACTTTTTGCCCTATTACGGGGGGCGACGAGTTAAGGCAGCTTTTGCCCTCTCAACCCTATGGGGAGGGACCGGCTTTTTACATTGGGTCGCCTGGGGGCATTGGGCGGTGTTGGGGTTTACAGCTTTTATCGGCCTGTATTTAACTCGAATTATGATTGCGCGTCCAGGGCAATCAGACCTCGCTCAACCACGGGTATCCCCCTTGCCTTCGGTGTGCGCCACACCAACAGACCGTCGGAGTGCCAATGCATCGGCGGCAGGTACCCTCGAAAATACGGCCGATTGGCCCTTTGTGTCGGTGTTGATCGCGGCTAAAAATGAGGAGCTGGTGATTGCAGAGTTAGCTCAAGCACTGTGCCAGCTAGACTATCCCCAAGATCGCTATGATGTCTGGATTATCGACGATAACAGTGATGACCGCACGGGTGAGATTTTAGATCAACTCGCCCGCCAACAGGCCCAACTCAACGTCCTGCATCGGGGTCCCGACGCAACCGGGGGCAAATCGGGCGCGCTCAACTCGGTGTGGCCCCGGACTCAGAGCGACATTGTGGCTGTTTTTGACGCTGATGCCTACGTTGCGCCCGAGTTACTCCGACATGTGGTCCCGATCTTTGAGAATGACTTGGTGGGAGCGGTGCAGGTCCGTAAAGCAATTGAAAATGCAGGGACAAATTTCTGGACCCGTGGACAGCAGGCAGAAATGGGTCTGGATAGCTATTACCAACAACAAAGAATTGCCCTGGGGGGCATTGGTGAACTTAGGGGAAATGGTCAGTTTGTCCGCCGAGCAGCGCTCTCACAGTGTGGCGGTTGGAATGAAGCCACCATTACCGATGATTTGGATCTGACTTTGCAGCTTCACCTGTACCGTTGGGACATTGCCTTTTTGGCCTTTCCCGAGGTGGGTGAAGAGGGGGTGACCCGCAGCATCGCCCTGTGGCACCAGCGTAATCGCTGGGCGGAGGGTGGCTACCAGCGCTACTTAGACTACTGGCGACCGATCGTCCGCAATCGACTGGGGTTGCAAAAGACCACGGACCTGTTTGTGTTTTGGGTGCTGCAATACATGTTGCCGATGGTGACCGTGCCCGACGTGATGTTTGCGATCGCAAAACACCGCATGCCTTTATTTGGCCCCCTCACAACCCTGGCAGTTAGCATTTCTTTTTGGGGCATGTTCGCGGGCATTCGGCGCACCCAGCAGCTATCCATCCCCCTGGCGTTCCTCCAAACCATTCGCGGCACAATTTATATGCTGCATTGGGTCTTGGTCATGGGCACCACCACCGCCCGTGTGGCCGTGCGCCCCAAACGGCTGAAGTGGATGAAGACGCTTCATGAGGGGAGTCATGAGGTGATTGCTGGGTAGCGGCGTTGCATGCAACGCCTGTACAGGATGGGAAGGTAGTGGGTAGTGGGTAGTGGGTGGTGGGTCAGATTGAGTTTTATATCGGCTGTATTGCGCTACGTTACAAATCACAAATAACTACTAACTCGCCAGCAACGATTATTTACCCCAAGTTGGCTATGTTTTCGTTAGTGTGAGGGCAGATGTAATTGCCAAAACGCTATCATGACAAGCATTTCTAAACTTTCTTTAAGGCAATTCAATTGGGATAGCGCGGTTCTGTTAATCGCTACATTTTGGTTGAGTAGCAGCGTTCTGATCGATTTTCTGGTCATGCCCATGATGTATGAAACCGGCATGATGGAGCAGCCGGGGTTTGCCAGTACAGGCTATAGCCTGTTTTGGGTGTTTAACCGAGTCGAGGTGCTCTGTGGGGCCTTGATTTTGACCGGGTTACTCGCCCTGAGACAGCGGCGAAACGAATTTGATGTGTTGGTTAGCGGCAGCCGCAGTCGTTGGTCTCTCGTCATCGCCAGTGGCTTGCTGGCGATCGCAATGGTCTACACCTATCTGCTGACCCCTGAGATGAGCGCCCTGGGCGTTGACTTAGGTAGTGGGACTACAGTCCCAGCCGCGATGAACTGGATGCATGCGACCTACTGGGGATTAGAGGTACTGAAGCTGGCGGCAGCTGGTTTTTTGCTACGCCTTTGCTATCAAGATATTGCCGCTCCGTTTGAGGAATAGAGGCTAATTCTCGTCAAGACTCTGACTCGTCAGAGCTGCGATCAGCCTCAGGCCACAGCAGCTGCACAGCAATCAAGCCAAAGCCAATGGCAGCAACGCCTTTGACCAGTTTCTCGGGGAGCAGTTGGGCGGTACCTTCCCCTAGTAAAACCCCCAAGAAACTGGCAAACACCAGGGCAGCTGCGGTGCCGAAAAAAACAGCGCGGGGCGACGATGAACTGCCGCTGAGTGCGATCGCAGCCAGTTGGCTTTTATCTCCTAACTCCGACAGAAAAACCGCGACGAAACTAACCCCAAACAAATTCCAATCCATGATCAGGCTCCTAACCCCAGGGGAACAGGTAGCGACTGCTGATTAAGCCGCACCCTTAGATTGAGCAGTACCTTGAGGCCACTAGCTGAGCACATCAGCGACAAGCCCCACGGTAATCAATAACAGCATGACCGCCGCCAAGATATCTAAGGTCTTTGCAGAGACTCGGGTAGATAACCATTTGCCCAGCAAAACGCCGATTAGACTTGTCATAATCAGGGCCGCAGCCGCCCCTAAAAAGACCACCCAGGATGCCTGAGACCCGGCACTCATCAGCAAAACGGTTACCTGAGTTTTGTCACCGATTTCAGCCAAAAAGATTGTCACAAACGTCACCCAAAATACGCGCCAAAAGGAAGCCTTTGGGTCGTTTTGGCCAGTGATTGGGGTGGGTTCAGTGGGCTCAATCGTCAGCTCAGCAATGCTTAGCTCAGGCAGACCAGTCTCAGGTAGCTCGGTATCGTTTTGCAAAGAAACAGTTCCAGAATGGGGTCGGCTTTAATTTCATATTCTTTTCATTATCTGCAAATCCACCGCGGATGGCAAGATAAAAAAGGATGGGAAGGTGATCTCAAACTAGTCCACAGATCTGAAAATAATCCAGCAGCTAGGAGCGAGGTTCAAACCCCTTGAATTGCCATTGGAAAGGTTT
>JBCBQD010000238.1:0-9152 GCA_039820425.1 Cyanobacteria bacterium J06635_1
GACGGACCCCGCCAACGATATTTTTGGTCAAGCTCGAGAAGGGCGCGGGGATCAAAAATCATCCACCAAATGTTCCGTATTATTAAACTGCTTAATCTGCCAACATTCAGGATTAAACCGATTCGTGGCGGCATCTTCATGACCCCGGGCTAACCAAAATTCGAAAATGGCAGTGTAGCCAATGGTGATTTGCCAGGTGCGATCGCACCCCAAAATTGCCGCAATTAAATGCTGCATAAATCCCCCGTGGGAGATCGCCCAAACCACATCCTCTGACGGGTGCTTGCTCAGCTCGTGGGCGCATTGCTGAGCTCGTTGCCAGACTGCATCCAGGGTTTCTGCCTGGGGGACGGGGCAATAGGTCAAAGTGTGGGTTAACTGACGGCAGAACTCAGGATAGCGGGCAGTCGCCTCTGCCCAGGTTAGCCCTTGAAAAATGCCTTGGTGTAGCTCTTGCAAATTATCTACTGGCGATATCGCCACTCCTGGATAGGGCGCAATCAAAGGCTCTGCGGTTTGTACTGCCCTCAATAGCGGGCTGCTGTAGCAGTGCGTTGGCGGTGCGGTATGGCGTTGTAAATATCGCGCCAGTTGTTGAGTTTGCTGTTGTCCTAACGATGATAGTGGCGTCGAAGATTGCCCCTCCATCCGTGATTCAGCATTGCCGAGGGACTGGGCGTGACGGATGAGGAGGAGTTTGAGATAGGTCATGCAATCACCGTTTACAATGGCAATAAATTTATTTAACTGAGCAATCCAATGCTGCTAAAGTCAACCACCCGTCATGTCCATATTTTTGCAGCAGAAGTTGAAGATGAAAAAGAACTGATCCCGAGTGAAAACAAGCTGACCCTTGATATCGATCCTGATAATGAGTTTAATTGGACGGACGAGGGGATTCAGCTGGTATATGCCGAATTTGATCGCCTGGTGGATGCCTGTGAGGGGGAAGAACTAACTGACTACAACCTGCGACGCATTGGCTCTGACCTTGAGCATTTTGTCAGGGGGCTCTTACAATCGGGGCAGATCAGTTACAACCTAAAGAGTCGTGTGCTGAACTACAGCATGGGCCTGCCCAGAGTTGTTTCAGACCAGCAGCCGTCTTCGTAAGCAGGCAGCCCTTTCTGCGTACTGTGGATTGAAGATTGTGATTAACTGCCCTAACCTCAGCTGCCAAACCCCAAGCCCAGAGGGAACGACTGTCTGCCCAGCCTGCGGTACGCCGATTCCCTACTATTTTTTATGGGCAGTGGGGCTCTCTAAGGTTAATCCTGGCACCAGACTCTTTAGTCGCTATGAGGTCAAATGCGATCAGGTTGTTTTAGACACTCAGCCAGGCCTGATCCCAGAGTCACCAGCAGAGTTTCCTGAGACGGTTTTACCTTACCTGGCCTTATCGGCCCATTCTCTCCATATTCCGCGCCCCTATGCCCTATTGCAGAGTGAGGGCAGTGAAATTTTGCTCTTAGAGCATGGATCCATTGCGCCGACGGAGCGTGACGCGATTCCTCGATTATTGCCTGCTCTAGCCGATCAGTGGCAGCAGGTCGGGCCGCTGCGCCAGCTCAACTGGTTGTGGCAGATTGCCCAGCTATGGCAGCCTCTGGAGGCAGAAAAAGTCGTCGGTAGTCTGCTCTCGCTGCCCTTGCTGAGGGTGGAGGGCTCGGTTGTGCGACTGATGGAGCTGCGGTTAGATACCCAGGGTGTCCCTAACATTTCAGACCTGGGGACTGCCTGGCAAACCCTTGCCGAAACGGCCCATGAGGCGGTTTGTGAGTATTTGGTTGCTTTATGTGAAAGGTTACGCAACCAAGAGTTTGCCACCGCTGAAATATTGGTTGCGTCTTTGGACACGGCGATCTCAACCCTGGGGAGAAGTCAGGGTATGCATTACGAAATGGCGGTGCAAACCGACCAAGGGCCGGTGCGTCAGCGCAATGAAGACGCCTGTTATCCCGATAGCGGCACCGCGCAGGTGTATCCGATGCCGCCTAATGCGCTCCCATCCCCTCTGTTGGTGATTGTGTGTGACGGCATCGGGGGCCATCAGGGCGGGGATGTGGCTTCCCACTTGGCGATTGCGGCGATCCAGGCGCATCTCAAATCCTGCCTGGCTCAGCCCGATCTCGATCCGGTGACGATTACCCTGGCGATTGAAGAGGCGATCTGCGTCGCCAATGATCAAATTTCTCAGCGAAATGATCAAGAAGCCCGTCAGGCCCGCGATCGCATGGGCACCACCCTGGTGATGGCGCTGGCCTTGGGCCCACAGCTTTACATTGGCCATGTGGGCGATAGCCGTGCCTATCGGATTGGGCAGCGCAGCTGTCGACAGATCACCCTGGATGACGATGTGGCCGCTCGAGAAGTCCGGTTGGGCTATGGATTTTATCGAGAAGTGGTTGATCATCCAGGGTCGGGGGCGCTGGTGCAGGCCCTTGGCATGAATGCTTCGCAATCCCTATATCCCAACGTTCAAAGGCTCATCCTCGATGAGGACTGTCTGTTTGTGTTGTGCTCAGATGGCCTGAGCGATAACGACCGGGTTGAGCAATTTTGGCAAACTGAGCTGCTCCCTGTGCTGCAAGATCGCACCTCCCCAGCCGCCAGTACAGCTGCTTTGATCCAACTGGCGAATACCTACAATGGCCACGATAACGTCACCGTTAGCCTGCTCCGCAGTCGGATTACCCAACCAGCCACTCACAAGGTGCCGGTGATAGCTGCTAACCCTGGTCAATTGCAGTCGGCCATCACCCAGCCCAAAGCCTTTAAAACGCAGCTTCCATCCGCTGCTGCTCCGGCCCCGACGGTGTTAGCGCCGACCCTAAAGCGACCACTCAAGCCCCAAAAGTCATCCCCCTGGCTTTTACTGCTGGGCATTTTGGGTTTACTAGGGCTCGGGGCTGGGCTGCTAGTCTTTTTCCTGAGCGATCTGGGGCGTCGCCCTCCGATTGAGCCCCCCCTCGAAGCGGCTACGCCAGATCTGCCTGAGTCCGAAGCGGTCGTGCCCACGCCTGCCCCTGAGCCTCAGCCAGCGTCCCTTGAGCCTGGCACCTATGCGCGGGTTCGAGTGATCCGGGCTTCGTCGGAGCTGCCCCTACCGCTGTATGCATCTCCTCGCCTGGTTGATAGTAATAACCCTGCACTATCTGAAACGATTATTGGCCGCCTCAGAAGGGGTAGCCTAATTCAAATCTTGGCTAAACAAGAAGCGGCTGATCAGGCCCGCTGGGTGCACCTTAAGCTTTGTCAGTCCTCAACGGTTGCCCCTGGGACCGAAACGGGGGTTGGCTCGCCTGGTGAACTCAATCCCGGTGATCAAGGCTGGGTCTTAGAAGCTCAGCTATCCGCCCTGGTTCAAGCTGCTGATGATTTGCCTCCGTCAGTGCTTACGGGGTGTCAAGACTAGGTTTATTAGCCCTGTCACCCCTTTAGACCCTGCTAAATATCTGCTGCATTAACATATGTCTTCCTTAGAATCGCTCTGTCTGTGGATAGCGCTTGATCGGCTAACAGCAGCGGATCCAGAGCACTATGCCATCTGGGTGGTGAAGTCGCCCTACCCAGGGGGCCATGTTCACCACGACCGAATTTGGAACCATACGCTCACCCAGGCCTGGCAAAGCTGGCAGTCGATGTTTTCGCTGCGCGGACTGCCCGATGTGCCCCATGTGTCGTCGGCCTATGTGCCCCAGTTTATGGTGGAGCTGCCCGATGTTGAGGGGGATGACTCAACTCCGCCCCAGCCTACCAGCTATAGTAGTCGCCTGATGCAGCATTTGGGGGTCAATCTTTGGCAGTGGCTATTTGATGGGCCGGTGCAGAGTAGCCTAGACCATAGCTATGGCATGGCCATCGGCCAGACCTCTATGCTGCGTCTGCGCCTTGAAATTCGAGATCCTGAGCTGATCAGTTTGCCCTGGGAAATTATGCAGCCCCAACCAGGGCGACAGGCGGTTGCCCTCAATCAGCAGCTGCTGTTTAGTCGCACCACCAGTGATGTGGATCCGCTCACTGACTGGGGGCTCGATAATGCCCTTAAAATATTGCTGGTGCTGGGTCAGGATGACGACGAAGCCGGGACAGCGTCGGCGCTACAGCTTGAAAAGGAGGCGGCACTGCTGAAGGCGGTGCTAGAGCGTCAAGAACCTTCTCTAAGGCGACCCGTGCTGCGCCAGGTAGACGTTCTATTGCAGCCCAGCCCGGCTGAGCTGAGTCAGCATTTAGAGAGTGGACAGTACAATGTCTTTTTCTATGCGGGGCATGGGGTTCCTGCGCCAGATGGGGGGTTTTTGTCGCTCCAGCCAGAGGCGAACCTCAGCGGCACTGAGCTGGCCCAAGTGTTGACCCGCTGTCAGGTTAAGCTAGCAGTCTTTAATACCTGTTGGGGAGCCCAACCCGACCGTACGGGCCAGCAGGCGATTCCCCGCAGCAGTCTGGCCGAAGTTTTGCTGCACCACGGGATTCCGGCGGTGCTGGCCATGCGAGATTCGATTGCAGACGAGGAGGCGCTGAGCTTTATTCAGGTGTTTACCCAGACCTTGGCCACCCGTAAGCCGGTGGACATGGCGGTTGCGATCGCCCGGCAGCACCTACTCACCCTTTACAAATTCAACCAGCCCGCCTGGACCCTGCCGGTGCTTTACATGCACCCTGACTTTGACGGCGATCTGCTCTACGCGGTGCCCACTGATATTACGATGTTACCGGGGGATTCCGGAGCGGGGCGCAGTCGCCCGACCCTGGTTGCTATTCGCGAGATGGAGGGGGAGGGGCAGGTTTGGCCCATTTATGGCGGGCTGATGCGCATTGGTCGCCTCCCGGACAATGATTTAGTCATCTCAGAACCCTGGGTCTCGAGCAAGCATGCCGAAATCTATCACCGACGGATGACTGCTCAGGGCGATTCAAATTACCCAGAAGCGACCTATTTCTTGCGTGATTTCTCCAGGTATGGCACGTTTTACTTAGGGCTTGATGGCTGGCGACAGGTTCATCGCCAGGAGGTGCCCCTCCATTCGGGGACCCGGCTGCGGTTTGGCAGTAATGAGGGTCGATTGCTGGAGTTTGTGGTTGAGAGCCGTCCCGTGTCGTCGTAAAAATACTAACTGTGGTTTGCATGCCGTATGAACGTACGCCATCTCGCTTAAAGTCTGCTTAAAGTCTTGTGTATTGCGGAACCAGACAAAAGGGGACTGTATTTAACCCTTGTCACAGCTCGAATGAACTCATGCAAGGGTAAATCCTATGGTTAATAATTCCTCAAATCAACGACCTTCCTTATCACCCAGGGCGAATGCAGACGCCGATATGCTGCATACCGTTCTAGACCCCAAGCAACCCTACCCGTGGCTGCCCACTGACCCCGCTGCCCAGGCTTACCTCGACGAGGTGGTTGCCGCTGGAGATGCTTTAGACATGACTGAAGAAGACGCCGCCCAGGGCTGGCAATCTTTGTCTACCCAGCTCGAATCAATGTGGGCGACGCCGTCCCTCGCCCCCGCCTCACTCCAGGCGGTGCTGCGCGAAAAATTTGCTAATCGCCTATCTGCCGGTCTGATTCAGCAGATTAGCGACAAGGTACAGCAAGCCATGGCCAGCGGTCGCCCGATGGCAGATCAGCTAATTGCCTGCGTGCAAGAGACTTTGACTGCATGGGATACCGCCGACTTACAGGTGATGGCACGCCCCCTGGCCTATTCCATGCGCGGTCAAGAAGAAATTCTAGACGTCACCATTCAATCCGTGCGCGATGCCGAGTGGGAAGCGCTATCGCCCATGGAGCAGGCCCGAATTAGCCTCGCTGCAGCCCGCTATGCCATCGATTATTTGAATGATGTAGACGCGTAAAATTTTACGCGTCTACATCATGTCTGTTTGCACTGTCAAAATCTGTTCACGAAAATACGCCTGCTGGTGATCCAGTTGTTGAGCCAATCTTAACCCGGCTGCAAAGGCTTGCCGGGCGTTGTCTGAGTTGCCCTGGGTTCGATAAAGTTGCCCGAGCTGATCGTAGGCGTGCATCATGCCGTAGTAGTTATAGGATTGCTCCTCAACCCGCACTAGTAGGGTGTACATCTCGAGGGCATCATCCAGCCGATCAAGGGACTGATACAGCTCACCCAGATCTCTGAGCACATTGCCAGAGTGGCCATACTGCTCAAGCTGCTGAGCGGTAGTATAGGCGATGCGATAGTAAGTTAAGGCTTCTTCGAACTGGTTGAGGCGGCGATAGTTGCGGGCGATCTCAATCTCTAAAGCAGGCTCTCGATCCGATTGTCCCAGCGCTCGGTAGAGTGCCAGCAGCTCTATCTGAGGGGGAATTGCGCTGGCGTAGTCTTCGGCCTGCTGGGCACTGTAGGCCTGCTGGGTGAGGTAAAAAATCTGCTGCTCAGTATCGTCATTTGTTTTGGCGGTGGCGGCTAGCTGTGCATATAGCTCGGTGGCCTCTGCATAGTAAAACCATTGCAGCTGCATCACCCCCAGATCGCTCAGGCGCTGGTGGCGGGTGTCTTCATCCCCTTGGGCCTCGGCCAGATCGACGAGATGCTGCTGCAGCGCGATCGCAAAGTCCCGATCTCGCAGGGTTTGAAAGCTGCTGGCCACTTGCATCACCTGGGTCTCATCGAGTTGAATCCGCTCGCCAGGCTCCTCCGCATCACCATCGGCTTTTTCGGCCAGGGGCTGGGCCATGACCCAGATTTCCCGCAGCCGCAGCGTCAGCAGTTGAATTTCAATGGAGCGTTGATTATCCCAGGCAAGCTGACTGACATATGCGATCGCATCTAGCTCTGCCGCCGTGCCAAACAGTCGGCGCAACCGCACCAACCGCATCCAATTCATAAAGGCAGTCTCCGCATCCCCTGCCAACAGGGCCGCCTGGGCTTCTTGATCCAGCCTGAGCATGCCCTGTTCTAGCTCGTAGCGCTCCAGGGGACTCAGCTCCCGCTCAACCACCGGCTCCGGCAGCAGTGGATCGCGGGGACTATCGCTGAGCGGGTCGTTGAGAAACCCGTCTCTAACCACCGGATCAAGCCGCTGGGCATAGCTGGGGTGAGGTAGCAGCAAGACGGCTACCGCCAGACAGGCTATCCCGGCAAGGGGGCGGGTCAGACTCCTTAACGGCAGCGCCTGACTCAGTCGCCTTAGAAATCGCATTCGTAAACGTAAGTACACATTCATTTGCAGAAATTCACATTAGGCCGCAGCTGGTCACGATAGCTAAGAGGCTTGCCCATCATAGCCATCGCAGGGAACGGAGGGGTTAGCCACCAACCTAGCAAATATAAGGCTTGCAGAGGGCGTTTGCACTTGAGGGTTCCGGTATTGCGGTAATCTAAAAATCTGTGAATTTTTTGTTAACCATGTCGTCAAACGTCGCCACCCGCACCATTTGTATTGGTTCTCGTAAAAGCCAGCTGGCCCTGGTGCAGACCCACTGGGTGCAAGGGGAACTGCAAAAGCATTTTCCTGACATTAACTTCGAGGTCAAGACGATGGACACCCAAGGGGACAAAATCTTAGATGTGTCCCTTTCTAAAATTGGGGATAAGGGGCTGTTTACCCAAGAGCTTGAGGACGGCATGCTCGACGGCAGCGTTGATTTTGCGGTGCATTCCCTCAAAGATTTGCCGACGCGACTGCCGGAGGGGCTGATGTTGGGCTGCGTCACGGAGCGCGAAGACCCCGCCGATGCCCTGGTCGTGCATGAAAAACATCAAGATAAGCAGCTCGACACGCTTCCTGAAGGCGCTATTATTGGCACCTCTTCTTTACGGCGACTGGCCCAGCTGCGCCACCACTATCCCCACTTCACCTTTAAAGATATCCGTGGCAACCTCAACACCCGTCTGCGTAAGCTTGATGAGGGGCAATACGACGCGATTATTCTGGCGGCGGCTGGGTTGCAGCGGCTGGACATGCCAGAGCGTATCCATCAGGTGCTGCCCGCTGAGATTTCGCTCCATGCGGTGGGTCAGGGGGCGCTGGGCATTGAGTGCCGCAGCGGTGACGACGATATTCTGTCAATCTTAAAAGTGCTCAATCATGAGCCCACCGCCTATCGATGCTATGCTGAGCGGGCCTTTCTGCGTGAGCTAGAGGGGGGCTGTCAGGTGCCGATTGGGGTGAATACTGCGATCACAGGCGATACCCTCACCCTCACCGGGATTGTCGCCAGCCTCGACGGACAGACCTTGATTAAAGACGAGGTGAGTGGCCCCAAGTCCACTGCAGAGCAAATGGGCACTGAGCTAGCTAAGCGAGCGAAAGCGGCGGGGGCCCAGGCGATCTTAGATGACATCTCCGCTACAAATCGCTAGTTTCCCCCCGATATTGACTAGGCATCGGTGCAGTCCCCCTCTAGACTGGTTTCTAAGCACTTCTTAATATCGGGGCAACATGCGAATTTTGTTTGTGGCAGCAGAGGCGGCACCGCTGGCGAAAGTCGGTGGCATGGGCGATGTGGTTGGCTCCCTGCCCAAGACGCTGCGGGCGATGGGGCACGATGTTCGGGTCTTCATTCCTTATTACGGCAGCTTGAACGACAAAATTGAGATCCCCGGTGAGCCGGTTTGGTGGGGCTATGCTATGTTCAACACCTTCGCGGTGTATGAAACCACATTGCCTAACTCAGAGGTACCCCTGTATTTATTTGGGCACCCTGCCTTTGACCCCAAACGTATCTACGGTGGCGAGGACGAAGACTGGCGGTTTACTTTTTTTGCTAATGGGGCCGCTGAGTTTGCCTGGAACTATTGGAAACCCCAGATTATTCACTGCCACGACTGGCATACGGGCATGATTCCGGTGTGGATGAACCAGTCGCCTGATATTTCGACGGTCTTTACCATCCACAACCTGGCCTATCAAGGACCCTGGGCCTGGAAGTTAGAGCGCATTACCTGGTGCCCCTGGTATATGCGAGGCCACAACACTCTGGCCTCGGCTGTGCAATTGGCCGATCGGGTGAATGCGGTGTCGCCCCCCTATGCCCAGCAGATTCAAACCGCGGACTATGGCGAAAAGATAGAGGGGCTCTTGTCGTTTATCAGCGGCAAACTCAGCGGCATTGTGAATGGTATCGACACGGAGTTTTTTAACCCGGAAGTCGACCCCCACATTGCCAGCAACTACACCAGCGAGAC
>JBCBQD010000239.1:0-9130 GCA_039820425.1 Cyanobacteria bacterium J06635_1
TCCGCTCCGGCGTCGTAAAGCACTAAATCGGGTCTGACGTGGGATAGCACATCGGGCAAGTGCTGTTGTAGGGTGCTCAAATATGCGTCATCTTCGGTGCCCTCTGCTAGCGGGATATCCAGGTCGCTGATTTGTTTACGCCCTGGGAAGTTGACGGCACAGTGCATTGAGAAGGTGAAGACGCTGGGCTCGGATTGAAAAATCCAGGCGGTGCCGTCACCCTGATGCACATCAAGGTCGACGATCAAGAGCTTTTGGATAAGCCCCTGGCGCTGGAGGACTCGGGTTGCGATCGCAAGGTCATTAAAAATGCAAAACCCAGAGCCATAATCTGGAAATGCGTGGTGGGTGCCGCCCGCCGTATTACAAGCCAACCCATGCTGCAGGGCCAGCTTGGCAGTCAAAATTGTCCCCCCCACTGCTGTGCAGGTCCGCTTGACCAGAGCAGGGCTCCACGGTAGCCCGATGCGTCGCTGGGCGCGTTCATCGAGCCCCCCCTGACAATATGCCTGGACATAACTGGGGGTATGCACCCACTCAAGCCAGTCTTGGGGTGGGGTGCCCGGCTGATAGAGCTGGGCCTCTGAGATCACCCCGTCGCGGACTAGGGCATCGCGCAGCAGCTTGAACTTGGGCATCGGAAAACGATGCCCCGCCGGCAGTGGCGTCACATAGTCGGGGTGGTAGATAACAGGTAAACCAGTCAACCGTCTCTACAAAAAAGAATTCAAGGAGCGCTTTTGCCGAACATCGAGTTTGTGGGCCAAGCTACCTTCTTGCCAATCTAGGGGGTGGTTTTCGTTGGCTGGGACGACTGTGATGACCGGCTGCTTTACGTCAAATGAAACGCCCTTAGGGGCCTCTCCTTTTGAGTTAGGAGCTACCACTGGTTTTCGAGTCGGTGCGGCTACCCGCTGAATGCTACTGCCAGGACGGATTGACATGACTTGGGCAGAGGGCTGCTGCGGTTTAAGGCGCTTTCTCTTTTTACCTAGGCGGCTTTTCTCGGCGCGGCTTTTCTCGGCGCGACTTTTCTCGGCGCGACGGTAATTGAGACGTTTGTTTTGTAACGCGACGGCTCGAGAGTTGGGGGTTGCTCGTCGTCGGCTGCGATTACGACGGGCCACTGCCACCGCCGGTCGAGACATCGCCAAACACCCCCCCGCACAAACTGCGACTAGGGCCCATAGGGGCCAGGTAGGCATCGATTGCTCGGTGGGCGTCACCGAGGTTGCGGCGGGGTCTGTCTGTGGGGTCTCAGCCGTATCTTGCAATCGGGTGGTGACGGCGGCACCTGCTGTACTTTCAACAGTTTCAGGAACTGGAGTTGGCTCAGCTAGCTCTTTGCCGGGATCCTTTAACCCGCCCAGTGCTAAGGCGCTGAGCATGATCAGCATCAACCAAAACCCACCCACTAAAACCCAGGGTCGCACCAAGACCAGCTCAAATAAAATGGATGAGCCCCATAAGGTTTGGCCAGGCTCAGGCTTTGGCTGAACCCTGAACAGCTTTTCAAATTTTTTTGATGCTTTGGGATTGGATACTTTTGGATTATTGGCCATAGCGCAGCTTCACTTTCCTCAAGAAATCACCCCCGCATCGAAGATATCGGCATTTTAGGGGCTTGTTGTTCAGATGACCAGACCCAATCGATAATTTTTCTAAAGATGGCACTTAATATGTGGGGATATCTAATTGAGTTGAAAGGGGCTGGCTGGGTTAATCGTCAGGCGTCAGGCGTGAGTCGTCAGGAGAATTCATCTGAGCCCCAAGGCGGGCATGTACTGGGCAGGATCTTGGGCAACCCAACCCAGTTCAGAGTTGGTGCGAACTTCGAAGTACACAAAAGAGTCTGCCTCAATACCTCTAACTGTACCCAAAGAATCATCCTGGCGCACGGTGTCGCCGACGCTGACCGTGAGTTCGTCCAGGTTGGCATATCGGGTTTGGAGGCCCTGACGGTGATTGACGACCACTAAGTTGCCATTGTCTGCGCTGCCACTATCTGCTTGGGGGCCTGCAAAAGCAACGGTGCCGTCCGCCACTGTGATGACCGAGGTGCCTGGAGCTGCAGTGAGGGCAATACCGCTGTTAAAGATGATTTCGTCACGGGTGGGGTGAGGTTGCCAACCGTAGCTGAGTACGATTGGGGCGGACTCTGGGAGGGGATATCCCGGTAACTGCTGGGTGGTTTGTGTTGTTGACGATATGCCCAAGACTCGGTTTCTGCCGGGGATAAAAATCTGATTCGGAACCGTAGCCTGACAGCCATTGATCTCAAATAAGACGTCGGCGCTGGCCTGGTATTGCTCAGCCACCGCCGACCAGGTTTGGCCAGGGGTGGCCTCAACGGCGATGCCGTCAAAGGGGGGCACCGAAATCGATTGCCCAACCCTGGCTCCATTTGGGTTAAAACGCAGCAGCGTGGCGCTCAGCAGCCCATACTCATTGGCAATGCTTTCGAGGGTTTCGCCTTCGGTGACGGTATGGCTCACCACTTTGTCAAGGGCCGGTTCGCCACATATCCCCTGGGCCAGGGCCCCACGGCTAACCCCCCATCCGGATAGGGAGAGCGCGAGAGCAATCCACCAGTTGATTGAGCGATGTTGCCATTTGCTTATCATATTGATGCTGGTCAAGTTTCTTCTGCCTGAAGTGTTTTTAACTAAAGTACTTTTGAGCAATCTACTTTTAATGAACCTGATTCTGATTACGGCACTTCACCCCGTTGCCATCCTTAGGTTTATTCCCCCCGTCTCAAATTATTCACCCCCTATTTCAGCTAAACCACACAAAAATTCAGAAAATTTTGGATAGATTCCTAAAAACACTGTCAAATTTGCCGATTATCTGGCTTCTGAAGGTATAGTTTTGTAGGAATTTATGCTCGGGCACTGGGTTATCTGATGATGAACTGTTTGGGATACTCCAAACTGAGCAGCTGATTCGCTAAAGTAAGGGCAGGCTTGAACCATATTTGAGTTCAGTTTCTCGACTTATCTGTTCAGCTCCTTTAAGGTTCGCTACCCCATCGCGAGGAAAGACGATATGGAGTTTTCTCCAAAAAAGTTAGGACTCTATGCCACCCTCGTTGTTGTGGGCAGCGGTGTGGGTTGGCTAGGGCACGTCCATGCAGGGAAGTTGGCCAACCCAGACTCATCCGAGGGGGAGTCTGTCGAGCGAGTGCCCTCAGCATTAGAGACATCCCTGGATAGTCGGGCGCAGACGGCCCCCATTGCCGGGGCTCCGATACCCGCTAATCCTAATTTTATTGCAGAAGCAGCCGAGCGGGTGGGGGCATCGGTGGTCCGCATTGATGCCTCTCGTTCAGTCTCAGGGGTACCAGAGGCCTTTGACCATCCTTTATTTAAACGATTTTTTGGAGATGAGATGCCTCTTGAGGAGGAGGGGCCGTCTCTCCCTGAGCGGGTTGAACAGGGCACGGGCTCGGGGTTTATCTTGACGCAAGATGGCAAGCTGATGACCAATGCCCATGTGGTCGAAGGGGCTGATACGGTGACGGTCACCCTGAAAGATGGCCGCAGCTTTGAAGGTAATGTGGTGGGGGTTGACATGGTGACGGATGTTGCCGTTGTCAAGATTGATGCTACGGATCTGCCCACTGCGCCCTTGGGCACCACGGATGGGCTAGCACCAGGTCAGTGGGCGATCGCAATTGGTAACCCCCTCGGTCTGGACAATACGGTGACCGCGGGTATTATCAGCGCCCTGGACCGCAGCAGCTCCCAGGTTGGGATCTCGGATAAGCGGGTTCGCTTTATTCAGACTGACGCGGCAATTAACCCCGGTAACTCCGGTGGGCCTTTGCTGAATGCCCAAGGGGAGGTAATTGGGATGAATACGGCGATTCGGGCCAATGCTCAGGGGCTAGGTTTTGCGATTCCGATTGAAACGGCCAAACGAATTTCTGACCAACTGTTTTCGACAGGCCAGGTGCAGCATCCCTATTTGGGGATTCAGATGGTGAATCTGACCCCTGAAATGAGGGAACGCATTAACGCCGATGAAGAGCTGGGCATCAAAATTGATGAGGAGCAGGGCGTCTTGATTGTGCGCGTCATGGAGGGTACCCCGGCTGAGGCCGCAGGGCTAAAACGGGGCGACATTATCAAAAAAGTGAACGCCACTGAGGTAAATGACGCCACTGAGGTCCAGGCTCAGGTTGAAGGGAGTCAGATTGGTGAAACGTTGCTGGTTGAGATTACCCGAGCAGGCCAGTCTCAAAAGTTAGAGGTCGAGCCGACCGCGCTGCCACGCGATCTGCAATAGATCGGTCACCTATCATGATACTAAAGCAGGGAGCGCTGGCTTGTGATGCCAGCGCTCCCCGCTTTAATCATTGCATATCCTTTGGAATACATTCTTTTGGAACACATCCTTTGGAGAGAACCTTAGTCTTCGAAGAGGTCGTTAATCCCAAACAAATCATCATTCTCTGTCTCTATGGGATTAACCCCTAGCAAACTAGATTCGAGCTCCATGCGTTGCTCCATCTGACGCAAGAAATAACCAGTCATCATGGCTGAAGCCAGCAAACCAGCCAGGTTTTCTCGATCGGTGGTGACTTGAACGTTAAACCCCTCGCTAGGGAGGACACCCACTAAACCTTGAACGTTCTGAGTAATAATTTGCTTGATTTCGCTGCTGACTGACTGGGCAACCCGAGTCAAAACCTCGGGAGACTGGTGCTGCAGATATTTAAGCAGTTGGTTTGCCTGGTGTTCGTCGGCATTCAAGCTGATAAAATCTGCGCTTTCAGGATTAAACATAGAAACTTAAAGATTTCTTTTATCTACATTAGCTTGCTCTCGGGGATTCAGCCAGGGGTATTTCTAATCGAATCTCACAATCACGTCTAGTTTGAAGGACCCTAATCCTTAGGTCACCGGTAAAATCAACTGTTAACTGTAGCTTAACAAGTCATTGATAAATCTGTGAATCTTTGCTTGAGCAGGCTCTTTGGGGGGAGGTAGTAAGGATTTGGATAGAGGGTTGGGCTTTCATCAGGTGGGGTGAGATTGAGGGGGGAGCTGAGAGCGCAGCAGCGCTGAATTGTCAGTTTGCAGCTGCACTGCCTGGTTCCTGGCTTTCTACTGACAGAGGGGGAGAGGCCTCATCTTGGGGGAGGTTATCTAGAGGGGTGGCCTGTGGTGATCCAGTTGCTTGGGATTTAGCGTCTTGAAGTGCTGGCTCTGGTGGTGCAGTTTCTGATGGGTTAGTTTCTGATGGTTCAGTTTTTGGAGAAATTGGTTCAATCGGGCCAGTGTCACTGTGATTGGCTAAACCATCTGCTTTGGGACGAGATGGGGGAACATTGATTTCGGGCAGCTTATCGATCTCAAATCGCTGGTAAAACTTTTCGGTGACTTGCAGCCAAAAGGAGCGACCATCGGACTGGCGGCGTTTACGCACAAACCCTTGATCGACTAAATCGGGCACATGTTGATAGGCTCCCGATCCGCGCAGTTCGACTAGTTCGGGTTGGGTAATCGGGCCTTTAAGGGCGATGGCAGCCAGGGTCCGCAGGGCCCCTAGGCCAATATCAAGGGGGATCAGCTCATCCACCAGGGGCTTAAACGGGGTCTTAAGCTGTAGGCTATAGCCACTCTCAGTTTCGGCAATCTCAAGCGCCCCTTCGCGGTGGGCATATTCCCCCATCAGTTCAATCAAACCTTCTTCGGCGGTTTCGCGATCGCACCCAGCATATTCAGCAATCTTGTCGATTTTGAGGGCTCTCGCTTTGAGATACAAAATTGCTTCAATTTTGTGGGCGAGTCGGGACATGGAGTCGTGGGTGGTGGGTAGTGGGTGGCGGGTAGTGGGTAGTGGGTAGTGGGTAGTGGGTAGTGGTTAAAAGTTAAAGGTTAAAAGTGGGAGTATCGTAGGGTGGGTTCAACACGACAGGCATATTGGCTGCCCAAGGATAACGTGAATCAACCCACCAATTCTTAGGGATTGTCTGGGGCGTTAGGGTAATTAGTCAAGATTATGTCCTGTCAATTCGACGAAGATATCCTCTAAGTTGGAGGGTCGGGTCATCATGCCGGTTTTGTCGGGCTGCTGGTCGAGGTAGGCGTTGGCTTCTTGCAGAGTGGGGAAAAAGACATAGTCCCAGCGTTCTCCGGTTTGCTTCATGACGATGCCCTGGCCGTGTTTGTGGCGAAGTTCATTCAGGGTGCCGGTTTCAATCAGTTTGCCCTGGTCTAAGATGCCGATGCGATCGCACAGATATTCGACTTCCTCCATGTAGTGGGTGGTGAGCAGCATAGTCATGCCCTGCTGCTTGTTTAAGTCTTGAATAATTTCCCACAGGCGACGGCGGGTTTGGGGATCTAGACCGACGGTGGGTTCATCGAGAAATAAAATACTGGGCTGGTGCAATAGGGCGCGGGCAATCTGCAGGCGGCGCTTCATGCCCCCGGAGAGCAGTTTAACTTTATCTTGTCGGCGATCGCTGAGACCCACATAGGCCAGCCAGCGGTCGATTTCTTGCTGGCGCTTGGCCTTGGGCAGGTGGTGCATGCGACCGTGAAATTCCATATTTTCCCAGACGGAGAGATCGCCATCGACGCTGATCTGCTGGAGGACGACCCCAATCTGGCGACGCACCGAGGCGGGCTGACGGCTAACATCAAACCCCGCGACAACGATGTCGCCCTGGGTCGCCTGGGTGAGGGTGGTCAACATGCGAATGGTGGTGGATTTGCCTGCGCCGTTGGGACCGAGCAAGCCAAACACCTCCCCCGGTTGAATCGAGAGCGATAAGTCGTTGACAACGCAGGTGTTGTTATAAACTTTGTGAACGTTACACAGGGAAACAGCGGCCACCATAGGACTCTAATAATTTGAAACTTGCCCTCATCCAGTTCCGTCGTCTGTTTATGGGGAATCCCCCAAAGTTTCAAACTGGATACGAGTCATAAGAACTGTTGTAAAACATTGGCGGTCACTAGGGCAAAGCATGGGCGCAAATCTAGGGGCAAGTCTGGGGGCAAAATCTGGGGGCAAAACATGAGAGCGACCGTTGAGAAGGGTGTCTTGCTAATTCGTCATGAAGATGTGCCGCCTTATAAGAAAAAGGGCTCTGTGGTGCGCAATAGCTATTTTTGGGCGCTGCGATCGATTGCGGATCGAGCCCCCTTTGATAAAGATTGGGAGTTTGATGAAACGATCTGGATTGCCCTGGCCCGAATGCTGATGTCGTTTACAGAGTCTGGCTACCTGGGGTACTCAGAAACGATATTAGAGTTTGACCCAGCAGAGACGATTGACCCAATTTTGAAGCCGGTCGCCACCTGGCGTGACCTAGACACGGAGGCGGAGGCATCAGTAGATGATGACGAATCAGAAGACACCTGGACTCGCCCAAAAAAAAGGTGGGCCTAGCCCACCTCTCTCTCTAACTCATTGGAGTGTTGGATGCTAAAAAAACTCTTCCTACATCAGACCCAGCTGAGATAAGATGCCCTGACCGGTCATGAATTCGGTGGCCAGACCAATGACAAAACCCAGCATAGCCAGACGGCCATTCCAGTTTTCAGCGATCTGAGTGAATCCAAATTTGTTGGTTTGCTCTTCCATGATTTCGACCTCAATTACATACTCTGTTAAGAAGCTTTAAGCTCTGTAATAAATGTTAATCAACTTATCTGGTTTCGACAATATTTTTTAGAGGGAATTGTCGGAGGTTCATGATACGTCGGGGGAAAGGGGAAGCGGAAAAGGGCGAAGGGATGGAGTCCAGTAGGGTAGGCCAATAGGTTTGGAGCACTTTGGCGATTTACAAATGCTTTGTATTGCTCACCATGTCGATAAAGCCAAAAAGTAGGCCGGATTGTTGAGGTTTTGAGAACTATGGCAGTTATTACAGGGCCTTGAGGATGAGGATAAGGGCGAGGGTGGCTGCGATCGCACCGGCCAAAGCCACCTTCCAGGTACTAAAGGGGCGCTCGCCCAGCACTTCACCCGTTTGAGCGTTGATCATCACCTGATAGGGTTTCCCCTGGTAGCGATAGCTCAGCATCCAGACCGGCAGCAAAATGTGCTTAAACGTTTGCTGGCTATATTGCGTTGAGACCGAGTGAACCCGTTGTTCATCGCCGCCAATGTCTGCCCTGGCGTAATTGCAAATGCCCGCTTCCATTTTTTGTTTAGCCAGCTCAAACCCTTCGGTGAGAGTGACCTGATACTGCTGGGCCTTGAACCCGGCCAGGTATTGGGCCGTATAGGGATGCAGGTCATCTGCGGTGACCTTGGGCCAGAGACGACTCAGTCGTTTTTTGTCGATGCTGCGGGTAGCCGGAACTAAGACATCATCAAAAGCCCGAACCACACGACCAGAAACAGCGCGCCAGCGTGTTTTTTGAACCCGTTCTGATTTGCCCTCCCGATTGGTTTCTTTGACGTAGTAATGCTCGCCCCGTTCGCCCTGGTAAGTACTGACCGTGTGGCAGTCATAGGTCCAGAACGGCAGATAAACCCCAACCAGCCCCTCTTTTTGGGCAAGCTGCTTAAGCCGCTGGGGGACAAATACGGCCTGCCAATCGCTGATATCAAATCGAACCGTGAGCCACTCTCGCAGCGACTGCAACGCCGCCTTGCGACCCACTTGAAACGGAATCAGCCCCGCCGGGGTCAGCGCAGCGTCCGCCGCTTGGGGCCGGGTGACAATGCTGGTGGCGCAAAACGGGCATCGCCCGGCCACATCCGGGGGCTCAAAAGTAATATGGGCCTGACAGCCAGGGCACTGGGCAGACTGGGCAGAAGCAGAGAGGGGCTCTATCTGGATTTGCTGAGCGTTGATGAACCCCAGGAGATCATTTTCTTGGAGTGGGTTATACGTCTGCTCACCCGGCTGTGCAATGGCTTCGAGGTGACCACAGTAAGGACATTGCAGCTGCCCTTTGCCCGGATCAAAGGCCATATCGGCGCGACAGCCAGGGCACTGGTATTGGTCAATGCGGGTGGAGGTCATGGAGGGAGGGGATTGGTTTGGGAGGTAGTCTTGGGGAGGTGGGGAGGTGGGGAGGTGGGGAGGTGGGGAGGTAGTGGGTGGTGGGTGGTGGGTGGTGGGTAGGGGAATCCCTTAGCTTTTTTTACCAAGCGCAGC
>JBCBQD010000240.1:0-9039 GCA_039820425.1 Cyanobacteria bacterium J06635_1
GTGAGTTGTTCAGCTTGGGCAATGGCATCGGGCTGTCCATCTATTAGAACATGTTGGCCAAGAAGCGGCTATTCGATTTCTTTGCCACCGAGATCAACACCGAGCAGGTGACTCGCTACACAGGACCGGGGCGTCCCAGTGCCAAGGACACCTCCGGCCAAATCATTGAACCTCAATTTCAGCTAAAATTTGAACGCCAGCCCGATGCCATTGCCCAAGCTGAACAACTCGCAGGATGGCGCATCTACGTCACCAACGTCAAGCTTGAACAGCTTTCGTTATCTCAAGCTGTGGCCTATTACCGAGACCAGTGGCAGCTCGAAAACGGCTTCCATCGCTTCAAACGAGGTCAACTCCCAGCCTTGCCCATCTTCTTGGCCAATGAAAACCGGATCATCGGTTTGATGTTTTTACTCACCATTGCCCTGCGATGTTTCACACTGATTGAGTTTCAGGTTCGACGAGCACTACAAACACTACAGACTGACCTGGCTGGTCTCTATGCGGGTAACCCCAAACGTAAAACCAATCGCCCCACTGCTGAGCAACTTCTGAAGGCTTTCGACGGGATTACGCTTTATCATCATCGGGATGGTACTTCTGAAATCACCCCTCTCAATGACCTACAGCGTCGCATCTTGGCGCTGATGAAAATCCCTGAAACCATTTATGAGCTGCCGGTCCAAACTTGATTTATTCCAGATGTCGCTCAGAAATGAGCGAACCAGAAGTGATCCACGATTACAGCAAAATTTGCGGCAATCGTGGACAGTTATGCTTCGGTTTTATGGGTTGCAGTGCTACGAAAGTGAAGAAGGAAAAGTCGCCGTCGATAAATCGGAAGACTATTCAACCCGGAAAAGTGAATGGGTATGTATGTTTGACCATAACTATCTTCGCATCACCCGAATATTGAAGTGCTTAATGATATTCGGCTTAAAAGATGAAGCGCAAGCATTTTATGACTGTTTGCGGCAAATCTACCAAGAGGATAGTGATCAGATTGGAGGTGAAACATTTGAGTATTGGACAAATGCGGTTAAAACTGGCGCGGTTGTCTAATAATTCCGTTGTAAAACCGACCATGTTGAGTCTTTTGAAGTTGCTAGTTGCGGGTGAGCAGTACCGTTATAAACCGCTCAAGCGCTCAATCCGTGACCCTAGTGCCCCATAATGCACCCCCGCTCGCTGTGCTGCAATGACCCCAATCGCTTCCAGGTAAGATCTAACTTGCACAGCTTCAATACCCAACGCATTAGCCGACACTTCCATCTTCGTTTGATTATCGGCCACGGCAATGATTGTCGCCTGGGTCTGACCAAAGCTCATCGAAGCGCTGCCCCCAAAGGCTGTGGCGGGCAAAATCACCGTATCCACCTGATCGGCTGTAATCATCTCAGAGGCTGACACCCCCTGCATCGCAAACTGAGGGGCGCGACTCAGCCCAGCCAAGACGCAGGGCAAAAAGGTATAGCCAATTTCCTCAGCCGCAGAGCGCGGCGAAATACTCGGATCTAACGGCAGTGGCATCAGGGCTGGCGCATGGGCGCAGGGAATCTGAAATGTGCGCACCACCAGATGGCTAATCACCGCCTCCGCGCCCGCTAGCGGGTCAACCCCCTGCCCCTGGCGGTAGTTTGTCAGCACTACACTGTCCTCATCGTCGGGGAACCGGGCGATCACCGCGATCGCACCCGCTCCCCCCTCCTTAATCAGTCGCTCCGCCCCCCGCAGCAGACTATCTGGGTTCTCAATCGTCCCCCAGGTCGCCCCAGAGGCTGCTTGTTTCAATGTCACCCCAAGGGGCGCATCGGTGACCACATAATCCGTCAAATCCAGCCCCAGCGTAGCCCGTGCTGCGTCCGCTGCTTGCAAATGTCGCCAGCGTAGGTCGTCCTCAATCGCAGCATCCAACAACAGCCCGATCCGGTTTTGATGCACCGGCTTGAGCTGCCACTGCCCCGCTGCAAACTGGTCAAGGCCATAGCCCTCCACATAGTAAGCATTAGGCAGCGGCCAATAGAGTTGGGCACCGTTAAGCACGTTGGGGTGGGTGATCAGTCGGTCGGTGACCGTTGCGATCGCACGCGCCACCGGCAATGCATCCCCGGCATACCCCCCGATCGCCGCCCCAATCCCCGTGGGGATGATCAAGACTGTTGTATGAAGTTTGGTGTGGGGTTTCACGTCGTTTCAATCATCACAACGGCTTCTACTTGGGCTGTATTTGCGCTCTCATCTACTCCCGTTACTGCCCAGCGCAAGGGCTCTCCTATCCGCCGCAGTTCTGCTTCAATCGCCTGTTGGAGCAGATCCGGTGATGCCTGTAGCGGTACCTTTGGCGTCACAAAAACCATCCGCACAAATTCAAATCCCTTGTCTTGATTAACACGTCTGATAGCCTGTTTCCCTCTACCCTATCTCCCCACTTTCTCTATCACCCAACCTCTATCACCCAATACCCACTCCCCCCACCCCGCCTTTTATCTTCTCACCCTAGAATAGAAGTATTAAGAACTGTAAGGAAACCACTTTAAGGAACCATAGGTAATCACAATGGCGGATCAGTTAATTAGGGCAACCGCAGCGGATGGGGGTATTCGAGTTGTCGGGGCGATTACCACTCGACTAGTAGACATTGCTCGACAACGACACAACCTTTCCTATGTGGCTACGGCGGCGCTGGGGCGCACCATGACCGCCGGGTCACTGCTGGTGTCCAGTATGAAACACCCCAAGTCACGGGTAAATATCCGCGTCAAAGGCAAAGGCCCGCTGGGGGGCATTTTGGTTGATGCCGGTCTAGATGGCACCGTGCGTGGCTATGTTGATAACCCCTCGGTGGAGCTACCGCCTAATGACAAAGGCAAGCTCGATGTGGGGGGTGCTGTGGGGCGAGAGGGTTATGTCTATGTGGTTCGGGATATTGGCTATGGCTATCCTTACTCCAGCACAGTGGAGCTGGTCTCCGGCGAAATCGGTGACGACCTGACCCAGTATTTGGTGAACTCTGAGCAAACCCCCTCGGCGCTGGTGTTGGGCGTCTTTGTCGGCGCAAATGGCGTAGAAGCCTCTGGTGGTTTACTATTGCAGGTCCTGCCAAAAGCTGCCAGGGATGAAGCCTTAGTGGCCCAGCTAGAATCTCGCCTATCGACTCTGACCGGGTTTACCCCGCTACTCAAAGCCCACAAAAGCCTGCCCCAGATTTTTGACGAACTGGTGGGGGACATGGGGTTAGAGGTTTTACCCGGCAATCAGCTACTGCAGTTCCAATGTCCCTGTACGCACAATCGTATGCTAGGCGCACTCAAACTCCTGGGCGAAGATGAGCTGCAAGACATGATCGAAACCGATGGCGGCGCGGAGGCTACCTGCCACTTTTGCAACGAGGTCTACCACACTGACGGCGATGGTTTGGCAAGCCTGATTGAAGAATTGAAGGAAGAAAGGGCACAGCGTTCAGGCTGATATTTCTCGAAAGGGTGTCCAGGTTAGTATTGAGATATCAATATTGGAATATCAACATTTCACGGAGCCTAAGCTAATGACCCAGGCTCAGCTACGCTGGACCATCGATGATTTAGAAGGACTACCTGAGAATAGCAACCGCTACGAAATCATTGATGGAGAGTTATATGTGACTCGTGCGCCCCATTGGAAACACCAAAGCGTGGCCGGGAGAGTGCATTCAAAACTGCTCATTTGGTCAGGAGAAAGTGGCCTGGGAGAGCCTGTGATGACACCGGGGGTTATTTTCTCGGAATCTGATGCGGTGATTCCAGACGTCGTTTGGGTGAGAAGCGAAAGGCTAGATGCCCTTCTGGATGAGGCTGGGCATTTGACAGGTTCCCCTGATTTGGTGATCGAAGTTTTGTCTACGTCTAAGAAAGACAAAGATCAAGACCGTAAAACCAAGCTCAAACTCTACTCAGCCCAGGGTGTTCTGGAATATTGGATCTTTGACCATGAAAACCAAACCATCGAGATCTATCGACGAGATTCTGGCGTGTTAACCCTTAGGATGACCTTATACGCCGAAGATACCTTGAGCAGCCCTTTACTGCCTGGTTTTACTTGCGCGGTGAATAATTTGTTTGGCTAATGGATTTTGCTCTGCGAGTCTCGAGTGCGGCCCCGAAAAACTTGAAATCTCTGTCAGGTGGGTAGTGCCCACCCTACCCCTTTACGAGATTCCCATTCCCCGCGTCCCCGCGTCCTCCCTTCTCCGCGTCTTTCTTCCTCCTCATCTCCCCCTGTGGCTTACATCCCCGCCAGCCGCTGATAAACCGTCGCCACTGCCCCCGCATCCCCCACATTGCCTGGAAACAGCACCACGGGTAGATTCGGAAACTGCGGATGATCGCCAGCCGTAATCACCACAGAGACCCCCGGTAACACCTGGCCTAGTAACCGAGCTGAGGTCAATGCTAAGCCTTTGCTTAGGGTGTCATTGGAGGTAATACCCCCTTTGCTGATCAAAAAGCCAATATCAGACGGCAGGTGACGCACAATCTCCATCAGCAGATTGGATACCGCTTCTCCAAAAGCCAGTCGGGTAGCGGTGTCAGCAAAGGTGAGTTCTTCACGACTGGTATAGATCACTGGGGTTTGACCCTGTTGATAAATCCCATTGAGCTGACTTAAAGCCTGCTCAAGTAATTCACCCGTTGTCTCCGGGTTGTCCTTGATACGGGCGACGTTGATTTCAACCCCAGTTACGCTGGGGACCTGTAACAATTGGGCCAGCTGCTGGGTGGTTTTTTGGACATGGGAACCTACCAAGACCACCCCCGGTTTGCTGTTGCGCACGTATTGAGCCATCGCCTCTGCTGCCACGGGCTGGGGAGGCAGCGCTGCCAGAGAGGTCAGCAAGCTAGCCGCACTTCTAAAGAGAAAGCGTTTGCCTTGGGCGGCGGCGGTGAGTAAATCTTGGGAAAGGCCATCGAGATCGCTCTGGGTTTCAGCATCGACGGCAACGCAGACGTTGTCACTCAGCTGCATCAGGCTATCGAGGCTGCCCTGACGTAACTTGTCTAGAGTGAATCGCGCTACCTGGTCCGCCGAGATCCGGCCTTGGGTTTTCTCCTCGACGTAGTCAGGCAAATAGCTATGGTGATAGCCAAAGACAGAATCCTTCGCGAACTCGGTCTCATGGGTGGGGGTTCTCACCCCGTTGGCGTCGATGTAGTGGGTGCTCTCGACGGTGATGCGACCGCCTTCAAAAAAAGCAGGCACCATGAAATGGGCATCAAAGGGGCCGAGTTCGGCTGCGATCGCATCTGTCTCAATCGGATAGTGCCCCCGCAACGTTGAGTCTGAGCGGCTCACTACCAAAAATTCTGTGGTTTGGGTGTCTGTCAGGGCCTGCTTCAGATTTTGGCAAACTTCACGGGTAATCCGCTCCGCCTCGCCTGGGGTGAGCGATCGCGTATTGCTTAGCACAAAGAAAATCGGCGACTCATCCAGCAGACCCAGCTTTAAGGTGGCTACATCCCACTTGAGGAGCAAAAGGCAGCTGTGCACCGTTTGTGACCCGGTCGGATCATCATCCAGCACAATAATCTTGGGAAGACGCTCGGGAAGACGACTCATGATGATACCTCGCTCAGACCAGCAACTATCTGCTTCTCAGTATCTCCCTTTTGGGCCGGGCCTCAGAATCTAGAATTACGCGCTTTTAGCTAGCCGCAAAACCCCAGGCCGGTTGCCCATCGTTGCCCAAACAGTCTGACCTCAGCGCCTCAGTGCCTTCAATCGGGCCAAATATTTTTTCAGAATACGCCCAAATTTCTTCGTTGGTCAGCGTCTGTCGATAGTGGGGATCGTTTGCAAAATGCTTCCAACGATGGGTCACATCCATGTGGGTGGCCTGCCCATTCATATTTTGGGCATCAAATGAGCTGCCGCCCCCCAAAGACCTTACTGTATTGAGCCCTGCATCAGAAAACGTCATATTGAGTTGCTCGGCCAGGGTTTGGCGGTAGGTGCGATCGCAAAACCAGCGATTGTAGTTAATACAAACTCGGTTGTGAGCCAGATGATCGGTCTCACCCACAAACTCTTTCGCGTATTGAAGCCATAGGTCAACCACATCTCGACGGCGTGGCTTAACCGCCACATAGCCCTTTTTAAGCCGACTTGCCAGGAGGTTGAAGGGGTCCCGCAGGATCAGCACGTCAAAACGCTGCTGGCTGCGTCCCACATACAGGTCGTGGTAGTGCTCAAAACGACGACTTCCGACCTGGTCGAGTCCCCAATCTTCGTAGCTATGGATAAGACAGTCCCGTTTGACCAAATTGCCCTGGGCCTGACGTCGGTATGCCTCTACCATCTTGGCGTGTTCTCCAGGATGGTGATCGCTGAGGTTTTCACCCTTATACCGATAAGGATTTTCCCCTGCCTTCACGTTGTTAAGATGGCGAACCACGCCAGTGTGCTGTTGTTCTAACCAGGTGATGATGGCGTGGTTGCCAGTGCGGCGTAGGCCTACCACGCGAAGCTCTTTCTGATTTGTGATTTCCTGCACTGGCTGAGTCAGTTGCCGATAGGTATCTTCAACCCGATGCGAAACTGACCGCCGAAGCTGACGACTCATCCGGCGAGGGCGGTTGACCATCCGGCTCGGAACATTAATAAACATAAAATGACTACTGTTAGCGACAGCTCTGGCCAAAATGCTCAAGTCACCATCATACGCAAATCGCTCATGGCGAGACAGCTTTTTAGCACACATGTGAACAGCCCCCTGTCTGGAACGCTGCACAGCCAGACCCAGTTGACTGGTAGCGTTAGCATGCCCGCAGTGATTTTCAAAAGCTCAAAAAGCTTTTATATCAAGCTTCTTTAGTATTTTTTGTAAGCGTTGAGCATTAGCATTAAGCATTAAGCATTGGGCTGCCGAGCGAGGGCAGCGTTATAAACCTTCTCATTGGCCCGAACCGATTTGTCTAAATCAATCACTGGGTTAGGATAATCAACCCCAATGTGCACTCCGCAGCGTTTTTGCTCGTTCGTATCGAGTTTCCAGGGTGTATGAATTTTTGGGATGGGTACCTTTTTCAGGACCGGGAGCCAGTGCTTTACGTATTTGCCGTTGGGGTCATAATCCCTGGACTGCTTTGGAATATTGAAATAACGAAAGCCACGGGCATCGTTGCCGACCCCGGCAGTGTAGTTCCAATTGCCCCAGTTGCTGCACACGTCATAGTCAATCAGCAATGATTCAAACCATTCCGCCCCCATGCGCCAATCAATACCCAAGTTTTTGGTGAGAAAGCTCGCCACATTCTGCCGCCCTCGGTTTGACATAAAGCCTGTCGCCGACAGCTCGCGCATATTGGCATCGATCAGTGGGTAGCCGGTTTCTCCTTTACGCCATTGGTCAAAGCGTTGCCAATCTTGCCGCCAGGCAACATTTAGCCCGCGCAGCCCGGTTTTATAAAACACCCTAGCTCCATGCTGGGCACACACAAATCGAAAATAGTCGCGCCACAGCAGCTCGAAGATTAACCAGTAGGTCGAATCATTTTTCGTCCGTTCCGCTTCATAGTGCTGCACTTCCTCATAAATTCGTCGGGGCGAGAGACAGCCCAAAGCCAGCCAGGGCGAAAATTTAGAAGAGTAGTCCGCCCCCAGTAGGCCATTGCGGGTTTCTTTATAGCGACGCAAACAGTCTGCCTGCCAAAAATAGTGCTGCATACGCTCAAAGCCAGCGGTCTCGCCCCCTTGAAACTGGAGAACCCCACGCTGCTCAATCACTTGAGGCGTTAAGCCAAGCTGTTTTAAGGTGGGCAAGTCACCTGGGTTAATGTCAGGCAGGCGGGGCAGAGACGTTGGGGTCGCAAACGTTGGATAGACGGTACTGTGCTTTTCAACTTTCTTACGAAAGCGGGTGAAAACATTAGGCAGCTGGCTGATTTCAAAGGGTAGATCGTCGGGGTGATAAAGGGTGGTTCCCCAGTACACTTCGTAACTGACCTTGAGGTGCTTGAGCTGGTCTTCTAAGGCAGCCTCTACTGCCAGCTCTTCGGTGGTCACCTCCTCATGCCAATAAACTGCGTCTACCCCCAACGCTTTGATGATTTTAGGGATTTCTACCTCTGGTTGCCCCTGCCGCACAACCAAATCACCGCCCTTAGATTGCAAAGACGCCCTCAGATTGGCAACGCTGTCGATTAAAAACTGAGCTCGGTAGCTGCCGGTTTTAGGAAACCCAAAAGAGGTCTTGCCAAACTGCCTGGGGTCAAAGCAATACACCGGGATAATCTCAGCTTTTTGCGCGAGGGCACGGTGCAAGGGCTCATGATCATGGAGGCGAAGGTCGTTACGAAACCAGATAAGAATGCGCATGCAGCACCGCAGAACTTGGCTATAAACCCTTATTCTAAAGAAACGTAAAGTTAAATGAAACGTTTACAAATTTAGAAAGAAGGACTGGTGACATGGCGATCAAAACAGGGGACACAGCCCCAGATTTCACCCTACCGAATCAGGTGGGCGAGTCAGTTTCGCTGTCGGGCTTTAAGGGGCAAAAAACTGTAATTTTGTACTTCTACCCCAAGGACGATACACCGGGTTGTACAACGGAATCTTGTACGTTTCGAGATAGCTATCAAGACTTTTTAGATGCGGGCGCTGAGGTGATCGGCATTAGTAGTGACTCCTCCGAGTCGCATCAAAAGTTTGCAGCTAAGCATAATTTGCCGTTTACCTTGGTGAGTGACGCGGGTTCTAGGGTGCGTAAGGCCTATGGTGTGCCTGCAACCTTAGGGCTCCTGCCAGGACGGGTGACCTATGTGATCGACAAAGACGGCGTGGTGCGCCATGTCTTTAACTCACAGTTCAATCCCAAGAAGCACGTAGACGAAGCCCTTAGTGTTCTTAAATCTATGGGTTAAATTGGGTGGGTATAGTCTGGACGGTTAAATACTAAATGTTTTCTTGGAAAGGTGAGATGGTGAGATGGTGAGATGGGGCTAGATCGGCAAGCATCTTAACCCTTCACCAGCGCAGCGCACTCACCAGCGCAGCGTACTCACC
>JBCBQD010000241.1:0-9033 GCA_039820425.1 Cyanobacteria bacterium J06635_1
ACCAAAGGCTTTTTGCGCGGCGACCAGTATGCGGTTGCCCTGGCCATGGTCGAAGACGGTGAAATCAAGGTCGGCGCACTGGCTTGCCCAGCGCTAACCATTGGCGATACAACCGGCTTGCTACTGGTTGCCGTCCGCGGTGAAGGGGCAGTGATGATGGCCCTCGACGGGGGCACCCCAGCGCCAATTAAGGTGACCTCATCCGCCGATGCTGACCACTTCCGCTTTGTCGAGAGTGTCGAGTCAGGCCACGGTGACCAAACCCAACAATCTGCGATCGCTCAAGCCGTCGGCATCACCGCCGAGTCCATGCGCATGGACAGCCAGGCTAAGTACGCCGCCGTAGCTTCTGGGCAAGCGGTGCTTTATTTGCGGTTGCCTTCCCCCAAATCCCCCGACTATCGCGAAAAAATTTGGGACCACGCCGCTGGCGTTATCGTGGTCGAAGAAGCCGGTGGGCGTGTCACCGATATGACTGGCAAGCCGCTGGATTTCTCTCAGAGCGCTCGCCTGGTAGATAATCGAGGCGTCATTGTCAGCAATGGTGAAATCCACGACAAGGTGCTGGACGCGTTGAAGCAGCCAGTGGGTTAACTACTTAAAAACCCGGTTTCTTTGTGGGTTGAACCGATAGTGTTAGGGTTCAGCAAAAAACCGGGTTTTTGTTTCCAATTTCAGACCGTCGTCAGGTTTACACCGTCGTCAGAGCTTCTTCTGCAATGGTTTCCTCTTTGAGACCCGGCAGGAACCTTTGGGCCATCTGACCGCTTTCGTCCAAGAGATACTGCAAAAAGGTGTCTGCAACCACAGAAGGCTGTTTGCCAGCCAGATGGGTGACGTACCACTGGCGTTTGATGGGAAAATGCTCGACATCAAGCACCGCAAATTCGCCACGGCTGCCTTCTGAAATGATGGTGTGTTGAGAGAGTACTGAGATCCCTAACCCACCTGCAATGGCTTGTTTAATCGCCTCGTTGCTCCCCAGCTCTAGCCGCACCTTGACGTTTATATTTTGCTCCTCAAAGAGGTTTTGGATGGCTTCGCGGGTCCCAGAACCCGGTTCTCGCATGATAAAAGCTTCATCATTGAGCTTTGAAATGGGGATATTTTTCTCTCCGGCCAGGGGATGGTTTTTGGGCGCGAGCACAATCAAAGGATTGGGCAGAAACGGGTGGACTGAGAGATCAATATGGGTGGGGGGCTGGCTGACAATATAGATATCGTCTTGGTTGTTGGCCATCCGCTCTTGAATTGTCTGGTGATTAGTCACCTTGAGCGAAATATCGATGCCTGGGTATCTCTGACAAAAAGGGCCCAACAAGCGCGGCACAAAATATTTGGCAGTGGTAATGACGGCCAGCTTGAGCTGACCTTGCTTCATCCCTTTAAGGTCGGCAACGGACATTTCAAACTGCTCGAGCCCGTCAAAAATTTCTTGACAGGTGGATAAAAGCTGCTGACCTGCCTGGGTCAGATAGAGTCGTTTGCCGATTTGCTCAAACAGGGGCAACCCCACTGCTTTAGTGAGCTGCTTGACCTGGATTGACACAGTCGGCTGCGTCAAAAATAACTCTTCGGCGGCGCGGGTAAAGCTGCCGTGGCGAGCTGTGGCTTCGAAAACTTTAAGTTGATGGAGCGTCGCATGTATCAAGGGTCAAATCCTCTCAGCGGTCGCGCTAGTAAAGATAAGTGTGAATAGATAATATTCTATCAATAATTCTCAGAACTGTGGATGTTTTCTATGAAAAAATGTCAATTCACCGTGGCATCCCCAATTCTAGGTGGCAGGAAAGTGCTGAACGTTAACAGTCCGTTCATATTGCTGGCTTAATTTTTCAGTATCTGATTGAGATGTTTTCCCATCTCTGTATTTTCTCTAACTCAATCAATTTTGACTAAGTTACTTAACTTTAGTTTATTGACCCAGATAAAACGCTTAAGTTGCGAAAAGGTATTAGGGCCCATGGATAAAACGACATTAGTTGTAGACAGTGAATCTCGCGCTTTGCGATTGGTGGCGCTTGCCAAACTCTTTTTGAAGCTGGGCGTGCTGGGCTTTGGAGGGCCACAGGCCCATATTGCCATGGCCAGTGATGAGGCTGTCGATCGACGAGGCTGGCTGACGCCCGAGGCGTTTAGTGATGGGCTGGCGATGTGTGAAATGCTGCCGGGGCCTGCCTCGACTCAGATGGGGATTTATATCGGCTACGTCCGAGGGGGGTGGTTAGGGGCACTGGTGGCTGGTTTTTGCTTCATTACCCCGGCTTTTTTGATTGTGGTGGCGCTGGCCTGGGTTTATTTTCGGTTTGCACAGTTGCCTCAGCTAGCGGCACTGTTTTTTGGTCTGTCGCCGGTGATGATTGCAATCATTTTGGGCTTTTGCTGGAAGCTGGGTCGCAAATCGATTACGGATTGGGTAGGGGTTGCGATCTCACTTGCCACCTTTGCCCTTAGCCTCTTTTCTAACCTGAGTACCCTGCTGATTTTTCTGATCTGTGGTGGGCTTGGCATCCTGGTCTACGGTCGGCGTTTGGGGGCGGGCTTGGGAGCCGGGTTACTGTTGGCCCAGGTGCAAAGTGTTTCTCCAAAGCCCGACGTGCTAGCCCAATCTAGCTTTTGGGGCACAGAGCGGATTGCTCAATTTTTTGGACCGCTGCTGTTCTTTTTTCTCAAGGTGGGGGCGTTTATCTTTGGCGGTGGCTTAGTCATCATTCCGCTGCTGGAATTTGAGGTAGTAGAGCGGCTACACTGGCTCACCCGCAGCGAATTTATTGACGGCATCGCCATCGGTCAGCTCAGCCCTGGGCCGGTGGTGATCACAGCGGCGTTTGTGGGCTATAAGGTGGCGGGGGTTTTCGGGGCGCTGGTGTCCACAATTGGGATTTTTACGCCGTCGTTTCTATTTATTATGCTGGCTGCGCCAGTGTTGCTTCGATTGCGCCAAAATGCCTGGATTCAGGCATTTTTAAAGGGGGTGAAGCCTGCAGTGCTGGGTGCGATCGCGGCAGCCGCTATTCCTTTGGGAGAAACAGCATTTTTCAGAAGTAACAGTACCCTGACAGTTTTAGCAGTGGCAATCGGGATAGCTGCGTTGATAGCGATTGTGCGCTTTCGCGTTACCGCTTGGAAGCTAATCCTCGCGGGGGCTCTGATGGGTCTGATGGCCTACCCTCTGCTGGGTGGGTAAGGGTACCGTCGCCAGAAACCCGGTTTCTAGATCAAAATACCTGGTTCCATTCGTAGACAGCGTAGTCTGTCCAGATACCGTTTTGCCAGTAGGGATCCCCTTCGACGAGTTGGCGAATCGTGGCTTCGCTGTCGGCTTCATAGGTGCCAAAGACTTTTGTATTGTCAGTGGTGGGGCCAAGGGCGGTAAGGATGCCCTGATCTTTCTGAGACTGCAGCCCTTTGAGGTGGGCGTCTCGATAGGGCGTGCGTTTTTCGAGCACGTTTTCGCAGTAGCTGCCCCACATGACAAATTTTGGCATCATCAACTCCTCACGGTTTTGCTTGGCTATTATCCCGCAATTTGTCGGTGGAGATAAGGGTTTAACATCATCCCTTAAGTTCAACAGTTCAGATCGCGTAGTCATCTATATCCAAGGCAAACTTGTCCTTCAAGCCTTAATCACCCAAGCTTTCCAAATCAGCCAGGTCTTGTAACCTACCTGATGCTCGTTTATTGAGTTTGAGGTTTTCCAAATCAATGAAATCAACTTGAATGCCGCTAATCGAAACCTTGATTTTACTTCGGTAACAAGTTTCAAAACCAACGCCATCAGGTGTGGTCACTAGATCAATGCGATTGGGGGGATAGCCAAGCTGGATCACCTGATCTGGAGCCGTAAAATCGTCTGGGCTGAGCCCCACAGAGCCAAAGCCGAAATCTGTTAGCGCATTCATCAGACGCTGTGCATTGGTGGCTTCTATTTCGATCCAGATGTCTAAGTCTTTGGTGTATCTTGGATGCCCATGCAGTGCGACAGCATAGCCACCAATTACCAGGTACCGCACCTCATGCTTGTTTAACAATTCGATAAACTCTTTGAAATCCTGGCTCAGCATTGTATTTCCATTGGTGGAACTCGCGACGAATAGTTTCTAAGGCGGCGATTCTCGCTGCATAGGGTTGGCTGCGCCAGTAGGCCACATCTGACTTTGAAGATTTGAGATTAGTTTTTTTGACGATAATTGCGCGTTTTTCAGGCATTTGTACTTATTTGAACCGGGGGATTATTCGACATCAATGCTGTCCCAAAGCTGTGAAACAGGACGAACTTCACCTGCAAGGGCTTGTTGCCAACCTTCGCGGATGCCCTCAATCACAGTTTCCAAAGGTTCGTCGTCCGAGTCATTTTCAAGTCCGTTATCGAGGTCGTTGTCTTCGGAAATAAGAACAATGACACGGACGCGGCGATGACGGGCAAATTTGAGGGGCAGATCCAGGGCAAGTTGACCTTCGCCATCAATGGTGGCACTGGCTTCAATGGCTTTCATAGGAACTGGCTGAACTCTATTTCAAATGTTAGTCCATAGGTTTCAGCCAAATCACAGGTGTCGTGGTCCACGATATTGGTGTCGCTGAGTTCGAGGTTATAGAAACTGATGCGATCGGCTTCAAAATAAGGTCCGGCGTGCCAGGTGCCCACATTGAGTTTGATGAAACAGTTGCCGGGAATCTGAAAGACTTGAATGTCTTCAGGATTGGGCGATGCTGCCTCGATGGGTGGGGCAACGCCGATTAGCCAGGGTTTGCCTTCGAGCGATCCTAAGCATTGGGTGCAGACCAGATGGCGGGTGATGGTGGTAAATTGGGTGCCACGATTTTGGAGTTCCATAATGTAAAACCTGGGAATTCCCTGCTCGAGTTCGAGTTGCGCGTCATCTGGGCCAAAGGGTTTGCCATCCCACTGGGGGAAGATGACCTGGCCAAAGGGTTTAAAGATTTCTGGGGTAATATTTTTGGCGGTTAGGGTTTGAATGGTCATTTTGGGATTGATGGGTAGTTTTTAGGGGTTGGTGGTGTGTTAAAAAATGCTGCGCGAGACTTTCCCTCCCGCCCCCTCCCTCTTACTCTGGCGTTGATTGCTGCCTGGGGGTCTAGAATGCCACAGCTCCCTCGAACTAGATTCTGGCTTCGCTTTGGGAAGGGCAGTTGGTGGGTTACTCGATAAGTGCTCGCTTCCCCGATAAGCAGCTCGGCGTTCAATTTAAGCCGGGAAACCCAGGTGGTGTAAGCATCCAGGAGTCAGAATTCAGGAGTCAGTGGGGGACTGGATTCTGACTCCTGGCTCCTGAATTCTGTCCCTGGGAAAATGTCCCGCTTTAAGTTGATAGCCGCAGCTCTGATGTTTCCTAAATATTAGTTGGGATGACCTCTCAAATTGCATCAATTCAATCGATTAGCCCATTACCCACCACCCCCCATTCCCTCTACCCTTTACCTCCCCTGCTCTCCCTGCCTCCCAACCTCATCCAAAATTAACAGACGCCTAAGGGCGATGGATATCTCCTAACAGGCAAAAGCGACTGGCACCGGTGGCACTGGGTAGATTACCTGGGATTTGATGGATACGCCAAAACCCCAAAATAGCAAAGGCGATCGCTTCTTTATAGTCAGCATTAAGCCCGGTGTCGTCGGTTGCCAAAACCGGAATATTCGGTAGTTGAGCCCTCAGCCGGACCAGGAGCGTACGGTTACGGCTACCGCCGCCCCCCACTAAAATCTCGTCGGGCAGTTGGGGTAAAAATTGCCGATAGCTTTGCGCAATAGAGGCCGCAGTAAGCTCTGTCAGCGTGGCGATAAAATCGGTTTGGCTGAGCTGTTGAGCCTGGGCCGTCTGCCAACATTGCTGGGCATATTGCACCCCGAACAGTTCTCGCCCGGTTGATTTAGGCGGCTGCTGCTGAAAAAAGGGATGCTGTAGCCATTGCCCAACCAGAGCCAAATCCGCCTTGCCCTGAGCAGCCCACTGCCCCTCCGCATCGTAGGTTTGTGCGCCTTGGGTAAACTGGGCCACGGCCCAATCAATCAAGGCGTTGCCGGGGCCAGTGTCCCAGCCTTTAATCCCATCAGGAAACGTAGATTGGGTCGGTTTATTCCAGGCGGGCAGGTAAGCGACGTTACCGATGCCCCCAATATTTTGAACACAGCGATGCCGTTGGGGATGGCTCAGTAGGCAGGCATCCACCGGGGGTACCAAGGGAGCCCCCTGTCCAGCGTGGGCCAGATCGGCGGCGCGAAAGTTACTAACCGTGGAGAGCCCCGTTTGCTGAGCAATCAGGTCTCCTCGACCTAACTGAAGGCTGTAGCCCAAGGTGCCCGTCGGGGGACGATGATAGACGGTTTGCCCGTGGGAGGCAATCAGGGCAATGTCGTCGGTCTTAGTCATTAGGGTTTGGGCCGCGCTGGCAAAGGCCAGGGCAATCTGATCATCAAGCTCCGCGAGCTGGGCCATGGAGACGGGTTGCCCACTACAGACAGCGAGGATATGCGATCGCACATCCTCTGAATACGCCTGGGTCGTCGCCGCAAGCAGATCAACTTGGATGTCGTATCCCTGGCCACTGACCTCCACTAGGGCAGCATCAATCCCATCGACAGAGGTACCGCTCATTAGGCCAATGATTTTCATAATCACATTACCTACATAGGGAGTTTGTCAATGCCCTTGTTGGCACCGACAACCACCATCAGTGACCCGGAGCGCAGGCGGGTCACGGGGCTGGGGTTAATCTCAAATTTATCCGCTTCTTTTTCTTTGCTGATCGCCATCAGGGTAAGCCCGTAGCGGTTGCGCAGATCTAGCTCAACGATGGTTTTGCCATTAAACTCGTCGGGGATCAGCACCTCAACAATGCTGTGGTCTGGGTCAAGCTCAAAGCGATCTAAAATGCCGGGGCGGGTCAGGGAGCGGGCTAGCTCACACCCCATTTCATGCTCCGGAAAGACAACCAAATCAGCTCCAACCCTTTTTAGCAACTTGCCGTGAATCTCAGAAGACGCCTTGGCCACCACATTGGGAACATTGGCCTCCTTTAAGTTAAGGGTGGTGATGATGCTCTCTTGAATGTAATTACCAATCGCCACAATCACCGTATCAAAGTCAGGAATCCCTGCCTCTTGAAGCGCTGACGGCTGGGTCGAATCCAGCTGTACCGCGTGGGCAGCGATCTGATCAGTTAAAACCTGAGCAACCCGATTTTCATCAGAATCAATTCCTAATACCTCGTAGCCCATGCTATGCAAGGTTAAACACACCGCTCGCCCAAATCGACCTAAGCCAATCACGGCAAATTGTCGATTAGATGTCCGCAAGTTTCGAAAAAACTTCAGGGATGATAGATTCACAGATTTGCTTTCTAAAGATGAGACCGTTTTGCACTCAAGCCAAGTCTTCCCAGGAATTATTTTAGGAGGTTTGCTAACGCTTTAGGCATCCCATTTCAGATTGCGTTAACCTTCAAACCTGGCTCCTTGAATGCACCACTCCCCTTCTCATCTAATCCCTACCTCCAACGCCAAAGCTCTACAAATGGGCCCAAAAACCAAGCCCTCTCAATACGCAGCATAATTGATACGCAATCAATTTCTTTCTTTGCTAGGCTAGCTTAATGGTCTTGGGATGGAAACAACGTGAATATTCAACTTGGTCGAGGCAAAACGGCTCGAAGAGCATACGGAATTGATGAAATTGCTTTGGTACCAGGACCGCGAACGCTAGATCCAGAACTGGCGGATACCCGATGGAAGATTGGGAATATTGAGCGCGAAATCCCGATTATCGCCAGTGCGATGGACGGTGTTGTCGATGTCCGAATGGCAGCTGAGCTTTCTAAGTTAGGGGCTCTCGGGGTGATCAATTTAGAAGGGGTTCAGACCCGTTATGAAGACCCCAACCCTGTCTTGGATCGAATCGCAGCGGTGGGCAAAGACGAGTTTGTCCCCCTCATGCAGGACATCTATTCCCAACCCATCAAACCCGAGCTGATCAAATTACGGATTCAGGAAATCAAGGCCCAAGGTGGGATTGCTGCGGTCAGTGCAACCCCGGTCGGGGCAATTAAGTATGGCCAGGTTGTGGCTGAAGCTGAAGCCAATCTGTTCTTTATTCAAGCTACCGTGGTTTCAACGGCCCACCTATCGCCCGCATCAGTAGACCCCCTCGATCTCGCTAACTTTTGCAGTGAGATGCCCATGCCAGTGATCTTGGGTAACTGTGTGACCTATGAGGTCTCGCTCAATCTGATGAAAGCCGGGGCATCTGGAGTTTTAGTCGGGATTGGGCCTGGGGCCGCCTGCACCTCGCGTGGGGTGCTCGGAGTCGGCATTCCCCAAGCCACGGCGGTGTCTGACTGTGCGGCAGCTCGGGACGACTATCACAGTGAAACCGGTCGCTATGTGCCCATCATTGCGGATGGGGGCCTGATTACGGGCGGCGACATTTGCAAATGCATTGCATCCGGGGCCGACGGCGTAATGATTGGGTCTCCGTTTGCGCGGGCTAAAGAAGCCCCTGGGCGAGGATTTCACTGGGGCATGGCTACCCCAAGTCCGGTACTACCACGGGGGACCCGCATTCGGGTCGGCACCACCGGCACCCTGGAGCAAATCTTGAGGGGGCCTGCCCAGCTAGACGACGGCACCCACAATTTTTTGGGAGCCATCAAAACCAGCATGGGTACCTTAGGGGCCAAAAACCTGAAGGAGATGCAGCAGGTTGAAGTGGTGATTGCCCCCTCACTCCTAACAGAAGGCAAGGTCTATCAAAAAGCTCAACAGCTAGGGATGGGCAAATAAACATTGTCCACGACCAGACGTGGGGTTTGTGCCCTACAGGCAAAACTCATGTTTTCAAACTGGATGTGGTTTAGGATCACCACATCTCCCCCAGAGCCGACCCCAAAACTGAGCAAGGTTGCCTGATTAGGGATATTTATTGGGTCTATCAGGGCTATGGCTATCAACTTAAAGCGGGACATTTTCCCAGGGACAGAATTCAGGAGCCAGGAGTCAGAATCCAGTCCCCCACT
>JBCBQD010000242.1:0-9030 GCA_039820425.1 Cyanobacteria bacterium J06635_1
ACAGGACAGACGGTCTAAACCGATGATAAACGACTGCTGACGGGGATGCTCCACCTGAGGCCCGACCAGGCTCCCCACGCCCACGCCAGGATTTTGCAACTGGATTTGGCTGCTGCCCAAGGGGTACCCGGTGTGATTACCACGATTACGGCTGCCGACATCATCGGCATCAACAACATCGGCTCGATGGTTGCAGACGAAGAACTCTTGCCTATCGATACGGTGAGCTATTGGGGGCAGACCGTGGCCTGGGTAGTGGGCGAAACCGAGGAAGCGGCTCGACTGGGGGCCTTGCAGGTGCAGGTCGAGTACGCGCCCCTAGACCCGCTACTGGATTTGCACACAGCCATCGAGCAGCAAAGCTTTCATGGGGGGCCCCAAGCGGTGCAGCGGGGCGATCCTCAAGCAGCTTTGGCAGCGGCAGAATACCGACTGAGCGACGAAGTCAGCTTGGGAGGGCAGGATCATTTTTACCTTGAAACCCATGCCAGCTGGGTTATCCCTGCGCCGGACGGCAACTATCAGGTCTACGCAGGTACCCAGCATCCGACGGAAACCCAGGCTGCGATCGCACACGTCCTCGGCGTTCCCCGCAGCCATGTGGTCGTCACCTGTCTGCGCATGGGGGGTGGCTTTGGCGGTAAAGAAACCCAGGCAAACCTGATGGCGGCTGCGGCTGCGATCGCGGTGCAAAAAACGGGGCGTCCGGTGAGAGTCCGACTCAACCGTCAGCAAGACATGACCATAACTGGCAAGCGGCATAATTTCTTGGCCCAGTATCAGGTTGGTTTTACCCAAACCGGGGTGATCACCGCCGTCGATGTAGATCTCTTTGCCGATGGCGGGTGGAGTACAGATCTGTCCCCCCTGGTGGTGCAGGCCGCCGTCCTGCGCATTGACAATGCCTACTACATCCCTGACTTTGCCGTGCGGGGGCGGGTGGTAAAGACCCACAAAGTCTCCAATACCGCCTTTCGAGGGTTTGGCTCACCGCAGGGCGTGTTCGTGATAGAAGAGATGGTTGAGCGAGTGGCCCACACCCTGAATCTGCCGCCCCACACTGTGCGAGAACGTAACTTTTATCGAGGCTCGGGCCAGACCAACACCACCCATTACGGCCAGGAAGTTCGAGATAATCGGATTCAGCGGATCTGGGATGAGCTGAAAATCGCCGCCAATTTTGAGGCTCGGCGGGCAGAGGTGGAGCAGTTCAATGCCATGCACCCCCACCAAAAGCGGGGCATTTCCATCTGTCCGATTAAGTTTGGCATTTCTTTTACCTCGCAAACTCCAAACCAGGCCGGGGCGCTGATCTTGATTTACCTGGATGGCAGTATTCAACTCAACCATGGTGGCACTGAAATGGGTCAGGGGCTGCATACCAAAATGTTGCAGGTCGCCGCCCAGGCACTGGGGGTGCGCTTCGATCGGTTTCGGATGATGCCCACTAGTACCGACAAGGTGCCTAATACCTCGGCCACTGCTGCCTCCAGTGGCTCAGACCTGAATGGACAGGCGGTGAAAGATGTCTGCGAATGTATTAAAGAACGGCTCAGCCGCGTCGCCGCGCGGCTGCTCGATTTGTACGCCCCAGAAGAGTTGGTATTTGCCGAAGATTGGGTTTACTGCGCCGGGCATCCAGAGTGTCGGGTCAGCTTTGACGCAGTTGTGCAAGAGGCCTATAACCGACGCGTCAGCCTCTCGGCAACGGGCTATTATCGGACACCGAATATCTATTTTGATAAAGAGAAGGGTGAGGGACGACCCTTTTACTATTTTGTCTACAGCGCAGCGGTCAGTGAGGTAGAGGTCGATGGCTTTACGGGCACCTTCAAACTGCGCCGGGTAGATATTGTCCATGATGTGGGGGAGTCGCTCAATCCCCTGGTGGATCAGGGCCAAATTGAGGGGGCGTTTACCCAGGGCCTGGGCTGGCTAACCATGGAAGAACTGGTCTGGGACGAGGCGGGTCGCCCCCTGGTGACTGCGCCCAGCACCTACAAAATCCCTACCATTAGCGAAATCCCAGAACAGTTTAATGTGCATCTGCTCACCCGTGCGTCTCAAGATGGCACCATCTATGGCAGTAAAGCGGTGGGGGAACCGCCCCTGTTGTTAGCGCTTTCGGTCAGGCAGGCTTTGAGAGAGGGCGCGATCGCATTTGGCAACACCCACTGGGTCCCCTTAGCCTCCCCCGCTACCCCCGAAGCGGTTTTGAAGGCGCTTGAAACCGCTCAGTCAGCAGAGCCCGTTGCAGCAGACCCTTAACCCAACCGTCAGTGTAATGAGCCATCTCCGCGTCTCCGCGTCCTCCCCTCTCCATGTCTATTAACCTGTTTCATCAGACCTGAAGCAATCACCCAAAATAGCCTCCGATCCCGGTCAAGATGGTCTCCATTGCCAAAGCCGCCAACAATAAACCCAAGATCCGCGTGATCACATTCACCCCGGTGCGTCCTAACCCCTTCTGGATAAAGTCGGCGCAGAGCAATGCTATATAGGTCATCAATAACACACTAAGCAACGCCAGGGCCGTGAGGGTCTGATCCATAACCCCAAACCTCAGATTGTCGGTCAATAATACCACTGACATGATGCCCCCCGGCCCTGCGATCAGAGGCATCGCCAACGGAAACACTGCTATATCAATAGAAGAGGCTGGATCCGTCGAGGCTGAGTGGCCCCCTGTCTCTTGCAAGACCATTTGTAAGGCCACGATCAGCAACAACAATCCTCCCGCAATTCGAAAGGCAGGTAGACTGATCTCTAAGGCCTCTAACAGAGGCTGGCCCATGACCAGAAAGGCTAACAAGATAACGGTTGAGATGCCGACCCCGAGCAATGCGATCCGTCTCCGACTTACCTGGGGCTCCTTTTGGGTGATGGCAATGAAGATCGGCACCAGCCCAATTGGGTCAATCACGACAAAAAATGTCACCGCATCCTGAAGAAAATGTTGAAACATAGAGGGCTGCGCAGAATCATTGAGGCTATTCTAACTATCCAGGGCACCTGTTCAGTAGGGAACTAAACGAAATCAAAACAACCGAGCTAGCTGTTGTGGAAGATCACAACATCACAAGGTGCATGGCGCATGACACGTCCCTCCATGGTGCCCAGCAGATAATCAACGGGCTCTGGTCGATCGGCACCGAGGAAAATCAAATCCACTTTCTCTTCTTCGGCAACGGCGATGATCTCAGCATGGGTGGAGCCATATCGAACGCTCAAACCGCCCACAAGATCTTCTGGGATATGGTGTTTCGTAAACGTTTCTAAAGATTCCAGCGCCTTCGCCTTCGCTTTTTCAACAAAATTTTCTGGGAGCAGTGGGCTGACAAAATAAGCACCGTAGTCAGCCATCACGGTCATAATCACAAACTGTCCTTCCAGGGCCTTCAGGTAGGTAATGGCTCGGTCTAAAAAAGGGATCTTTGCTTCCAGCTGATTGACATCAATCGGGAGTAGAACTTTAAACATGGTGATGGCTCCGACTACACACTACTTGCTATCCCCCCTTCACTCAGCCGCACCAGCTGAGACGGGCATAGCCATCTCTGGATTATCTAAGGCTTCCAAATTGAGGCGTGTAATGGTCAAGTTCATCGCGCCTAAGAAGATCGACACGATGGGGCTGAGAATGTTGAAAAAGCAAAAGGGGAGATAGCTCAGGGTGGGCACGCCCAAGACACCCGAATGAAATGCACCGCCAGAATTCCAAGGAATCAAAACCGAGGTAACCGTGCCCGCGTCTTCAACCGCTCGAGAGAGGTTTTTGGGATGTAAACCATATTTGAGGTAGGCGGAACGAAACATCCGAGCGGGCACTACGATCGCGATGTACTGGTCTGAGGCAGTGGCATTCATAAAGAGGCAGGTGGCAACGGTCGCCCCGACCAAGGTGCCTGCCCCGCGCGCGCCCGCCAAAATCGTATTGGCCAATTTTTGTAACATGCCGCAGGCTTCTAACATGCCTCCAAACAACATGGCGGTGATAATTAGCCAAATCGTATTGAGCATGCTGCTCATGCCGCCTCGTGAGAAGAGACCGTCAATCACCTCATTGCCAGTTTCGATGCTAAAGCCATCGGCGGCGACCCCAATCAGCAGCCCGTACGCCCCGCCCAAGGTAAAATCGCCGTCCATCATCGTTGCTAAAAGCTGCCCCTGAAAAACCACAGCGGCCACACACCCTAACAGAACCCCAAACACGAGAGCTGGCAGAGCTGGCACTCGCAGAGCAACCATAGTAACCACGAGCAGAGGTACCGCTAGCAACAGCAGATTTAGGTTGAAGTTGGCTTGGATGACGCCTTGCACTTCTGCGATCGCATCCCCACTCAAACTATCGCCCTGGTAGAAAAATCCCAGTATCAGAAACCCAATAAGAGACAGCCCAATGGCAGGACCCGACGAGTAAACCATGTGACGAATGTGGGTAAACAGGTCTGTCCCCGCCATGGCAGGAGCCAGATTGGTGGTATCTGATAAGGGCGACATCTTATCGCCGAAATAAGCCCCTGAAATCACCGCCCCTGCCACCATGCCAACCGGGACATTAAAGGTCTGACCGATGGCAATCAGGGCAATCCCAATGGTGCCGCTCGTTGACCAGCTACTGCCCGTACATAGCGCTACAATACAGCTGACAACGCACGAGACAAACAAAAAGACTTTCGGGTTAATAATTTCTAAGCCGTAGTAAATCATCAGGGGCACAATCCCACTGGCAATCCAGATTGAAATCAGTGAGCCGACCACAAATAGGATTAAAACAGCCTGTAGTGCCATACCGATGGATGTGATGATCTGCCCTTCTAGAAAGCGATAGGGGATTTTCAATACAAACACCCCCAGTAATCCGGAAATCAGGGCTGAGAGGCTTAAGGCAATTTGATTGGGGCCAAACGTGGCATTGTCCTTAAACAAAAGGACATTAAACACCATCAGCGCGATCAAAATTCCGATGGGAATCATACATAAGAGAACGGAGGGTTCTCGCCGGTCAAAGTCTTCTGGCACCCGCAAAACTCCTTAAATTTCGTAGCTGTCCTGGATCTGCCTGAGTCTTAAGTTCCTGAATGGGAACCCGCTGCCTACAAACCTTGCGACATAGTCAGGAATCCCACCCTATCTTGAGAAAATGAGGGAGTGTGCTTTGTCACGGTTTGGCATCATGCGATGTCTTTAGGGAACCTCGCCTGACTCTATGGAAAACATAGAAATACCTAAAGCAAAAGCGTCTAGAAGTTCCTAAAACCCTAGCTTTCAATCTACGTGGGGTCTGTGGCAGTTGATACAAAGCCTGGGGTGAGCAATGCGATCGCGCTATCACCCCTCGATAACTTAAACAACATGATTTTGGGCTTGCCCCTCGGGGCGTTACGCTCTGAGTGATGGCACAAGCGGTCTCTCTTGTGCATCAAGCTTTTGTGAATCAGGACCTATGATCATTGAGTTGTATCAAAAGCTGGCTGACAAACTATCGTCGCAGCCTGTCGTGATTGCCACTGTCATCAATATCAAAGGATCCGTCCCCAGAGAAGTCGGCGCAAAAATGCTGATTGGACCCGACTGGACTTTTGACACCATTGGCGGTGGCGCAGGGGAAGCCAAAATCATCGAGCAAGGGCGATCGGTGCTGACAACGGGCCAAAAACAACTGGCCACGATCGACTTAACAGGCGATATTAACGCCCTAAAAGAAGGGATTTGCGGTGGTCAAATGAGCCTTTGGCTAGAGCGCTGGTCAGGATCTGAGGCATTCAATTTGGCCCAAGAGATTTTGACTATCCTCCAGCAAGGCCAAAAGATTCAGCTGACCACCCCCTTCTCAGCGGATCAGATCCCCTCGATCACACTATCCACCCCAGCAACCCCCTCTGCACACCCCTCCGCTAACGGCTTTATTGAATGCTTGAGCCCCCCTCCTCTGTTACTGATTGTGGGGGCAGGGCATGTGGGCGCAGCGCTCGCTAAGGTCGCCCACATGGCCGGATTTCAAATTGCCATTCAAGACGAGCGATCTCAATTTGCCAATGCTGACAACTATCCCCAAGCCAGCTACATTTTCACCGAGAAAATTGACCAGGTGCTGCTGCAAGTCAGTCACTATCCGGCGCTGTATGTGACCCTAGTGACGCGGGGGTATCCCTTTGATCTGGCGGCCCTGGCAGGCATTTGCCAGCAAAATATCACTTGTCACTACATCGGCATGATGGGGTCTCAAAAGCGCGTGCAGATGGTGTTGAGATCGCTCCACCAACAAGGCCTATCAGACTCGCAATTAGACAGCCTATATGCCCCCATCGGCCTCAATATCGGCGCATTAACCCCAGGGGAGATCGCAGTCAGCATCTGTGCTGAGCTGGTTCGAGTTAGACGGGAGGTGGATGGTAGAGGGTAGAGGGTAGAGGTAGTGGGTAGTGGGTAGAGGAATTCCTAACTCCTAAGTTCTTCCTTTATCTATCAGTCAGCACCCCCCAGCTCCACTGGACACCCCTCCATTTGTCAGTAAACTCTGAAGTTTGATTAGTACTGTATACAGAATGCAGTATACAATTTCAAAGGAAATACAAACCAGGGAAATACAACCCTTGGCTTCGCCCCAGGCCCATTGCTTGTCCACAAGGAAAGCCTTGAGAGCTGAATAGGCTGTAATTCTGGTACGGTAACAAGCTTGTCGTTCTCAAACCGGGATGTCCCCTTAAAATCGGTGAGCCACGGTCATCCGTGATTGCTCAGAGACTCTACCCCCATACGCCTATGCAGCTGCAAAAGTCCGATCTGGCGAAATCTCCCCTGTTTCTAGTCGCGCCCTTCTTCTTCTTGGGAACGGCGATGGTGGCGATGAAATATATCATTCCCCACACCTCGCCTCTCTTTTTGGCGGCCTTTAGACTGTTGCCAGCGGGTATCTTGACGCTGATTTTGGCAGCGGTGCTCAAGTTACCTCAGCCCAAAACCTGGAAAGCCTGGCTTTGGATTGGCCTGTTTGCCCTGGTAGATGGGGCCATGTTTCAAGGGCTCTTGACCACTGGGTTGGTGAATACGGGGGCGGGGTTGGGAGCAGTCTTGATTGATGCCCAGCCGCTGGTGGTGGCTTTGTTGGCTCGCCTGCTGTTTGGCAACCTGATTGGTCTGTGGGGCTGGTTGGGCCTCGCCATTGGGATTGCAGGCATTAGTCTGTGTGGCCTCCCCGAAGCCTGGATTTACGGCCTGATGGAGCATGGCATTCCCTTGGAAAGCTGGCTCCAGAGTGCTGAGGGGGGTGATTGGGATGTGGCCAGTCTGCTGCAAAGCGGTGAGTTGCTCATGCTGCTATCGGCACTGTCGATGTCGGCGGGCACCATCATCGTGGGCTATGTAAAGCGCCATGCTGACCCAGTTGTCGCCACTGGCTGGCACATGATCTTGGGGGGGCTGCCCCTGGCCCTGATGTCAGTCCTATGGGAGACCCACCAGGTGTCCGGGCTGGTGGCAGGTGATTGGGTTGGCCTGGGTTATGCGACCGTATTTGGAACAGCATTAACCTATGGGATGTTCTTTTACCTGGCGGCCAATGGCAACATGACCAGCGTCAGTGCGCTGATCTTTCTCACTCCTGTGTTTGCGCTCCTGTTCAGCAATCTCTTTTTGGGTGAACAGTTGACTAATCTGCAGTGGATTGGGGTTTCCTTAACGCTGGTGAGTGTCTATTTGGTCAATCAGCGACAACAGATTGCAGCGGCTGTCAGTAATTTGACTCAAAAGCTTGGACGTCAGCCAGAGCTACAGCTAGGGCTCCAACCAGAAGGGGCCACTGAGGCGGTAGTATCCGGTTCTGAACGGTCAGAGGCTGATGTCTCAGCGGATTGAGCTTTGGGTCATTGTATTTCCCACTCGTTTAATTTTCCTACCCGTTTAATAAAGTTCAAGACACGTCCAATACACATGGAGAGAGACAGGAAGATGATTCGTCGATTATGGGTTGCGATCGCAATAATAGGCCTTACAGTAGGCACGCTGCTGGGTTCACCGCTATCCGCTATGGCCACCGCTCAAGACTACAGCCAAAGCCAGCAAGAAAAGCAGTCCTATGCTCCCTCGGGTAGCCAAGCAGAGTACGGCAAAACCCAAGCCTCTAGCGACTATAGCTACTCTAAAAATCAGTCCAACCAGGCTGACGGCCAGGCCCAAGCCCAGCCCCAAGCTAAGCAGCATGCCCAGCAGGAGCAATCCTCGCAAAATCAACAACCGGCCCATAAGGGTAGCTAGTTGTCTGTTAGCGTAATGAGTAATTTAATCGTCAAACCTACCCATATCCCTATCCCCTTTACCCATGCCCCCTTTAGATAGCCCATCGGGTCAGCATTCTCTCAAAGCCATTCGTGGATCATTTTTAGACTTTATCGACGATCCCTTTTATGTGCCCGAGGTAGAGAGCGTGCGCTATCTCGAAGATGGGCTTTTGGTAGTGGCAGACGGCAAAATCAAGGCATTAGGAGAGTATGCCGATCTTCAGGCTGAGTATGGAGAGATCTCTACCACGGAGTACCCTGGGCGGCTGATCATGCCGGGGTTTATCGATACCCATATTCACTATCCCCAAACCGGGATGATTGCCGCCTATGGAGAACAACTGCTGGAATGGCTCAATCAATATACCTTCCCCACTGAACGCAAGTTTGAGGATAAAGATTATGCGCGCAAAGTAGCAGAGATCTTTTTGGATGAGCTGTTGCGCAATGGCACCACCACTGCACTGGTTTTTGCAACCGTCTTTCCGCAGTCTGTAGACGCTTTTTTTGAAGCCGCCGAGCGCCGCAATCTCTGCATGATTGCGGGGAAAGTAATGATGGATCGCAACGCGCCAGACTTTGTGTGTGATACGGCAGAGTCATCCTATCAACAGACGAAAGCCCTGATTCAAAAATGGCATCAGAAAGGGCGCTTGCGCTATGCGGTTACCCCCCGCTTTGCAATTACTTCCACCGATCAACAACTCAAGCTAGCCGGGCAGCTTTTAGCAGAGTTTCCAGATGTCTATTT
>JBCBQD010000243.1:0-9010 GCA_039820425.1 Cyanobacteria bacterium J06635_1
GATCGCGCCCCAAATCCCTACAACTGCCACACTTTAGAACTCTGAAACGTTCAATCTAGAAAGCATAGGCAGCCAGAGTGATCCGTATCACTTAGCCTTCTCAGCAAGTCTCAGAAATCCCTTAAATGGGTATCAACTTAAAACGGGAAGTTTTCCCGAGGCGAGAAGTCAGAAGTCAGGAGCCAGAATCCAGTTCCCTGCTGACTCCTGACTTCTGGCTCCTGACTTCTTACCTAACCTGAATTTTCCGGCTTAAATTAGGTGCCCCTTAAATAACTTTCAGTTAGCAGTCAGATACATTTCAGCTGTCCCCGGCATTCTTGTCATTAATGAAGCTTAAAACTTTTGATTTACAAGGAGGTCCACTATGAAACGCTATTTCTTAACCGCCTTCGCACTCACCCTTGCAACCGCTGCAATTTCTCCCATCGCCCGCGCCGCTGAGATCGACAACGGCAATATTTTTTTATGTCAACAACAGGGCAAATAATCCGCACAGCGCAATCCCATCAAACACGCCTGCCCCACCAATACTGAGCACACCGGGGGACATCTGCTCAAGCTCGGGAAGGTGTAGCAGGTCTGCACCCACTAAGGTGCCTAAAATGCCACCCGCAAACGCAACCTGGGGGGCGGCATCTGGGGCCAACAACCAGGCTCCGATTACCGCTGTCAAGGGGGCCACCAAAGCATTCATCTGGATGCCAATGCCAGGGACAATATGGGCTGAGAAATAGCTGACTACCGTGACGATGAAGGTGACCAGGAGGATTGCGATCGCATGTCCCCGACTCAGCTGATACAGCGCCAGCAGCACCGGAATCAACCCACCCCCAACATTCAGCGCCACCACCGTCTTGCGGGTCATCTGCCGCAGCGGAATGCCCCAAAATTGCCGTAGCCAAAGCTCGGCGAGATCTTGAGGCATGGCCGTCACCGTTGACTCCCGCTGGTAGAGCGGGATATTGATCATGCCGCCGATCACCACCGCCGCCAGCAGCAAAAACGCCAGATTGGTCGAAAATCCTAGCTTAGCCACCGCCAGCTCGACCACATCTAAGGTGAGGCCGAACAAAATAAATGGCAGCAGCAAAATAAATGCCAAGAACAGCAAAAATCCAACGGGAAGGTAAAACATGACTGCATATATAAAGATTCCTAGGGGGCGTCGGTAGCTTCGCCCTTTAGATTGTAAGCATCTAACTAAGATGGCTCTTTAGAGCGTCGCTATCCGGATATCTCAGAGTTATATTAAATCTCATTGATAGGTGCATAGACTCATCCAATCCCTAGTCTCAAGCAGTATTGATCAAAATGACTAGCCCTTTGTAGAAACCGGCAAACCCTAAGTCGCTTGCTATGCCCCCCATCACCTTTGATACTCGCTATAAGCGCGAGGCTTGTTTGAGCAAAAAACCCGGACGTCAAACCCATCTTGGTCTTGATTTAAATACGCAGACACCCATCGTTCTTAAAATCCTGGCCTTCAGCTATGACTTTGACTGGAGCTGGCTAAAACTCTTTCAGCGCGAAGCCACTGTCCTACAGTCCCTCGATCATCCCGCTATCCCTAAGTATCTAGACCATTTTGAAATTGATCACCCTGACTTTAAGGGGTTTGGCCTGGTCCAAAGCTACGTAGACGCCAAATCTCTGGAAGATCAGGTCAAAGCCGGTCGCACCTTTGACACTGCCGATATTCGCCACATCGCCACCGAAATGCTCAAGATTTTGAGCTATCTGCACGGTCGTCATCCCGCCATTGTCCACAGAGATATTAAACCCAGCAATATTCTCTTAAGCGACCACACCGGCAACAGCCGAGGTCAAGTCTATCTCGTTGACTTTGGGTCAGTCCAAAACGTGGCTACTGCCGAGGGGGAAACCTTTACCATTACAGGCACCTACGGCTATGCTGCCCCCGAGCAATTTAGTGGTCGAGCTTCCGTTGCCTCTGACCTCTATGGACTGGGGGCCACCCTCGTCTATCTACTCACGGGTCAACATCCTGCTGACCTTCCCAAGCGCAAAGGTCGGGTCTACTTTGAAGACAAAACCACCCTCGATCCCCACTTCAGCCAATGGATTGCGACTTTGCTAAACCCCGATGTTAACCAGCGCTTTGAGAATGCTCAGAAAGCCCTGAGCAGCTTGCAGCGAGTTGACGCCCGTGGCCTGATCGAGTTACCCCGTCGCAAACCCGCCAGCAGCCGCATTCGTCTTAAAAAAAACGATACCGAGCTAGACATTACGATTGTTGCCCGGGGGCTGAGCAACAGCCGACTGCTCAAAGCCTTGCTCATCACCCTGTCTTCAATTCCGTTTTTAGTGTTGATGTTGTTCCCGTTGGTGGGTTCCTGCATTGTCGCCATGCTGATTTTTCAGAGCCTCAAGGCGTGGCAAAACTTCTTCTTTCAATCTTTTGGAACCACCCGCCTCAAGATCACATCGAACTATATCACCCTGACCAATCGTTTTTTATGCTTTCGTCGTCGCCGCCGATCGCCTGCAGTCAACATCATCAAACTCCAGCGAGACTATCACCACATTTATAAATACAAAGCCGCCGAGGGCAACACGGTTTCTAAAGAATATCCAGCCACCGTCGCCATTTGGGCCGGTAACCGAGCCTATCCGCTGGGGAATCCTCTGCCGCTCACTAACGTGGAGCTTGATTGGCTCACATCAGAGCTAAGCAGCTGGCTTAATCTTCCCGTTGAGGGAGTTGCAGTTCCTATTTCTGCGCGTCAAAAACCCTGTGGTATCGAACCACGAACATCAAGAGACTGCCCGCCAGAAACCCGGTCCATTGGCAACCCTCAATACCAAAGGTATAGCATGAAACAATAAACCGGATTTCTTCGAGGTGTCACGAGATCGCAAGGTGCTATAGCTATTCAAGTTTTCAGACTCGATCCAAAGGTTATTAAGACAACATACCTGCAAATTGTCTTTCAAGCGCCTTGAGACCATCTCTCATCAGGCCTAAGGTCTGCTCAGACACCGGGTCAGGGTTAACCTCTTCGAGAGTGTTCTAGATCGCCTGGAGCGTAGCGTCAGCAAAAGGAATACAGCGCGGCCTTAGACGCGCTGTAGGCAGCAAATACCGGCACGTTGACAACAGACGCAATCGAGAGTAAGTTTGCGATCGCACTGTCGGGGGCAAATACCCCCCCCGAGCCCAACACACCCGCGTTGTTGATCAAAATCTCTACATCCTGCGCCTGGTCAACCACCGCTTCAATTTGATCAGGATTGGTCACATCCACCGAATTACTCACCGGCAATGAATGGCCCTTGATCGGTCCTAAAGGCGAAATCCGGGTGCAGGTGACTGGCAACTTTCAAACCAACAGCTCCATTGCCCTGCGGGAGGCCATCCTGGCAGGCATGGGGATTGCTCTGGTTCCCGTGCGGCTCTTGGGCAACCACATGACCGATGGTCACCTCAAATCCGTGCTCCCCGACTATCAGCCAGCCCCTTTTCCCATTCATGCGGTCTATCGCCGCAGCCGATTCCAACCCGCTAAGGTCAAAGCCTTTATTGATTCCTTAGCTGATGAGTTTCATCGGTGTCCCTGGGTATCCGATGACGGTCAGCCCTCACTTCATGGCTAGTCTGGCAATCAGTTGCCCATACAACTTCCAAGCTGTTGGAACACAAGCTCATGGAACACAAGGTATCGGTAAAATAAACCTTACTCGACTGGGTCCCTATCCCATCTCAACAGAGATCACATGTCTGCCTCACCCAACCCCCAAAGCAACTCCCGGCAATCGGGCTACTGTGAGCGACGATTCCCAAACCTGGGTCTACCATACCGACGGGCAATGATATTCGGCTTAAGCCCTCACTACCAAACTCGCCAATCTTCCCAGTCTTGATTAAAGATCGACGTGTTGGGAAACGCGGTGGGGTTACCGCTGCGTTTCAGCCGCTCTTGCAGGGTGAGCAGCTGCGGTTCTTCCACGGGCAAATCATCCACCAGCTCGTAGGGGAGGATGCCTTCGTCCAGGGCAAAGTCGATGGTGGCTCCGGCGGCCACGCCCACCGACCATTCAAACGAATGCACCCGATAAGCCGCCGCTGCAATGGTACTGGTGGCAATGCTCTTACCCGCCACCAGGAGATTATCAATCTGTTGGGGAATCATCGCCCGCAGCGGAATCTGCCCTGGATAAGCCTGCCCGTGGGCGCGGCGCACACCATCGCGCTCAGTATTCCCTGGCGTTTCGGGGGGTGAGAGGGTCATGCAGGGGTGAAAGTCAATGGCGTATTGGGCGATGCCCACCGAGTCGGGAAAAATCGCAGCCCGAGTCCGGAAGGGGACTTCGCTAGGGGCGGTGCGGCTTGCGATCGCACCCGTCGTCTCCAGCCCCGCCAGCGCGTAGCGCAGCGTCCGATAGGCATTGGGCGACAACTCAGTTTGATAATACTCATCGGTATAGTCAACCCGAGAGATATCAATCTCGTTAATGGCAAACCCCTGCTCATGACCATAGGCCGGTCGGCCCATAATCCGCCGCCCTTCGCGAATGTAAGGAAACTTAGACAGCCCATGGGCCGTGCCCATCGGCGTATCAAAGCCCGTCAAAAAGAGATGATTAGGGTTAGGTTCTTTGACCCCATCCCCCAGCTGAGAGTCAGTTGTGCCGGTGACCAGCCAGTAATAATAGCTAAAGGCATTTTCCTCACCCCGGCGCAGGGTCTCAGTCCGCAGCCCGCCTAACCAGCCGCCAGGGTCTAGCTGCCCCAACTCAGCCAGCTGATCAGCGGAGTAGACCAGATTATCCTCGGCTGTCCCCGGACGGTAGTCATTCCCCCAGGTCCAGTTCTGCATCGAGATATCGCCGGGTTGCACCACACTCACCCCAAAGGCTTTTTCCTTAGGGCGACGCCCAGGGGCCCAGATCCGTCGGTAGGTAAAAACAAAATCGAGGTAGTCAATGTTGTCACGCTGGCGCTCATAGCTAAAATAGGGCTCGTATTGAACGTAGTTAAAGGGACGGGTCTGCGGCTGTGGCTCCTCGGTGCGCTCCATGGCAAAGGTGTAGGTAAAGCCCTGGGTGCAGTAAGGATCTTGCTGACGCACCGGAGAAGATGGATTGAGATAGGTCTTAGCATCCAGACCCAATCGATAGGGCACGCCTGCGATCGCAATCACCTCTCCTGTTTCCGTCGCTTCTACCACATACCAATCTGCCGGACTGGCTACGGGTTCTGAGTCCGCTTCTATCGCCTGAGGTTTGGGCACAAACCGAATAATCTTTTTCGTAAACCGATCGGAATCTTCGTAACGATAGGCATCTTCAAAATAGGCAGACAGCGGCTCCGTGTTCAGCGGCGGCGCATCGGGCGCAGGCCCATGCTGAATGGAAATCACACTATCAATCATGCGACCGTCGGCACTCAGCTCGACCTCTTTGACCACCGTAGAGGGAAACCAATTTAGCTCACCATCACCGCGCCGCGCGGCATCTTCTAGCATGTCGGTCAAGATTTCGTGGGCATCTTCTGGCAAAAAACACGACGCGCTCACCCAGCAATCACCCGGATTTTGACGACCATATTCACGTTCAACGCGATCGCGTAGTTCCTTATAGCCCGCCGAGTAAAAGAGCAGCTCTCGCTGACGTTTGGCCTCATCTAGCGCAGTGGTACCCTGGGAAGACAGCTGCCCCCCCACCCAGTCAGTTAGCTCCGTCATGCAAACCGTGCGCCCTGACTGCAAGCTCTCATAGGCCGTTGCCGTCCCTGAGAGCCCCCCGCCGATGATCAGCACCTCACACTCGACGGTTTCATCTGGGGGGCGGGGCGGCGCTGCGAGCGCGCTTACCGGCAGCGATACCAAGGTCAAGACGGAACCTAAAACCCCAAAGCCAAAACGACGCAGCAGATGAGTCACCATATTTTTATCAATCCGGTCAAACGTACAGAGAGCTAAAAAGTAGTTGAAACTACGGTATAGCCTTTTATGCTCACTCTCCGCAATATACAATCAGGTCGATTTCTACATCCCCCAACCCGGCCAGCCCCATGACGCCCACCGTTGTACGTCCCGGCAACCGGCCTTGATCAAAATAAGACGCATAAATTTCATTAACTGCTTCGTAATAGCGAAAGTCAGTCACAAAAATCCGCACCATCACCACCTTGTCAAACCCCGTGCCCGCATGGGTCAGCACTCGCTCTAGATTGGCCATCACCTGGCGAGTTTGATCCTCAATGGGGCCTTTGACCACCTCCCCCGTTGCCGGGTCCTCGGCTAGTTGCCCGGTGACAAACAAAAAATCCCCAGCCCGAACCGCGTGGGAATAAGGAGCCACCGGCGGCAGCTCATCTGGCAAAGTAATAAATTCGAGCATTTGATCTCTTTAAGTAACAGCTTCAGGCAGCAGCGTATCAAACACCGCCCTACATTTCCGTAGGCATCCGTAGTTTTAACGTGTTCAGAACCAGTCCTTGTGCATCCACACTCTGCATTTACAGACATCCAATCCCCATATCGCCTGCGGCGTTTTGACACAGATCCCAATTGTCCACATCACCCATGATCAAGCCTGCTTTACAGATCACCTCCACTTCAAGCACAAATTACTCACCCAATCTTCAAGCTGTTATCCGTAATCACCGGTATAAAGCTCGAGCTTTTTACGTATAGATTGTAACCACGCCTCTCGTGAGATACGCAATCAATAGGGATAGATAAAATGCGCTTTAGCCGAATATCAGCAGCAATCACCACAGCTGCCACCTTGACCGTCTTAGGCGGCCTAGCAACACCCGCCAATGCTTTTTTATTAACCAACACCTCAGCCAGCTGGGATAATGCCCGGCTCCTGGATGGCAAAGTAGTGGGCAAATCTGCTACCAACGCTGATTTTGACAATTATGAACAGGCAGCCTTCGCGGATTCAAACGACAACTACGTCGACTTCATTGAAGAAAACGGTGTCTCGCAAGTTCGTTGGGGTGACCCTTATTACAACCACTACACCCATGCAGACGCAGTAGAAGGTGGCTATAACGGTGTTTGGGATTATGGCACGTATACAAACAAATACGGCTATCAATACACAGACTGGCACATAGACTGGACGGGGAACAAGAGCGGGTTAGGCTTTGCTGGGGTTAACGACAAAAATCTGGGAATTGGTCAAGTCTTTAATTTAGGTGCATTAAAGCACTACAACAACACAATTTGGAGCAACAATCGGATTGCCAACAAAGTTGACTTTAGCCTCAATCTTGACTTTGCTGATGCCGCAATTGGCAGCCAAACCTTCGATTTTTCGCTCAATGTTGACGAGACAGCGAACAACGCTAGCTCCCATACAGGCGGTGTTTGTCCTTACCAAACTGACGCTGGCAAAGGCTGCTCTGACAAGATCACCTGGGACTTTGCGGTTGACGCTGAGAACAAATTTACCTACAACAACGAAGAATATACCCTTGAACTGGTCGGGTTTAGTGAAAACGCCCTCAGCTCCAACATTGTGAATCAGTTTATTTCGCAGGAGAGCGGTACCAGTGAAGCCAACCTCTGGGCCAGGCTGGTCAAGGTCGAAGCGCAGACAGAAGACGTCCCTGAACCAACCGCCCTGCTAGGTTTGAGCGCCCTCGGTCTCTACCTGGTTAAATCACGCCGCGACAAGGCTGCCGTAGAAACTGCTTAACCTCTGCCACCGATCCATAGATTCAAGAGTGATTAACGGGCACAGCTAATATAGCTGTGCCTTTTTTTACCGCTCTTCACTTTGGCTCCCTGAGATAAATTTACGGATCACGTCCACCACCACTAGCCCCGCTAGCGTATCTGCGCTTTATATGCCAAGCATGGGGAGATGTTTTATCCGATGATAAGTGAGCGCAAGCGCAATGCAGTGCTTTAGGGCGCGAGTGGGAAGTTTGGCCTCAACATTAAACACGATGGCTCGATTGCCCTCAAACTCAAACAGGTCGCCATACGCCTCCCGATAGGTCTCTACGAGCTTCGTTTTGCAATGAAAGTAGATAGCACATTGGTCAGGAGCACCGGGCTTCCAGCCAAGACGAACGGTGCTACCTCCTTTGACAAGATAGCTGGGCTGCCCCCATTTCAAGGTTTCTTCTACAGTGCCAATGCCGTCTAAATCAGAGGCAGTCTGCAAAATCAATGAGCGCAGATAACACAATTTCTCTCGCGCTGGCTCAGGCACTGCTTGGAAGACCTTATTGACTGCTGGATTGTCAATTTTGCACATCTAGCTGGCACTTCAAGATTCAAAAGGCATAGATAAAATAACGGCTAAGGCGAGCGCACATTAAAACACCCCGCGATGCTGATCCTGAAAGCTTACTCTGCAAGCAGCCGCTTAGGCGTCTACGCCCTCAATCCCTCTCCCAGATTGGGAGAGGGACTTTGAACAAAGCGAGTTCTTCTATGGAGAGAGAACTCTTAAACGTAATCAGCATCTCCCGCACCAAAGTCGCCTACCTCAAAGGTTCTCGCCTCAGCCTCCCTTGCCTCAAGGAATCGATTGGTCGAGATACATTGGACACCAGGTGGTAAGAGCACTTCACACTTGTAATAGCAGGCAAATTGACCATCCACGAGGCCAGAGATCTGGCTAAAATCAGCATTGGCGACCTCTAATCTTTTCTCCCCATCGGTAAAGATGGCTCCCTGGAAACACCCTAAATAAACAACCTTCTCACCGCCAATCACATAAAAGCGGGCTCCGACGAGATAGGCATAGCTAAAGTTAGTTGAGCCAGACGTCACAGCAGACGTGAAGTCAGCTCCCGATAAATTTGCCCCGGTCAACGACGCACCGGACACATCTGCCCCTGATAAATTCGCTTTAGCCAAGTTCGCGCAGGTAAAGTTACAGCTGCTTAAATTAGCCCCCACGAAGTTGGCATTTGCCAAATTGCACCCGGTAAAATCGGTACCTCTTAAATCTGCCCCCGAGAAATTAGCCTTAATCAGATTGGAGCCTTTGCCCACCAAGTCTGGCTGATACGCTG
>JBCBQD010000244.1:0-8976 GCA_039820425.1 Cyanobacteria bacterium J06635_1
GATGTACTTTCCCAGACTATGCCATCCATATCTCACTCTATCTAAACTGATGGATTATCTTAAAATTTCAGCACTAGTTCCCCCTGGGCGAGGGCGATCGACCATTCAAACCCCCAATGCAGTAACTGGGATTCAGGGCTCAGCGCTATTTGTGTGATTTATACCAGAAACCGACACCACAATTATTGGTGCGCTTACCGATAACCCAGATGGGCCAATGATGGCCTACAACCAGGACGGTTCACAGCAACAATCGCTCGCCTCTGGCGAACTGATAGTCGTACAGGGCAATGATGTTAGCCAACCCTTACTTTTTGATCTCAGAACTTTTTACGAAACTAGCGGATTGGTCAAAGGATTAAGTCTCGACAGCCCAGAGGTATCCACAGGCTCTGCAGAAGTTGACGCAGTCCGACAAGAAATCAGAGAGGCCCTCGAACAACAAACCCCATTGCCAGAAAGCGAAGCTGTTGACAATCCGACCTTCTTAATTCCATCGGCAGCCACATCAGTCCCCCAAGCCGATGCATCAGCCCAAGAGGACACGTTTGCAGATTCAAATGCCGCCTTTGTAAACTCGCCTGCTAACACCTATTTAGAGAGCACTTTAGCCACAGAACCAGCAACCGGTGCCACTTCTCCAGTTGTAGAGGTCTCATCCCCCAGCCAGCCGACCGTCAATGAGACATCACAAACAAGAGGGTTTGAAAACAGCGTCAGCTCTGATCTGAACAATACTGAAGATAGCCCCACGGCAAGCAGCGCCGATCCATCAGATAACAATAACGATTCTGGCAATAACGATTCTGAAGGCAGGCCCCCTCGGAGACCCACTAGCACGCCTCCAGGGCAAGGTGGTACACCGCCAGGACAAGGCGGTACACCGCCAGGACAAGGCGGTATGCCTCCAGGCCAGGGCGGGCAAGGTGGGACTCCTCCAGGGCAAGTCGGCATGCCTCCAGGAGAGGGCGGCAACATCCCTGACGAGTTTGATGACATCCCTGAAGAGTTTGGTGATGGCTAAATCTCTGGCAGCCCAGTCCTTAAGACTAGAGTTGTTGTAAGACCAGAGTTGTTGATCATCCTCTTGGAAAAGATATCTCTGTGGATGATATCTTTGCTGAGAAAAAAGTTTGCAGATGTGCCCAACCTATAGTCTGCTGTTGTCTAAGCTATGGCAAAACTTATCTATGCCCTGCTGAGTGGCATAGATAGCAACGGGGGCCGCCAACAAAGACGGGCAGGTGGTTTCTTGTGTCAGATGATTGACTAAGCCAACCAGTTTATTCGTTTCGAGGTCGGCTCGAAACTGCTGTTGGCAAATAATGTGGCGATATCGTTTGGTAAAGCCAGCCAGCCATGATTCATTAGTGTCAGGCTCCAAACCCGCTTTCAGGGCAAGCGATAGAGCCGCATCGTCCAAATCACCATCACAATCTTCGATGTCTTGGAGCGCACTGATAGCATCGGGATAATCGGCAAGCTGCTGTTTGAGCTGGTCAATTTCGTTGAATGATAGGGACAACATTACTTCTAGTGATATCTATAATGAAGGTGGTTACGGATGAGGGTGGTTACGAGTTTATCTTGTCGGCCTGGCCCGGCGTTAAACCCTGATGATTCACGATTCGGTCAAACCAGACTTCAAACCGTTTACCCAGCGAAGCTAACGAATATTCAGATTCCACTTGCTGCCGACAGCGACGGCGATCTAGCGTTGCCAATAGGTTAATCGCCCTCACCAACCCCTCAACGCTATCTGGTTCCACAAGCCAGCCCGTTTCGCCCTGTTTGATAATTTCGGTGGGCCCCCCACGGCGATAAGCAATCACAGGTACCCCGCAAGCCAGGGCCTCGATGGCCACATTGCCAAAGGCTTCTTGCCATCGGGGAGTCATCAAAAGCGCCTGGGCTCGTCGCACGATAGTTTGGAGTTCTTGCGTCGAGAAAAATCCTAAATACTCCACAGGTGCAGTCGGGTAATCAGCTTGAATCTTCCGCCAGTAATGCGCATCTTCTAGTTTGCCTAATATCTTGAGCGGTATCTGGGTCTGTTGGGCCGCTGCGACGGCGTCTTCTAGCCCTTTCTCAGGGGAGATGCGCCCCATCCATGCTAGCCAGGGCTCTGGGGTTTCGCAATAATCGTATTGAGATACATCGACGGCACTGCCTAAAATTTCCCAATGATGTTTCCCTAAGAATGTATTGACCTGGGTTTGGGTATAAGCACCCAAAATACCTGGATATCTCTGGGCCACTTGGGTAATGATCCTATCCATGGCGTCATTTAAGGAACCCATACTGACAAAGTGGGCGATAGGAGTCTCAAAAAACGGGGTGAGAAAGAACGGCAACCAGTCGTAAGCAAAGTTGACAATCAGATCGTAGCCAATCTGTACCTGGCGGGCGCGATCGCACATATTAGCCAATACCCCCTCGGCTGCTAGCACGACCGGTGTCTCTCGACCTTGAGTATGTGCCGTCAGCTGTAATGCCCCGTCAACCTCCAGTATTTTTGCCCCAGTAAGGGTAGACCCGGCGGGGGCAGCGATTGTAATGTCGTGCCCTCGCTGACTCAAGGCTTTGACGAGATTCACTAGGGTCAGCTCAACACCTCCCCCCAGCCCTGAGCCGAGCGGCCCCACAGGGGTCGAAAGAAACAGCAATTTCATGGGCAATGGATCAAAAACAGTTAGGGGGTGTCTCAGGACATCAACTAACCATTATCAACGACCTAACCCTAGTTTGAAACTTCCCCAGGCAGAAAGTCAGGGGCCTTGGCCGAAGATTCCAAAGATTGAATCGACATTCTGACCTCTGGCATTTGACGAATGCGGTTGAGCTGCTCTAAAGCCCACTGCGCCGTCTGGCGCACCTCGACATCCTCGTCCTCGGTGGCGTGGCCCAACATCTGGCTAATTTGAGCCACCAGGTCGTAAATCCGGGTCAGATCGCGAATCGCATTTTTGCGGACATCTGGGTTTTCATCTTGTAATGCGATCGCAAGCGCACGATTCATCGGCTTGAGTGAACGGATGCCGATTTCAGACAGGGCGGCCAAAATCAAGCTTTTTTCCTTAGAGTCAGCCATTGTCATTTGGTTAACCAGGGAATTCACCGCTGACGAATCTCCCCGCTGCCCCAGTTCCCAAATAGCCTTACGACGCTTGCCAGGATCGTTTGATTGCAGCTCCCCAATCAGTTCACCGACGACACTGAGCTTATGCACTCGAATCGTGTCGTTCAGCGGGGTCCCATCATCAGCAGTGGCCACCGTCGGTTCAATCGCGTTGGTCGGCTTATACCCATTGCTCACTGGTGCACTAATCGATTTAGGGGTATTTGTCGGCTCACGGCTAGGAGTCTGGCCCCAAGCATCCTCATCCTCATCCGATGGCTTATCTCGGTTTGCCAGCAAAAAGCCGATACCAAAGCTGCTGAGCGCTGCTACCAGAGCCAAAGACGGCCAGAGCAGACGACCAATGCCACCGGAGGGCTTTGCCGCCCCAGAGGTGGGCTCTGATGCTTGATTAGGTTGAGATTCTGTAGATTCTTTTGTAGATTCTTCTGGGGCCGCCTGAGCGACGACACCTGCTGAGGTGTTGGAAGTTTCCAAATCATCGGGCAGAGCATTCGCAATGGTTCCCTCCGAACCATTCTTCTCAGGCACATCCTCGGCAGCCGCACTAGAAGTCTCAGAGCCTGCTCCCTCAGCGGGCTCTGAACCACTCTCGGACAAAAGGTCGGGTGCTCTCAAACGCTGCCAGGTGGGCACATCCACTTGCCCAGTTGATTGAAAACCAGCGTCTTGTTGAAATGCCTCTACCGCCGATTGAGTGTTTGCGCCATAGAGGCCATCAATGGGGCCGCTGTAATAACCTCGATCTTGAAGCCTTTCTTGGATTAGCTTGACGCTATCGCCTCGGCTACCGACAGACACCGATGAGGTGGCCGCTTTGGGCTTGATATCTGGCACACTATTGCCAGTATCAACCGCCGCTGACGGCTCTACCGGAAACGAGGAGGCCTGAGCCAAAACATGAGCCTGAGCAACCCGATCTTGGGACCCATCGGCCGCCACTCCCCTGGCTCGCTCAAAAGAGAACGAAACGGTTGTTAAGCAGGTGAAAAACAAGAGAGTAGAGCGCCGAATCATCGCTATCCTTACCTTTAAAACTTAAATTAACTCAATCATCAAAATACCTCAGTGCCCCAGAGTGGATTTCCTAAGCAATCGCTACATGAATCTAAAATCCGCTTTATTAAAAACCTAGATCCTTCCCCCGAAGGCTAGTCCTGAGCAAGTAACCGTAGCATGCCCAAATTGGCCCCTGGTTCACAATCTCTACTTATCTCAACTCTTAGACCAAAAAGCCGGCAGACGCAAACTGCCACACCAAAAACCGTGAGGAGCGGCCTGGTATGACTAAACCGTCCGCAATTACCACATCTACAGGATTCAACCTACCTTGCAGGCTATATTAGCTCACTTTTTAATCTTGTCTTCAAGGTTAACCAAGAATTTTTGGTGTCTTTACGGAGACTTATCGATTTCTAAAGATAAGAATCATACAAACGTTCCAGGCACTGATGAGGAAAAAGTCTTGACAGGCCCTAGCCTTAGTCCTGAATACCCCCAATTTAAACAAGTAGAGTCAATTAGGGTAGATCAGGCTTGTCGTTGATCAGCACACTGCGCAGCCACAGCAACCGTATCCCAACCTGATCACGCTGATTAATCAGGTAAATGCTCACCAAGGTTAATCCAACCCCCACCCATTGAATCGAGCTTAAACTCTCTGACAGCAAAACCATGCCAAATAACAGCGCAAATACCGGCGTCAAAAATGTGAGGGCACTCAAACTGGTGAGATTACCCTCAGCTGCCAAGTAAAAAAAGACGCCATAGGCAAGGGCACTCCCAAATACAGTGGCATAGGCAATGGCCATCCACCCGGTGACACTGACTGCCTCCCAAACGTAGGATTCAAAACAGGCAGATAGCCCAAACAGCGGTAAGCCCCCCAGCACCATGTGCCACCCCGTCGCCACAATCGGATCGACATGGCGAGCGACATAGCGAATCATCACAGTGCCTACGGCCATCGATAGTGCGGCCAGTAGCATCAGCCACTCTCCATGCTGGAGCAGTGCCTCCACCAAGGTTGCCGCATCGCTCAGGGTGGGAAGCTGTCCTTGCAGCAATTGCAAAATCCAATCATCGGGCAACCCTAATAAACTGATGCCTAAGAGCCCCACCGTCAGACCGACCCAGCCCACAGGGCCTACTTGCTCTCGAAACAAAAAGCGAGCCATGATGGCCACTGCCAAAGGCTGTGAGTCAATCATCACAGAGCCCAACCCTGCCCCTGTCCGCAATAGCCCCTCTGCCAGAAAGCCTTGAAATAGCGCCCCGTCTACCAATGCAAACATCAAGATCCAAACCCAGGCTTGCCAACCCGCAGGTTGCTTACGACCTAGATAGGCAGCTGCACAGAGCACTAATAACCCAGCCGGCAGCAACCGTGTACCCGCCAAAAACAGCGGCGTTGTTGTGGAAATCACCCCTTTCATTGCCACCATGGCCGTGCCCCATAGAAAAAAGGGCGAGATCAGAAAAAGCGCCCTAAAGATCGACTTGGGCTGAGATGTGGGTAAATCCATTCGCAATGGGTAGTCTGAACCAAGAAAATTGTGTCTTTAAACAATGGTAAAGTCCTGTGCCGTTTGAGACTACATTTTTGTCTGTTCAAAATATTTTGAATGACCTCTATGGGTTTCACGCAGTCCCTCTGTGGGGCAAGTCTGAGGGAGTGCTCAGGGGGTGCATTGCCCAGGCTCTCAATGTTACGCTGATAGACTAAGCCGCATCCACATCCAGACCTGTCGTTTGCTCTATAGGGACAACTCAAGGTTTCAACATAGATGTGGTTTATCGACAAACTCAAACAAATTTAATCAGACACAAATTCGGATAGCAGTCGCGATACCGATACTCTGAATCCCTTCATTACTTATGATTTGGCCACTCAAACCCCGATATCGTAAACAAATCGCCCGCATCGAAATCTCAGGCGCTATCACTGGAACCACCCGTAAGCGAGTCTTAGAAGCCCTTGAGGAAGTCAAAGAAAAGAAATTTCCCGCGCTGTTGTTGAGAATTGATAGCCCTGGCGGTACGGTGGGAGATTCTCAAGAGATCTACAGCGCTCTCAAGCGATTGCAAGACTCTATTAAGATTGTGGCTAGTTTTGGCAATATTTCAGCCTCGGGAGGCGTCTACATCGGCATGGGGGCTCAGCACATTGTGGCTAACCCGGGCACCATCACCGGCAGCATTGGTGTCATCTTAAGGGGCAACAACCTGGAACGTCTGTTAGAAAAAATCGGGGTTTCTTTTAAGGTGATCAAGTCAGGACCTTACAAAGATATTCTGGCCTTTGACCGAGAGCTTACCGATTCAGAAAAGGGCATCTTGCAGGAGTTGATTGACATCAGCTATAGCCAGTTTGTAAAAACCGTCGCCGATGCGCGCAATTTGGCCGAGGAGGTGGTGCGGAGTTTTGCAGATGGTCGTATTTTTACCGGTGAGCAGGCAGTTAACCTTGGCGTAGTCGATCGCCTGGGCACAGAAGCAGACGCCAAGCAATGGGCTGCAGAGCTGGCTGGCTTAGACCCTGAGAAAGCTGAATGCTACACCATTGAGGAACGTAAACCGTTTTGGAATAAGTTGCTCCCAGGGGGAGACGCCTACTTGATGACTCATCCGGGGTTGGCTCAAACCATTCCAGCTAGCAAATTGGTTCCGGTTTTTGACTGGTTAGAATTTGAACTGGCAACCCGCGGCTTGCCGCTTTGGATGTACCAAGCGCCAGGTGCAACTCGAAATGGGTAGTTAAACCTTAAAAGGGTCAAAATATACGGTAGTTTGAAAGAAAAGCGCTAAAAAATGGTTACGCAGGACTCAGGTGATTGGCGATTATGCGCAATTCGAGGGGCAACGACCATCACTGAAAACTCTAAGGCTGCTGTCCAGGAGGCGGTTAATGAGCTTTTAACCGAACTCGAGACCCACAATCAGCTCCACCCTGGCAAAATTATCAGTGCGACTTTTTCCGCGACCCGTGATATCGATGCGGTTTTCCCAGCTGCGATCGCACGCACTCGACCCAACTGGGACAATGTCGCCCTCCTAGATGTCCAACATATGTATGTAGAAGGTAGCCTCCCACTGTGTATTCGATTTTTAATCCACGCATATCTGCCAGTTAACCAGGCCCAAATTTATCACCCCTATTTGAGGCAAGCCAAGGCTTTACGGCCAGACTGGTGCGTAACCCATTAAAAAAATCCTGCAGAGACGTAAATTTTGCATCTCAGCAGGATTTTGCTTAATAACTAATGTCGCCGTGTTATCGACAGCAAACCCCTAAGACGATTTCTTATGGTGAAATCGAATCCCTAAGAAGACATCGTAGAGAAAGTTAAGGAAATCCTTGCTGCGCATTAGCCCCAAAGACTGAGGCGAACCTTTCTGATCCAGCAGGGGCTTCATATACTCGTACGCAGGCTTGTACTTATACCAGGGGATCGAAGGCCAAAGATGATGCACCAAGTGGTAGTTTTGCCCCATGATTGCCAGGTTTAAAATCATTCCTGGGTAAACCCGTGCATTTTTCCAACGGTTGCGCTCCTCAAAGGGCCGATGGGGTAGATAATCAAAAAACAGCCCCAGAGCCAACCCCACCACTAGAGCGGGGGCAAACCAAAAATTAAACAAATAGTCTAAAAAATCAAATCGCCACGCAGAATAAATCAGCCCTGCCACGACCAAGCGACTCAAAAACCATTCGTACAGCTCAAACTTACGCCACAGACGACGCTGAAAGAAGTAAATCTCGTGGTAGAAAAACCGGGCTGCAATCAGCCAAAGTGGCCCCCCGGTAGATACAAAATGATCCGGATCATTCTCAGGATCATTGACATGGGCATGGTGCTGCAAATGAACCCGAGTAAAGACTGGAAACGTGAACCCTAGCATCAGGGCACTGCCATGCCCTAAACAAGCATTCACAATCACATTACGATGGGCAGCGTTGTGGGAGGCGTCATGAATCACCGTCCCCACCAAATGCAGCGCCAATGTACTTAAAACAAAACAACACCAGCGAGGTGTGTCCCACCAAAAATAGCCCAGGGCAGAGACAGTAACCAGACAAAGTGCCCCAAAAAACAAAAGTAAATCCAGACTCACTCCGCCATCGGCATCTAGAAATTCTTTGGGAACCCGTTTTGGCACTGCCAGAGGCTCTGTTGCCACCGACATCACAGTTTCGCTCCTTCACACCTATCTCGGTAGTATACGCTACCGGGGTGGAATAATAAAGTTTTGTGACGTTATCTCATCTATTTTTAACGAGGTCTGGTGAGGTCTGGTGAGCGTATCTGCCCTCGTTATTCAAACAGCGTTCTCATCAAAAAAGTGAGGCTGCGATGTCGATTATGACAAGCTTGATGTGTACGTCCGGGTAGGCATCACACGCGTGGTAGTATCAATGGGTTTCGCTGATTAGAGAAGGTTTATGCAACTGCGCCATGCCCTGCGTCGGACCAAAATCGTTGCTACGATTGGTCCTGCTACTCAAAGTCCGGATACGCTGCGGGCGCTGATCGAAGCTGGGGCCACCACCCTCCGCCTCAACTTTTCCCACGGTACCCACGAAGACCATCAGCGCAACATCAAACTCATTCGTCAAATTTCTTTTGAGCTCAATCAGCCAGTGGGCATTTTGCAAGATTTGCAAGGGCCTAAAATTCGCCTGGGCAAATTTGAGGCGGGCTCTATTAAACTGGCTCGAGGCGATCGCTTTATCCTCACGAGTCGAGATGTGCCTGGTACCCAGGCGATTAGCTCAGTCACCTACAAGCCCCTGGTTGATGAAGTCCCCATGGGAGCCACCATTCTGCTCGATGATG
>JBCBQD010000245.1:0-8924 GCA_039820425.1 Cyanobacteria bacterium J06635_1
CGCCCCTCCTCTCCCCCTGCCGGCCGTCCGTCAGGATTAGACCCTCCCGTCCGAGCTGTGGGTACACGGTAGCCTTACCAAGGGGGGCTTCAGGGGGGGCAAATCCGTCTCCTCTAAACGATCGAAGTTCATCGCCCTTGCGATTACCCTTACCCTGGGCATCACCCTGGCAGACCCGCTGTTCTACCCTGCCCCTGCCGAGGCCTGCTTCTTTTGGCAAGCCTGCGCCCGTCGCCGGGGACGCGCCACCAACACCCGCGCCGGGGGCAAACGCACGGGCCGTATTCGTGGGGGCAATAACCCCGCCATCCCCTATGTGATTTCGCCCCGCAATGCCTGGCTCGGTGACCTCCCCGAAACCATCCGCTGGAATCCAGTCGCGGGGGCCAACAGCTACACCGTTCGAATCTGGCAATGGTCCTACGAGCGAGATTCACGGGACTTGATCATTTGGGAAACCCCCGACCCCGTCGTAGGTGTCTCTGAAATACCCTTTCCAACCCTGGATATATCTCAGGACATGACGACAGAGGGCACGGTTGAAATCCCACTCCCGTTGGAGCCAGGACTTTACTACTCCATTGAGGTGATTACCGAGGGTGGCGTATCGTCCAATGATGATCAAGGGTATCTCCACTCGGGGTTTCAGCTCTTATTCGAAGAAGATTATGAAGTGTTGCGATCGCGCCTGGCTCAGGTTAAAACTGTCGATGCACTCACCCCCGAGGAAGCAACCTTGGCCGAAGCTGGGGTGTATTTCTTAGATGAAATGTATGCCGATGCCCTGCGCCTTTTGGAGCCATTCACCCGCGAACCCACGGCCTCTGACTTGGATAATTTGGATTTGGTCTACACCGCCCTGGGCGACATCTACAGCAATACCGGGTTAAATCAGTTGGCAATCGAGGCCTATGAGGAGGCATTGAGTCTGGCAAATAACGATACCCTCAGCAAAGCTACCATCCTGGTCAATTTGGCTGATGTCTATGCTACCCAAGGTGAGTTTGAGCAGGCTCAACGACTATTGACCCAAGCCCGCATAGCCTACAGCCTGCTCGGAGAAGAGGTAGAAATCACCGTTTTAGATCGCCGCATCGAAGTATTATCCACCGCACAATGGCAATCGCCCTAGGAAGTTCAGTCCAAATCAGCCCCCGATTCTCACGCCTAGCTTTCTACTCATTAACATGTCTCATCTACTCCATCGTCACCTAGCATTCGCCGCCCTGATTCGCATTTTCCTGATGCCCACAGCGGCCCAGGCCCAGTCAGTGACTGCCGCCCCAGATGGCACTGGCACGACGATTCAAACGACCCCGCGAACCACGGGCAGCCTGTATGACATCAGCGGGGGGACCCCCTCCGGCGATGGGGTGACCCTGTTTCATAGCTTTGACCAGTTTGGGCTACTCACCGGAGAGACCGCTCGGTTTACCAACCCTGCCGCCATCGAAAACATTTTAGGGCGCGTCATCGGTGGCGATGCCTCTATCATCAATGGCCTATTGGAAGTGAACGGTACGGCAAATCTCTATTTGCTCAATCCGGCTGGGGTCCTCTTTGGTGAAAATGCACGCCTAAATTTAGGCGGAGATTTTTCGGCCTCAACCGCCACCGGGGTCGCGTTTGGGGAAACCCTGTTTGATGCCCTGGGGACAAACGACTTGAGTGCGATTACCGGCAACCCGACCGGGTATGTTTTTGGAGCCGAGCAGGCCAGTGCAGTGCTTAATGCGGGGGACTTAGCGGTGGGTCAGGGGCGGTCTCTCACCCTGCTGGGCGGTCAAGTAATCAATACGGGACAATTATCTGCACCTGGCGGTGAGATCTTGGTGATGGCGGTGCCGGGTGAAAATCTAGTGCGCTTGAGCCAGGAGGGCGCTTTGTTGGATTTAGAACTGGCCACATTACCGAGTGAATTTACAGCCCAATCAGAATTTACGGCCTCGACTCTACCCGCCTTACTCACTGGGGCAGGGGATCTGGAAGTTGCCACCCAGATTACGCTCAATGCTGACGGCAGCATCAGTTTATCAGACTCAACCTTGGAGATTCCTGTCAATACGGGGACTGCGGTCGTAAGTGGTAATCTCGTCGCCAATAACGACGGCGGCAATAATAGCGGCAATAATAGCGGCATTGGCATCTTTGGCGACCGCATTGCCCTGGTTAATGCCGCTGTAGAGGCGTCAGGGGATACTGAGGGAGGCACTGTCTTGATTGGGGGAGACCTTGGCAATGCTCCCCGTGCAACGGCAACCTTTATTGATGCAGCTTCAACCGTTCAAGCCAATGCGCAGGCAGCCGGGAATGGCGGGACAATTGTTGCCTGGGGGACTGACCTGTTGCGGCTGGCTGGTCAGCTCTCTGCCCGAGGAGGTACACTCGAGGGCAATGGTGGTTTTATCGAAACCAGCAGCCTTGGCACCTTAGATATCAGCACCACACCTGATATCTCCGCCAGCAATGGCTTGGGGGGGACCTGGCTGCTCGATCCCCCCGATATAAGAATTGTTGAAGATGATGACGTCACGGAGAACACCCTGATTGGCACCAGTCCGTTTGTAGTAGACAGTCTACAAACAGAGGAAGTCACCCTGGGGATTTCCGTGCTTCGCAATGCCTTGACGGGGGGTGCCAACGTTGAAGTTAGAACAGGAAATGGAAGAACTCCTGGCGATGGGGATATTGTGCTAGATGCAACACTTGATTATAACGGCACTGGCAACAACAGGCTCAGGTTGAATGCCGAGGGGGTCATCCGGATTTTGCAGCCTATCATTGATAGCCAACCCGGTAACGACGCTTTAAGTTTGCGGCTCAGATCCCAAAAGATCATCTCCATCGAAAATACGGTCAATGTCGGTAGCACAGGGATTACTTTAGAGGCCAGACAAGGTCCCCTTAACGAAAATTTTCTTGGAGAAACTGAGTTTTCGGGGGTCAACGATACAGCACTTTTTAATACCCTGTCCGGCTCATCTGGCAGTAAGCTTCTGGGACTAGGAAATCTAACAGGTGAAACCCTGACCATTCGAGCTTTAGATGCTGATCAGGATTATAGTTTTGTAGAGGGGAGTTCTGCCGTCTCTACCTTAAACAGCGACGGCTTTCTAGAATCCGGTAGTTTGTTCGGTCCCTTCATTTCACCGACTGAATTGGCTGCCATTTCAGACAATTTTCAGACTGTAACAATCGGCTCACCTACAGATGCAGGTCAGGTTATTTTTGCCGGGAGCACACCTCAGGAGATCACTCTCGGAAGTTCGATCACCTTTTTAACGGGCAACGGTCGCTTTAACCTTACAAACGCTACCCTCAGGGAGGCAGACCTCAGGGAGGTAGATATCACCTTTCGCTCAACTCAAGATTTAGAGATTGTTGGAGATGTGAATGCCTTTAACGACAGCATTCGTTTTAGGGGAGATGACTCAATTAATATCGACAATATTACTTCAAATGGAGGTAGGGTATCGATCAGCAGTAACCAGGGAGATATCAGTGTAGGTGAGATTATTACCGCCAGCTTCAATGACAATGCGGGGGACGTTCTGGTTGAGACAGCCGGGAATGTGGTGTTTGCCTCGATCAATGCAGAAAGCACCGAAGGGGCCGGGGGGAATGTGGTGATTAGTGCCCCTCAAGGAACCGTTAGAGGGACTGGAGTCATCAGTGACTCATCTATAACGATTGAAACCATGTTGAGTGGAGCTGCTGTTTCGTTTCAGCCCCAGGTGATTGCCAGAAACCTGGATGCGACGATTTCTACCGAAGGGGCCACTGAGAATGGCAGGATTTCTATTACCCATGCTGGCGGCGCTATTGACCCGGTAATTCCCTTTGAGATTGGCAATGCTGCGGTCAATGGCACAGTGGGTGCACTGACTACAGGGGCTACAACATTAACAGAAGACAATCCTGACAATCCGTTTTTTGACAGCTTTACCGAGGGTAACATCGAGATCATCACCACAGACCCCCCAGAGGTCGTCACCCCCCCGGAGCCCAACCCCGTCCTGGGTGAAACGGTAGATCTCCCCGAGTGTGTTACAAACTGTATCTCTGATCTACTGACTAGGCAGGATAATTTATCGGCAAGCGCATCAACAGACCCTGAGCTCATCTTTGCCCAGTTAGAAAAGCGGCTCACCTCAGAGTTTGTTGACTATCTCAGCCCCGGCTTTGCTCGCCCCAGGACAGTCGTTGCGGCTCAGCCTAACGCGACGGAGGCTGATGATGCCCCGGCTGGTGCGATCGCACCGAGTGAGCCCGTCTCCTCAGCCAGCTACATCGACCAGCTCGAGCTGGGTCAATCCCCTGAGGTCGTTGACCTGCCAACGGCCCAACAAAAACTCCTCGACGTCCAAAATAAAACCGGCAAGAAACCCGCTTTGATCTATGCCGTGTTTGGCACCAACCTTGAAAATTTTGACGAAGCAGGCAATATCCTCAATGCCTCAACCCCATCCGACCCATTAGAGCTCTTACTGGTCACCGCCGAAGGCAACCCCATATATGTGCCACTCGAGGTTACCCGCAAAGAGGTCATCACCATGGCCCAGCGGCTGCGTCGTCAGGTTTCGACCCCCAGCCGCGTCAAGACCGATACCTACCTGCTCCCGGCCCAAGCCCTCTACCAATGGCTGGTGGCTCCTCTGGAAGCCGAGCTAGAAGCCCAGGGCATCGATACCATTAGCTTTATCACCGATGCCGGTTTGCGCTCCACACCCCTCGCCACCCTCCATGACGGAGAAAAATTTATCATCGAAAAAAACTACAATATTGGACTGATGCCTAGCCTCAGTCTGACCGATCTGACCTATCAAGACATTCGCACTGTGGAGGCACTCCTCACCGGCACCGCCGCCTTTGCAGACCAGGCCGACTTGCCCGGGGTTCCGGTTGAGCTAAACGCCATCTTCTCTAAATGGCAAGGCCCACCTCCTCTGCAAAATCAGGACTTTACCCTCGATAAGTTAATCGATGCGCGTCAGGAAAAACCCTATGGCATTATCCACCTGGCGACCCATGGCGAGTTTGCCACAGGGGCTTTAGAACAGTCTTACATCCAGCTTTACGACCAAAAGCTGCGGCTGCATCAGCTGCGGGAGCTGGGTCTACATCAGCCCTCATTGGAGTTGCTGACGCTGAGTGCCTGTCAGACCGCCCTGGGCAACCGCTCAGCAGAGCTAGGCTTTGCCGGGTTTGCTGTCCTGGCCGGGGCCAAAACGTCAGTTGCCAGCCTGTGGAGCGTCAGTGACGAAGCCTCGACGGGGCTCATGATTGAGTTTTATCGACAGCTCCAGGGGGACGAACCCACCATTAAAGCAGACGCACTGCGCCGCGCCCAGCTATCGATGATTCGAGGCGATATTTACGCTGAGGATGCCCAGCTAGTTGGTCTAACCCAATCACGTCCTCTCCCCCCCGAACTCGCCACCGAAGAGCGCCAGGACTTTAGCCACCCCTACTATTGGGCAGCCTTTAGTCTAGTCGGCAGCCCCTGGTAAACCTGCTCTCCACGCTTGAGCGCGGTTGGCTGAGCGGTTCGGCTGAGCTCACCGTCGAAGCCTCACGTCGAAGCCCACTCCCCACTCCCTAACAAAGCAACGCCTGTAGCTTGTCAACCAAGACCTCAGCCGATTCGTTCAAATCCACCACCTGCATCAGTCCTGAGTCAACCAGGGGCTGAGCGCGCTCATCTGTGACAGAGCCGCCTTGAATGGCAGCAGCCAGGATATCTGCGGTGCGTCCGCTGCCTTGAATCACAATGACTGGGCGACCTACCCTAACGTTGGCAGCAGCATCTTGCCAGGTAACAGCGCCGCCATTGATCAAGACGACCACAGACGGTTTGTCTTGAGCCAGTTGGGTCGCCACATGGGCAATCCAGGGCGACTCATCGCCCCACCGATCACCGGGAACCAATAAACAGTGGGTATGGTTCGCTTCGAGGGGTGTCGAGTCAGGGCGCACCGTTGGGTGATTGGGCAAATTCACCAGGTCTACTGGGGCCACCCCCACTAGCGGAAACTCTGCCCCAATGGCCATTCTGGCCTGACCCATAATTTTCATAATGCCTGCATCGGTACCGCCATCGACGACATACAGGCCTAAATTGTCTGCTAATGGGGCAAGCACATTTGTAAAAAGTGACTTGATGCGTTGGTAGTCAGTTTCCCTCAGCTTACTGGCCCCGCCGACGAGTACCAGCGTAGGCCGAGACTCAATCAGGTCAAGCTCTCCAAGTGCAGAGGGGAGGCTATCTGGGTGCTGTATATGGATTACGGCTGCTGCTGAAGGATCGGAGACGATCCTTTGATACCTGACTTCCATACTCAAAGAGGTTTGACAATCGCGAGAAGGTGACCTAGTAATCAAGGCTCATGATGAATTCGATGACCTCAATATGCCCAGCCAGCCATGCGTGATCCGTATAGCTCAGTTCGGATAATTGTCATATGTACAGTTTAGGCTGATTTGAGCTTAGGCTGATTTGAGCCGGACCCAGGTTTATACCCACAGCCGTACCTACAGCATAAAGTTCGGTGATGTCATCTAATCAGTCCGTTACACTTTATCACTAGTGAGCAGCGTGTACGGCTTAGCCAGTCCGCCTAAAAAGGCCAGAAACCGGAGTTCTTGAGCCAGACCGACCGTCTCCGGAAGGCCCTTGCTAAGCAACCCGGTTTCTTTCACTGACTCTAAAATATGACGCCTAAAATATGACGTAACAACTAGCTTAATGGATTGCCATCTATCTGCCGAACGGCTACTACAGCAGGCTTAGGGGCTGAGTTAGGTTGTTTGTCAGGCCAGTTAGAGCCAACGGGGACCACCCGATTTTGGATGAACGACTCCCCGACGGTCGTCTTCATCTCATATTGATGAACCTCAGCAGCCATATCCTGACGGATACCGTTGCGTTCGCCAGGGTGTTGGGCTGACAAAAACAGGGTTTTGTCGTCGTCGGTGAAGAAAGGCCCGGTCATCTCGCATTCCATTGGGCCATAGCCGATCATGACGGGCTCTCCGGCCTGGGGACCTTCTAATGGAAAATACCACACTGAATTGTTGCCAAATAAACCCAGTAAAGCCTTTTGGGTAAGCATTTCACCCTCCTCAGACAGACGGGTTGGCACGGGTTTGTTGTGGGTACTGGTTGACATATCCGTGACTAGCCAGAGATTACCCTTGCGATCAAACTCTAGATTGTCAGGGTTTGCAAAGCCAAAGCCACCGTCTACAGGCTCACCCCCCAGGGCCACCATTTCCCAGGTAAAGGTGCTGGCAGCTGGGTTGCTGTCGTCTTCCATCAGCTTCATGATCCAACCGAACTCAAAGTCTTCGCCGTTGGGGCCGACAAAAATCGATTTATCGGGTCCGCCATCGCCGCCGGAGAGCCCAGAGGTAAAGGCAATAAACACGGTGCCATCTGCTCTCACATCAGTATCTTCGGGGCGCGCTGTGCTTGTGGCTCCGGCTGCATTTGCAGCAAAGTGGGCATCAATGAGAATGGCCCCTTGTTTCTCCAACTCGCTGCCTTCGTACAGGTCACCCAGGGTCGCATATTGTGATTTAAAGGACAGGGCGACGGCATCGTCTTCGACTGTCTCAAAGCCGCCATCCGGGCGACTGGGCAGGGTCACCAGGCCACCCACCACGCTGCTGGGCAGCACGGGGTCAACGGGGGTGCTCGGGGTTAAGGCCATCCATTGGCCCGTGCCGTCAGGATTAAACTTGGCGACATGGAGCATACCGTCAGCCAGTAATCCTGAGTTGGCTTTGTCTTGGGGGTCTGTAACAGTGCCCGTACTAATGAATTTATAGACGTGGCCGCCTCTGCGATCGCACCCCGAGTAAAACGCCAGCTGCTTGCCGGCCTCGACCCGAACCCCTACCCCCTCATGGCGAAAGCGCCCTAGCCAGGTGTGCTTGGTACCATAGTCATTGGCGTTACTGGGGTCAACTTCCACAATCCAGCCGTATTTATTCCCGGCCAGCCCCAGCACATTGCCCTGGCCGTCCAGGCTGACATCAAACGGCTTTTCGCTGGGGGCCAGGGAGGTGCCGTCGGCATAGACGCCCTCCGGCACCTGACTTTGGATATTCTCTTCGGCGCTGAGCACGGTGCCCCAGGGCGTGGTGCCCCCTGAGCAGTTACCAAAGGTGCCGATAATCTGGCTACCCAGCCCGTCCAGGTAGCCCTGCCCCGACTGCTTATTAAAAATGGCCGTGGCGGGGCCGGTGACTTGCAGGTAGCGATCGTCTTCTAAACCCGACATGCCAGTAATACGACGGTCGCTAGCTGAGTTTGTTCTGACCCAGCGACCGTCTGGTTCACGCTTGATTGAGATGACACCGATGCCCTGATCAAGCAGGGTTTCTTTGCAGAGGTCGGTAATTTGCGACTTGAGCTCGCCCTCAGGTAGCCCGTAGGCATCGATTGCTTCAATGCCCTCGCCCTGGGCTGCGATCGCAGCCATCACCGCCTCTGCCGGCAGCGACTTGCCGATCACCGTGGGATAGGTCTGCAGCCAGGTGGCATCGCTGATGTATTCAAAATTAATGGTCAGGTAGCCTTCATCAGGGCCAGTGGACACAAACGAAAGGTAGTCATTGTTGTAGCCAAAGCGAGAGTCCCCCACTGGGTCACCCCAGGAGCCAATCACATCATAGGTCAGCCCCTCGGCCAAAACCAGATCGTCCTGCACCACATACTCGCTGTATTCAACTTTTTGTAGGGCTGCTTCAATATTCAAGCCCTTATAGGGCAGCGGTCCCTTGAGTGGGCTAAACGCCATTTCCTCAGCGGCAGAAGCCTGGGGTAAACCCAGAAAACTCTGCTGCGATCGCTCCAGGGAACCCAGGGTGGCAGTTGTGGCGGTGGCTCCTAAAAAGAGCAAAAACTGTCTACGCTTCAG
>JBCBQD010000246.1:0-8769 GCA_039820425.1 Cyanobacteria bacterium J06635_1
CAGAATTAGTTCCCAAACGCGATATATCTACCCCAAAACAAGCTGTATCGCGTCTCTACACAGCTTCAAATACACATCGAATTTCCCATTCCGACGTCCAAATTCCGACGTCCGAACGCCTCTCCCCCCAAAGCGATCGCACCCCCAACCTCCCTACCAGAATTTTGCGATCGCTGATGGCCGAACTCAGCATCATCTGGCTGCTGTTGCTTGGGGTCATCCTGGTATTGCTATCGTCCGGGGTGCTAGTCGCTAATCAATGGGAACGATTTCCCGCATCCGGACAGTACAGCATTTTATGGGCCTACACCCTTGCTTTTGGCCTGTCGGCGCTATGGGCAGGGGCGCGAGATCGCTTGCGCCTCACGTCTAGAGCCCTGCAGATAGTAACGCTATCGCTAGTGCCACTGAATTTCATCGCCCTGGATGGATTCGACCTGTGGCACACGCCAATGGGACTCGGTGTTTTGCTGCTGGCAATTCTGAGCCTGATGGGGCTCACCATTGGGCTGTACCGCATCCCGTCTGAGCAATTAGCGTCTGGATCCGAAAAACGGCCTTGGTTAAAACATTTGCTGTTGAGTACGGTCCATTTGGGTTGGGGCTTCACCGCGATTCCTGGTTTAGCTGTCTACATCGGCGTAATTGGCACAACAACCCTATCGCTATGGCAGCGGGAAACGCCTTTTCGCCAGTCTAGTAAGGGGCAAAGGCAACCTCACAGTCCACAGGAAAAGGCAGAAGATTTATCAATCCCGAAGCTATCTGTCAACCTCAATAGCATCCTGATGATGTATGGGTTGGGGTTGTTGCTAATACGCGCCATCTTTGGGCATCACATGCCTGTCTCCCAGCTGGGGTTAGCCATTGGCACCTGTGGCTTTTTGATTGCCTGGAAACAGTTCAGACCTGAACTGCCAGAAGCAGCAGGCAAGCCCCAGAAAACACCCGAGAAAACACCCGAGACGCTGGGCTTTCAACAGTTGAATTTGTTTTCTTGGGAAATGGCTGGGCTGACCTTAGTGTTGCTGGGTTGGGCTGCAGCCATGCCGTCTTTTCTTTGGCAAGCTTTGGGCGTGAGCATCTTGGCGGTGCTGCTGTTGGGGCGGCGATTGCTAATCACCTGGAGTCGCGTTGACTTGACAGGACTGCTGCTGCTGGGTTTGCAGAGTGTTTGGCTGATTTGGGAGATGGTGCCAGAACCTGGGCAAGCCCATGTTCAAGCCCTGGGGGATGCCCTCATTGGCACTCAAGGAAAGCCCTGGGCATCCATGGGTCTAGTCTTCTTTCCCTACCTGGTGGGGATTGTGATATTCAGCGATTGGCTGGCACGGCATCGTAAGCGAGACCTGGCTCAATTTAGTGGTTGGATTGCCCTCTGGTTAGGCACGGTACTCGTGATGCTGGGAGCCCTGAATCCGGCTTTGCGGATTCTGAGCCTGGCCGCATCCACACTTTTGCTGGCGCTGGTAACACAGCGACGATGGCGGCAGTTTGTTCAAGTCCATAGAGTGGAATTAAAGGCCCAACTCAGGATGCTAGCTACGCCTCAGCAAGGGCAACTGGACAGTGTGATCGCCACTCGTCCCATTCAGCAGCTCGGTACCCTGGCTCATGTTTCTGGGTTATTGACCGTAGTGGCTATGATTATCCCGCTTTCCCAAACTTTGGGGCTGATTGGCTGGTCTGCGGTCTGCTTGACAATCATGCTTTTGGAAGGAGCCTTCAGCCTGGGACCCACCGTCAACCTTGATTGCCCCACGGAAGAAGGTGGCCTGAGAAAGCTGTTACGCGGTAGTGCCTGGTCCCTGTGTTTGATAGCAGCCGGGTTGACCTACCTCGGGTTTTGGAGTGACTGGCTATTAGCAATAGACGGTCAAGGCATCTTTGTCCCTGCTTGGGGCTTGATGGCCGGTGTCGTTCCAGCCGGGTTAACGATTATGGCCGGATTACGGCCCGCACGGAGGCAGACGGCAGCAGGACTGAGTCTGTTGTTTTTGCTCCTATGGCCCCCCTTAGTTTGGGGAACGAGCCTGCCTCGGCTACTCAGTCTTGGCATCGCAACGGGCTTAATGGGACTGAATACTCGACACCTAAAAATTCGCCTTGCAGCTTGGATTTCTATCGGCTTGGGCTTAACTCTGGTGGGGACCGGTCTATACGAAATTATCGATATCTCAGCAGAGACCTTTGCGCTTTGGCTATTCGCTAGTGCGATCGCGACGCTCCTGCTTTGGGTTGGTCGTCATCAGCTGGCTCACCACGACACCCGATTGGCGGCAGTCTATCGCCATGCCGCTGATGGATGGGCGTTTACGCTGACCGGATTAACATTAGCAGTGAGCATCCTCTGGGCCACGGTGCATGGGCTCACCGCCGACCCGCTTTCTCTGATTGCGGTGGCATCGGCTTTAGTCTTGATGTCTGCGACAACCTATCGGAGTAGTCACCTTCCCCATAATCCTAAGGTTTGCTGGTTCAGCATGATGACCATTCTGGTAGGCCAGCTGGTGATGGTTTGGCAAATGCCGGGGCAAGCAACAGGACTCGCGTGGGGGGTTGGGCTACTATTTCTACATACTCGCTGGTTGCGACAGTTGCCTGCAGCTGTAACAACGGTAGGCTTGACCCTGGGGTTGGAAGCAAGTCTGCTTCACCAGATTTCGCCGCTAGAACCCACAGGGAGCGTCTTAATTGCAGCGGTGACAACCGTGCCCCTGTGGAGTCTACGGCAGGCTCTAACGGGACGTTTCAGACGACACGCTTTATTGGCAGGGCGATCGTCCCAACCCCATCTGACTATCAAAAAGACAGCTCACCCAACGTTCCAGACAACCCTTTCCGGAGACGTCAAGAATCCCCCCCTCCGTGTCCCAGAGAATATCGGAAATCTGCGGAAAAGCACCCATGCGCTCGGGCTTTCGCCAACAGGTCTATTCGAAAATCTGTTCTCTCTGTACGCCAGAGCCTGTGATTTTTGGGCTGTAATCCTTGGCACCAGCGTCCTGGTATTTCTCACCTATCACGCTTACTTCACGCTTGTTGATCAGCGAACTGCTCCCCCTTCAATTGTCCTGACAGTGGCCATTCTGGTGGGAGCCTTGTTCCTGCGCCACTGGCAAAATCCTGGTAATTGGGGTGTTTATGCGATTGGTTGGAGTTTAGAATTGCTGGTTATCGAAAGCTTGAGTTGGGTTAATCACGCCTTGGTGGCGCTAGCTGTCGCAAATATTCTGCTAGGCATCGTCACGCGGCTCTTGGGCGATTGGCTCCATTCCCATCGTCATAGTCCTCATCTGCTCAGCAGTTGGCACATCTTACCCTTGATGTACGGAGCGTTGGGAGCTGTTCTAAGAACCGACTTTTTCAGCAGTTGGACTGGGCTCAACACCTTCGGATTGGTGATTATCGCCGTGGGCATCGGTCGCCGCAAGACAGCCTTCAAGCCTTTGATTTACCTGGCTATTGCCGGGATCAGTTCGACCGCATTTGAACTAACGTTCTATCAGATCCGGTTGCTTACCACAGGAGATCAGTTTGTTGCGATCGCCGCCTTGTCCGCCACGATGGTCTACGCCTATCGCATGCTGGCCCCCTGGCTAGCCGACTATCTGCATTTGAAAAGCCGAGAACTCATTGCGGTGGCTCATATTCATTGGGCGATAGCCAGTGGATTACTCCTGGGCTCTTTGAACTATCCTCTGGAGCAAAACTCCCTGCTGGGTTTGGGCGTTGGCATTTTCTTGGTACGCTACGCCATCAAACAGGGGCAACGGCACCCTTACTTAGCCTGGGCCGAGCTATGGGTCTATCTGGGTGGGTTGGAAGCCCTCGGCTTAGCTGTCCATGGCGTAACGCTGCTACTACCTCCCCTGTTGTTGCAGGCGATGCTCCCCTGGGTAAGCGCGTTAGCCACAGGTTTGGCCTTTATCATGTGTGGTTTGCCCTGGCAACAGTGGGGCTGGCCGACACGACCCTGGAAGGTAATGAGTGGCTTTCTCCCCATTGCTGGCATAGCTGTGAGCTATGCCGCGATCGCGCCGGTCAGCCTTTTTATCGCAGCTGTTTTTTACGGATTCCTGGCCTGGAAGTATCGCCAACTCCGCTGGCGTTACCTGAGTATTTTGCTCATCGATTGGGCTGTGTTTACCTGGCTGGTTCAGCTCAATTGGGTTACACCCTCTGCCTTAGCCTATTTGGGCGGGCTCTCCATCTTATCCACCACCTGGGTGGATCCCGGCCTTAAGCAAGTGTCTGCCTATCGGTTACGCCACTACATTCGGGTATTAGGAACCGGCATCATTGGCCTCGTTCCTTTGCTGACTCATCAGACCACGGGGCTATTGCCCGCTGGAATTAGCCTGCTAGTTATTCTGGCCGGATTGATTTTGCGTATTCGTGCGTTCTTGTACGTGGGTACGACTGTTTTCTTGCTAAATGCCGTCTATCAACTGCTAATCCTGAGCTTCACGTATTCTCTCCTGAAATGGATTGTGGGTCTGATTGCCGGACTCGCTTTTATAGTCATTGCTGCCAATTTCGAAACCCGCCGTGCCCAATTGAGTACTTTGGTGAGTTATTGGGTAGATACCCTTAAAGATTGGGAATAAGCTCAATAATTTTCTTCAGTATCGAACAAGCTCAGATCAAAACTTTAGAGCGGCTAGTTGAAGGAGCGGCGTAATTGAGCGTTTAGTTATAAAACACTCAAATAGGTTTGCTCAGGCGTGCTTGGCAAAAACCGCAAGGTTCGATTTTGTAGGTCAGGTTCGAGGCCCCAAATTTCTAGTGGAGTAACCCCCAACATTGGCAAGACGAGTGTCCCCATGGAAGTTACCGTGATTAATACATGGCTCTATGCTAGCGGCTTAGCTCAGGCTCGCAAGCGTTATGTAACCTCGCACGCTGATAACTATTCAGCTTGCCAAACTTTGATCGTCTGATCTTTGCTACCGCTCACCAGGGTTTGGGCTGAGGCGTCAATGCCCAACGCCAATACCCAGTCTGAATGATTTGTAATTGTTTGATGGAGTTCTCCGGTGTGGACATCCCATCGTTTGATGGTGTTGTCAATGCTGCCACTGGAAATCGTCTCTCCATCAAACGCCACGGTCACGACCCGACTGGTATGCCCCTCCAGAGTATGGATTAACTCCCCCGTTGGTATATTCCAAACTTTAAGCGTGTTGTCCCAACTGGCACTAACCAATTGTTCTCCATTCGGGTGGATAGCAATTGCCCTCACCGCATCTGTATGACCTTGCAGTTCCCCAAGTTGAGCACCGGTCTGCAAGTTCCAGATCTTGATTTCACCATCAGCCCCACCGCTGACAATATGCTTTCCATCTGGACTGATAGCCACCGTCCAACATGGCCCCAGATGCCCTGAGAGTCGATAGCGGAGCGTTCCAGATGGCAAATCCCAAACGTGAATATTGCCATCGTAGCTACTGCTCACCAGAGTTTGCTCATTCTGGGAAATCGCCACTGACCAAATTGAGGCTGTATGCCCTTCCAAAGTCTGGAGCAACTGCCCAGTCCCCAGGTTCCAAACCTTTAAGCGCTTATCTCCACTGCCACTCACCAGGAGCTCTCCAGAGAGACTCATGGCCAGGGCTCGAACAACATCTGTATGCCCGGACAACACCCGAATCACTACATTTTGCTCAATATCCCAGATCCGAATCGTATGGTCATAACTACCACTCGCCAGAACCCGACCATCTGGACTGAGGGCAACCGTCCAAACCGGGGCTGAATGCTTGGCCAGGGTCTGGGTTAAGGCAAAATCTGGGCGTTGGCTTTGGGAAAGGGTAGAGGCCTGGTCAGCAGACATCACAATCTGCGGATCAGAAAACTGGGGAACACTGACTCGGAACGTATAGTAAATGCCCAACAACACAAGCGCTGCCCACCCGCTTCTACGCAAGTAGCGTTGGCGCTTTTGCACCAGACGAGAGGTGGCCGGATGAGAGACGGCCGAAATATCCTGCTCAGAAAGCGCCTGGGCAATTGAGGGAAAAGCCAACTGCAGGGCTGGCTGGGATTTCGTTACGCGATCTGGTGGGTTAACCCTTGGCTTAGACTGACGCAAAGAGAGATTGTGACCCTGCGTCTCAAGCACCGTTTGGATAAATTTGATAAATTCATTGGATTTAAACTTGCCGACGACTGGACAGCGATCTTGGTGATCTCGACGCAAGTAAAGATATCGACAGATAACCTGATCAAACTGCGTCCCTGGACTGATGTGCCAATCTTCGATGCAAGCCCCGGTCAGTTGCGCCATCTGAAAATTGGCCTCACTCACACAGGCCCGAACCAGCCTCGCTGCGGATAGGTCTGACTGACTGAGATCGGCCCCTTGCACATGGGCATCGGTCAGGTCAGCAGCCTCTAAGTTTGCATGACTCAAATAAGCCTGGGTGAGTGTGGCCCCCTGCAGATTGGCATTTTTCAGATTAGCCCCAATCAGACAGGCCTGCGACAAATCAGCCTGCGACAGATTCACATGTTCTAACCGGGCTTCAAACAGATAAGTACGCCTGAGATTAGCCCCACTCAGGTCTAATACCGAGGCGGGATGATCTTCTCGCCAGTTATTCCAGTATTCAACACCCTTCTCAATCAGGGCAACATGAGCTGGGTTTGCCATATGACCGTTCTCCCATAGAACAGGGGGCTCAGATAAAAACACATTTCGGTTGACTGGAACAAGGCTTCTGTTAACAGTACGAGAAGAGTCCGCGATCGGATTGAAATCGACTCTCAACAGGGACCTGGTTTAGCCATTTTTTAGTCACTGTTAGCGACTTTGATATGCCTTAAGCTTGATATGAAGATCCAATGTGTTAAATCAAGATTCCGCATTGCAAAGTGTCACACTCAAATCTTGAGCTTCATCGATAGCGGTTCTCGGTTGAGATAACTCCATCCTGGCTTTGAGACGTGGGGAGGTGGGGCAGCCCCCTTAAGGATGGCTTGACAAGCTAACTTATTTCGGCAATTATCGAAATATGGAAATGCATCCTTTGGCCCAGCAATCCATTGATGAAATTGCGACCACATTTGCTGCACTAGGGCAACCTTCGCGGCTAAAAGTTGTACGGTTACTCCTGTCGGCCTATCCTAAGGGGTTACCCGCCGGAGAAATTCAAAAAGAGTTAGAGATTGCTGCCCCAACCCTGTCTCACCACCTCGACAAGCTGCGCCAAGTGGGCATTGTTGCGGCTGAGAAGGACCGCCAGTGGATCTGGTACAGCGTTCGCTCAGAGTCGCTCAAGCATCTGATCGATTTCTTGTTTGAGGAGTGTTGCACCCGTAATCAAGTTGTGGATATGGGGGAGGTAGACTTAGCGAATACCACTGGCACAGATAGCACTTCTGCCTGTTGTGATTGAACCACTCCAAGTCTTTTGTCTTTTATTTTGATATTTGTAGAAATTTAAAAGGAGGAGCCCATGGCGATCTTTAAAGCCCATGTTGCACTGAGAGTGACTGACCTTAACCGCTCTATCGCTTTTTACCAGGCAATGTTTGGGGTTAGGCCTGTGAAACACAAGGTTGGCTATGCCAAGTTTGATTTAGACAATCCGGGGCTAAATTTGACGCTGACTGTCAGCGATACTGCTCCCGTTCTGGGGGCGCTGTCTCATCTAGGGATTCAGGTGGATAGTCCTGAAGTCTTGAAAGCTGAGATCGCACGCCTCAAGACCGCTGGCCTAACCCCTGCGGAAGAACTCAATACAACCTGTTGCTACGCACTGCAAGACAAAGCCTGGGTCACCGACCCTGACGGCAATCGATGGGAAATCTTCGTTGTCCATATTGCAGATACGGCCCCTGAACTCAACATTGGCACTCACCAGCTAGACGTTTCTATCTCTGAGCAGTCAGCCCCTGCGACATCGCGTACCTGTTGTGCACCGACCTGCTGTGCTTAACCCCAAAAAGAAATTGACTCGTTTTTAAGGGAATCTCTGGACCTATGACCGCTAATGTTGTAACTCGACTCAATCGCAGTGTACGCCAGCTAGATGGGGTATTGCTGACGATCGCGCTCATCCTGCTGACCCTGATACTCCTGGCCCCGCCCCAGGTGCCCACGAGTATCGGTTTCACCCTGCAGAGCCTCTGGCATGTCGCTCCTTTTTTACTGTTGTCCATTGGCATTGCCGCCTATGCCTCAGCCAGCGGCGCTGACAACCTGATTGCCCGCGCCTTTCAAGGTCGGCTGACGGTGATGATTCCGGTGGCGGCTTTGATTGGGGCATTCTCACCTTTTTGCTCCTGCGGCGTGATTCCGTTGATTGCGGCGCTGTTATCGATGGGGGTGCCGGTGGCGGCGGTGATGGCCTTTTGGCTGTCGTCACCGCTGATGGACCCGTCAATGTTTGTATTGACCGTGGGGACTTTGGGGATACAGTTTGCGATCGCAAAAACCCTCGCCACGGTCGCCATCGGTCTCTTGGGGGGCTTTGGCACCCTCCTGTTAATGAAGGCAGGCATTTCTGCCAAAATCTTTGCCCATCCACTCAGGGATGGCGTGGGCAATGGCGGTTGTGCAGGCAGCAAGATTCGCAAGCCTAAAGCCATTGTCTGGCGCTTCTGGCCTGATCCTGAACGCCGCCAAAAGTTTTGGAAAGGGGCTCGCAAAAACGCCTGGTTTCTCGGCAAATGGCTCGCCCTGGCGTTTGTCTTAGAAAGTCTGATGCTGGCCTATGTGCCCGATGGTTGGATTGGTGCGATCGCAGGGCAAGATAACCTGTT
>JBCBQD010000247.1:0-8696 GCA_039820425.1 Cyanobacteria bacterium J06635_1
GCTTGCTTGTTGGCTTGTTTAATCTCAAACCAGCGTTGCTGAAAGGCGGGGTCCCCTATCCAGTCCTCCAGCGATCTTAGATCTTCAAGATGCTTGACCCAGCCTCGACCCATTTTCTCTGTGATCAGCTGGGCCAGCTCAGGGTTTGCCAACATCAGCCAGCGGCGCGGCGTCACCCCGTTGGTTTTGTTGTTAAATTTCTCAGGCCATAGCTCATAAAAATCTTTTAATACATCTTGCTTAAGTAGCTGGGTGTGGAGAGCAGCCACCCCATTAATTGAATGACTGCCTAAGCAGGCAAGGTGGGCCATCCGCACAGACTGTTCGTAGCCTTCTTCAATTAAAGAGAGGCGAGTGAGTCGGCCCTGATCTCCAGGGTACCGCGTATAGACATCGTAGAGAAAATGATGGTTGAGCTCATAGATGATTTCGAGATGTCGGGGTAAGAGCTCCCCAAAGAGGTTGACCGACCAGCGCTCTAGGGCTTCGGGCATAAGGGTATGGTTGGTGTAGGCAAAACTTTGTTGGACAATTCCCCAAGCCTGATCCCACGGCATTTGATGCTCATCGACGAGCAGTCGCATCAGCTCAGCCACCCCAATGGCGGGATGGGTGTCATTGAGCTGAATCGCAGCCTTCTCATGCAGATTGTCCAGACTGTCGTGGGTGCGTAAATGCAGGCGAATAATATCTTGCAGCGAACAAGAGACAAAGAAGTATTGCTGCTTTAGACGCAGCGCTCTCCCCTGGGGCGTATTGTCGTTGGGATAGAGCACCTTCGAAATGGTCTCAGAATACATCTTGTCTGAGACGGCCCCGATATAATCACCCGCATCAAAAGCCTGAAAATTAAAGGCTTCGCTGGCCTCGGCTTTCCAGAGCCGGAGGGTATTGACCGTATAGTTGTCATAGCCAGGTACCGGCGTGTCGTAGGGTACCCCCAAAACAGTTTGTTCGGGTATCCAGCGAACCTGATAATGGCCCTGCTGATCGGTATAGGCATGGGTGTAGCCGCCAAACTTGACCTCCACCCGATACTCGGGTCGGGCGATTTCCCAGGGGTTGCCAAACCGCAGCCAGTTGTCGGGGGCTTCTAACTGCCACCCCCCTCGAATAATCTGATCAAAGATGCCAAACTCATAGCGGATACCATACCCCGTAGCCGGGATTTCGAGGGTCGCCATGGCATCTAGAAAACAAGCGGCTAGCCGTCCTAAGCCACCATTGCCCAAGCCCGGCTCTGCCTCCTGTTCTAATAGCTCATCGAGATCGAGTCCGGCCTCTTGCAGCACAGCCTGCACTGCTTCATACAGGCCTAAATTAATCAGGCTATTGCCCAGGTACCTGCCTAAGAGAAACTCTGCCGATAGATAATAGGCCATTTTGACATCTTGGCTGGCATAGCTTTTAGCCGTTTGGATACGGCGTTGGGTCAACCGATCTCGGACACTCTGGGCAATCGCCATATAGTAATCATAGGCGGTCGCAAAACACTCATCCTTGCCCTGGGCGTAGTTCAAGTTGTCGATAAAGGATTGCTTTAGAGCCGCTTTACTCAACCCGGTGCGACTATTGTTGATCTGAATAGATTCATCAGCCTGAGCAGATCGGTTCACAGCTGCTGTGGACGGGTCAGACATCCCCTGCTGGAGGGTATTGCGTGAGTGATTATTCATGATAATGGCTCCTGTAAATCATAATAGGCTTGCACCTCGCCGCGATCGCGCTGGACCGTAAACCCAAGTTTTTGACACAGATGCTGCATCGCCCGGTTCTGAGGTAGGATATCGGCTGAAATCCGGGTGAGCCCTTCGACCTGAGCAATGTTGATCAGCGATCGCAACAATTCTGACCCTAATCCTCGACCCTGGTAGCGATCGTTGATCAACATGCCAAATTCTGCCTCATTTAAGCCGTGCAGGCGACTGAGTCGAGCTACCCCCAAAATCGTGCACTCATTCGTCTCTGGATCCAGATGCTCAGCCACTAGCGCCATTTCCTGATCGTAGTCAATAAAACAAATGCGGGTGAGCCGATCATGGGCCACCCTGGCCTGCAGCTTAATCAGGTGAAAATATCGAAAATAGATACTCTCTTCTGACAGGGTCTGATGAAATGCCACAATCAGGGGTTCATCCTCAGGGCGAATCGGTCGAATTGTCACCGCCAGGTCGTCAGGCAGGTTCCAGGGGCGGACATATTGGTCGGGGTAGGGGCGGATCGCTGGTTTAGGCAACCGCTCCTCCGGCACCTCTGGCCCGTGCAGCACCACCCGCGCATCCAGCGCCAGCAGGTGATCGGCAGAGGCCAGCAGAGGGTTAATTTCAATCTCCTTGATTTCGGGGTAGGCCACCACCAGCTGACTAAATCTCACCAGCAGCTGTTCGAGGGCGGCTAGATCGACGCTGGCCTGGCCGCGAACCCCTTTAAGGGCCTTATACACCTGAGTTTGTTCCATCAAGCGCCGGGCCAGGGTGGTGTTGAGGGGCGGCAAACCGAGGGCGCGATCGCAATAGACCTCCACCAGCTGCCCGCCGCTGCCAAACAACAACACGGGGCCAAACTGGGCGTCAACACTGCTGCCGACAATCAGTTCGTAGCCCGTGCGGGCCACCATTGGCTGCACCGTCACCCCCAAACAATCGCCTGGCTGGCCAATGGACATCAGTGCCCCATAGGCCGCTCTCACCGCTCCCTCGTTGGGCAAATTGAGCTTAACGCCCCCCACGTCGGTTTTATGGGTGATCGTGTGAGAATGGATCTTGAGAACGACGGGGTAGCCGATTTGCTGTGCGATCGCAACCGCCTCGTCTACCGAAGTCGCCAGTTGAGTCTCAACGGTCGGCACCCCGCAGGCCCGGAGCAGCTGCTTAGATTCCCATTCACTTAGCAGTAGCCGATTTGCAGCCCTGGCACGGGTGAGCAAATGGGTAATCAGAGTCGGGTTCGCATCTGGGCTTGTGGTCAGACTCGGCGTCTCATACAGAGCATGCAAATTGTCACTGTATCGAGCCATCAGCGTAAAGATCTGAGCAGCCGCGTCGGGGTAGGGCAGGGTAAAAACTTGGCTCTGGTTAAGTTTGGCCTCTCCCGCTGCGACGGCTTCTGTGCCCATCCAGCTCGCCAATAGCGGTTTATCTTTCCAGTGGGGGGCCCTGGCTTGCAGCTGCGCGGCGGTAGCCGTGGGGTCAGTCATGGCCTGGGGAGTAAGCACGACTAAAAGACCGTCGCTGTTGGTCTCCTGGGTCAACACATCCAGCACAGCCCCATAGCGCTCTGGGGTCGCATCTCCTAAAATATCAATGGGATTTTGACGACTCCAGTGGGTTGGCAACAAGTTATCTAGCGTATTCACTGTCCCAGGGCTGAGTGTCGCCAATTCACCGCCGCTGCGAATCAGGGCGTCTGTGGCCAACACCCCTGGCCCGCCTGCATTGGTCAAGATGGTCAGACGCTTGCCTCGAGGGCGGGGTTGTTTACCCAGCACCTCCGCTAAATTAAACAACTCATCAATGGTCTCTACCCGCAGCACGCCACAGCGCCGAAACGCGGCATCGAGCACCTCATCACTCCCAGCCAGTGCCCCCGTGTGGGAAGCGGCCGCCTGGGCGGCCCGCTGGGTTCGCCCCGACTTAATCACAATGATGGGCTTACTGAGGGCCACCTCCCGAGCCGCCGAGAGAAACGAGCGCGCATTGCCAATGGTTTCCATATAGATAACAATGCTGCGGGTCGCCGGATCGTCACCCAGATAGTAAATTAAATCTCCCCAGTCTATATCTAGCATTGACCCGATGGACACAAAGGCACTAAAGCCAACATTTTCTCGCAGGCTCCAGTCCAGAATAGAGGTACAGAGCGCACCGCTTTGGCTAATAAAGCCAACGCTGCCCGGACGGGCCATCGTGCCTGCAAAGGTAGCATTTAGGCCACTGGTGGGACACATTAACCCTAGACAATTGGGGCCAAGAATACGGATCTGGTTGCGCCGGGCTGACGCCAACACGGCTTCTTCTAGCGCAATGCCAGCGGCACCGATTTCCCGAAAACCAGCCGATAGGATAATCACCCCCTTGACACCAGCTATGCCGCACTGGTCAATAATCTCGGGCACCCCTTGGGCCGGGATCGCGATGATGGCCAGATCGATATGCTCAGAGATCTCTCCAATTGCAGCATAGGCTTTGATCCCGAGCACATTAGTCCGGGTCGGATGCACCGGAAAAATAGTCCCCCCAAAGGCGCTACTCATGAGATTCCAAAGAACGGTGCGGCCCACGCTCCCAGGGCGCTCCGTCGCGCCAATCACAGCGACCGTTTGAGGCGCAAAAAAGGGAGAGAGCGGTTGGTAATCGTAGCGCAGAATGTCATGGGCGGGGTCCGGACAATGAGACGATTTCAGGTGGGAAGATATCGTTGCATCCTCACTTGAGGTCGCCCCAGCTGGGCACTCATCGGCAGAATTCTGATCGACAGGTTTAATCACATTGAACATAGTCATCATGCCTCAAATAAGTCTAAAGTGTCAGCCTGGTGAATGCGTGAGGCATTTTAACGGGTGCGATCTGCTGCTGTGCGATCGCCGCCTAATCTGAGGTCGCACCGCTTAGGGATCGGCGCAAAAACAAAGTACCCACCCAGGGTAACAGAGAAGGTGTTAGGTGTTAGGTTTGGAGACAAATTGATTGGGTATCAATGATTTCAATCGCTTCAGTCTGTCTCCCTAACACCTGTGGCCTAACATCCGCCCTAGAAGCGAGATGTTGTTTAATTGCGAATCCCCTAATTTACAAATTGTATCCTGAAAACTTTTGAGAGAGGTCATAAATCTCCTATTTTGTCCCAAAGGTGACTTTTAATACAAAAATCTCTCAGGGGCCGTAGTGTCTGCAACCGTTGGGTCGTTTCCAGAGGTTTGAAGCATTGAATATTGTTTATCAAAGGTATTCCAATCAGGCATAACCACCTTTAGAAAAGTAACGTAACCTGATACGTGGGTGTTCTCGTGCCTGACTCCTATGCTATGGTAAATAAATAAGTAAGAGTACCTAGCCAGACATTTGTTGGAGGTCTTTTATTCAGTGTCTGAAAGTTAGACGGACAGACGGTTCCCTTTAAAAAGATTCAAGTGTCGGATGGTTTAATTAGCGCTCTTAGAATTTGATCAAGATCTCATCATTTTAGAATTGCTTAAGCCTCAAGTTTTTAACTCGAAGTTTTAGTCTAAGAGTTCTTTTACAGACTCAAATCATTAAGTCCACAGGTAAGTCCGCAGGTTTTGACGGCTTCTAAATTGGGATCGGGTTCTGTTGGGGCCTTTCTTTCAGCAAAGCCGTTCCCGGAGGCGATCTTCTCACTTAATGCATGTTGTCGTCACCATACTTTCGCTAGGAGAGAATGAATCATGAGTGTAGCCAGTACTGTCAACGCGACAGATCTGAGTCAAGCATCCGTCCGGTCTATGTCTATGCAGGCTGACCCTGTCCAACCTTGGCGTCAGTTTTCTACGGGCTTCTGGGTCGATGAGATTAATGTCCGAGATTTTATCCAGAAAAATTATTCTCCTTACAATGGAAATGGAGGGTTTTTAGCCGGGATTAGCGATCGCACTCGCCAACTCTGGGAGAAAGTGACGGTCCTGATGCAGCTTGAGCGAGAACGCGGCATTTTAGAGGCCGACGATCGGCTGCCCACTGGGATCACTGCCCACCCGCCTGGCTATGTTGACCCGACACTTGAGAAAGTTGTGGGCCTGCAAACCGACAAGCCTTTGAAACGAGCGATGATGCCTCTCGGCGGCATTCGGGTGGTCAAAAAGTCTTTAGAAGCTTACGGCTATCAGTTAGATCCTCAGACACTGGAGATCTTCACAAAATACCGTAAGACCCACAATGATGGCGTATTTGACGCCTATACCGAAGAGATGAGGCGGGCGCGGCACTCAGGCATCATTACGGGGCTGCCCGATGCCTATGGGCGAGGGCGGATTATTGGAGACTATCGGCGGGTCGCCCTGTATGGGTGCGATCGTATCCTCCACGATAAGCAACAGCAGCTCAAATCCTTAGAACTAGATACCTTAGACGAGGCAGTCATCCTTCAGCGAGAAGAGATTTCTGAGCAAATCAGAGCCCTCCAGGAGCTGAAGCAAATGGCCGAAGCCTATGGCTTTGACATCGGCCAACCCGCTGCAACCGCCCAAGAGGCCGTCCAGTGGACCTACTTTGGATACCTGGGCGCAATCAAAGAGCAAAACGGAGCGGCCATGTCCCTGGGCCGGGTCTCAACGTTTCTAGATATCTATATCCAGCGAGACTTGGACAATGGCCAATTAACAGAAGCAGGTGCCCAGGAGCTGATCGACCAGTTTGTCATGAAGCTCCGCATGGTGCGTTTCCTGCGGGCACCCGCCTATAACCAACTCTTTTCGGGCGACCCCGTGTGGGTGACCGAATCAATTGGCGGCATAGGTCTCGACGGTCGGCCTTTGGTCACCAAAACCAGCTTTCGCTGCTTGCAAACCCTCTATAACCTGGGGCCAGCCCCAGAGCCTAACCTGACCGTGCTGTGGTCAGAGCGTCTGCCCCTGGCCTTCAAACAGTTTTGTGCACAAGTCTCTAAAGACACCAGCTCAATCCAATATGAAAATGACGATCTGATGCGCGGGGAATACGGCGACGACTATGGCATTGCCTGCTGTGTCTCGGCCATGCCCATTGGTAAACAGATGCAGTTCTTTGGGGCGCGGGTCAATCTGGCTAAGGCGCTGCTCTATGCCATCAACGGGGGTAAGGACGAAAAGTCAGGAGAACAGATTGCCCCTGCCTATGCGCCGGTGGTTGGAGACACCCTCAACTATGACGAGGTGATGGCCAAGTTTGATGTCTTAATGGCCTGGTTGGCCAAGCTCTACGTCAACACCCTCAACGTGATTCACTACATGCACGACAAGTACTGCTACGAGCGCCTGGAGATGGCGCTCCATGACCGGGATGTCTATCGCACCATGGCCTGTGGCATGGCAGGGCTGTCGGTGGTGGCGGATGCGCTCTCGGCGATCAAGTATGGTCAGGTCAAGGTGATTCGCAACGAGACCGGGTTGGCGGTGGACTATGACGTCCAGGGTGACTATCCGACCTTTGGCAATAACGACCGTCGGGTAGATGCGATCGCATCTGACCTGATGCGCCGGTTTATGGACCATATTCGTCAAAATAAAACCTATCGCAACGCCGTCCCGACCCAGTCAATCCTGACGATTACCTCCAACGTGGTCTACGGCAAAAAGACCGGCAGTACCCCCGATGGCCGCAAGGCTGGGGAGCCCTTTGCCCCCGGTGCCAATCCCATGCACGGTCGCGATACCCAAGGTGCGATCGCAGCCTGTGAGTCTGTGGCCCAACTGCCCTACCAGCATGCCCAGGATGGGATCTCCTACACGTTCTCCATCGTGCCCGATGCCCTGGGTAAAACTGAGGTTGATCAGGTGAGCAATCTAGTGGGGCTTCTGGATGGCTATTTCCATAACACGGGCCAGCACATCAACGTCAATGTGCTCAACCGAGAGACCCTGCTCGATGCGATGGATCACCCTGAGAAGTATCCCCAGCTAACGATTCGCGTCTCGGGCTATGCGGTGAACTTTATCAAGCTCACCCGCGAGCAACAGATGGATGTGGTCAATCGGACTTTCCATAGTCGGTTTTGAAACGGCAGACCTCCCCTCTCGGGAGGGGTGCCCGCAGGGCGGGGTGGGTTTCGATCACTCGCGCCACTGACCGAAACCCACCCCTGCGCCCCTCCCAGGAGGGGATAGGCTGAGCGAACACGTCTTATCTAAAGGAAATAGGAGCCTCTTTTCTCCTTACCTCCCGTCTCCTATCTCCTCCACGAGCGAATATCTAGAAATTGATTACGCCTAGCTACTGACTACGCTGATGCCCCAACCCGCTGCCCCTACTCTCACCCCCACAACAACAGGCCGGATCCATTCTGTCGAAACCTGTGGCACCGTTGACGGGCCGGGGATTCGGTTTGTCGTTTTCACCCAGGGCTGTCCGCTGCGGTGCTTATATTGTCACAACCCCGACTGTCGAACGGTGGAGGGGGGGCACAAAGAGACCGTCGCTAATCTGATGGCCGAGATTGTGCGCTACCGTTCTTACATGACGGCATCGGGCGGGGGGGTCACCGTCAGTGGGGGAGAACCCTTGATGCAGCCCGAGTTTGTAGCAGAGCTGTTTCGGTGCTGTCAAGCTGAGGGGATACACACTACCTTAGATACCTCGGGCTTTTCTGATCTGGCAGCGGCCCAACAGGTCTTGCCCCATACCGATTTGGTCTTACTCGACATCAAGTCTTTTGATCCAGACCTGTACCATCGAGTCACCCACGTTTCTCAGGAGCCCACCCTGCGACTTGCCAACTATCTCAAAAAGATTCAAAAACCGACCTGGATTCGCTTTGTTTTAGTACCCGGACTCACCGATCCCCAAAAAAATGTTGAAGGATTGGCCGAATTTGTTTCAACCCTTACAAACGTTGAATGGGTTGAAGTTTTACCCTTTCATCAAATGGGGGCCTATAAGTGGGAAGCCCTCGGCTACGACTATCGGCTAAAGGGAACCGAGCCCCCCAGCCAGGGACAGATTGAACAGGTTAAAGCACAGTTTCAACGCCACGGCTTGAACGTTCAC
>JBCBQD010000248.1:0-8648 GCA_039820425.1 Cyanobacteria bacterium J06635_1
CACAAAGGAACACACAACGAAGCCTGGCCCTGCAAAGGTTTGATGCACCGGGGGCGGTTGGTGGACCCGTCCGGTAATCGGCTCAAAGTCGGCAATATTCAATGCAAATGGCCACAGGTGACCGTCCCACCCCACCACGTCCAGGGGGTGATGTCGGTAGCCATAGCGGGTGATCTGCCCTCGGGCTTTGACATGGACCTCAAACTGTCCGGTTTCGTCATGGGTCAACAGTCTCTCGGGGGGGCGGATATCGCGCTCACAGTAGGGGGCGCTTTCTAAAAATTGTCCCTGGGGGCTAAGGTAGCGCTTGGGGGGGCGCAGATGACCCATGGCTTCGAGGATGAGATGGGTTTGGTCATGCCCCATCGACGGCAGTAATCGCCAAAGCACCCCGGCGGGAATCACCAAATAGTCCCCTGGACGGTAGTGAATCTCGCCTAGCTGACTTTCTAAGACGCCCTGCCCTTGATGAATGAACAACAGTTCATCCCCGTGGGCAAAGCGATACCAGTAGGCCATGGGTGCGGTGGGGTGCGCGATTGACAGGGTGAGATCGGCGTTAGCCAAGAGGGGCATACGACTTGCGATCTCATCCCCACCCACCCCCGGCAGGGCCTTTGCCGTGAGAAAATGTCGCGGTTGCAACGCCCCGGGTGCCTCGTAGGTCAACTCAGCAGAAGACACTACACTCACGGCCTCAATCTCGGTCGGGGGGCGCAGATGGTATAACAGCGAATGGCTACCCACAAACCCCTGGGCTCCGATCAGTTCTTCGTGATAGAGCGACCCGTCGGGCTGGCGAAACTGGGTGTGGCGCTTACGGGGAATCTGGCCGAGTTGGGTGTAGTAGGTCATGGGGGTCTCCCCCTGAGAGCGTGGATAGAGATTGGATAGAGATTGGATAAGATTTCACATTAGAGATTGCCGCGGCGAGCTTGTTCTCGCTCAATCGCCTCGAACAGGGCCTTAAAATTACCTTCGCCAAAGCTGGTGGCACCGCACCGCTCAATCACCTCAAAAAACAAGGTGGGGCGATCGCCCACCGGCTGCGTAAAAATTTGCAGCAAATACCCATCTGCGTCGCGATCGACCAGGATGCCAAGTTCGGCCAGCTGATCGAGGGGCTCATCGATAGCACCCACTCGCGCTTCGAGGGTGTCATAGTAGGCGAGGGGGGTCTCTAAGAAGGCGACCCCGTTTGCCTTGAGCTGTCGCACGGTTTTAATGATGTCGTGGGTGGCTAAGGCAATGTGCTGCACCCCAGGCCCATGATTAAAGCGCAGATATTCGTCAATCTGAGACATGCGCGGCCCCGGGGCGGGCTCATTAATCGGCAGCTTAACCTCACCCGTCGGCGTCTGAACCACCTTAGACATCAGCGCTGAATGTGCTGTGGCAATGGTTTTGTCGTCAAAGTGGGCTAGCAGATTAAACCCCAGGGCTTCGATAAAAAAGTTAACCCAGCGGTCCATTGCCCCCACCTCAACATTGCCGACCACGTGATCAATGTCGGTTAGCCCCGTTGCTGGCCTACCCTGGTGAGGATTTTGAGAGGATGTATTTTGAGAGGGCATAAACCCCGGTGCAAACAAACCGCCATAGTGCTGACGTTCGACCAACTTAAACAAAACATCTCCATATCCCTGGATCGCAGCAAACCGCAACCGACCGTCACGATCCTCGATATCCGTCGGCGGTATCACCGCCGTTGCCCCTTTTTGCACAGCTTTTTGATAAACTTGCCGCACATCGGTAACCAAATATGCGATCGCAGCCACCCCATCTCCATGGCGAGCAACCGCCTCGCCCATAGGATGATCCGCCCCCAGGGCACTACTCAAAACAAAGCGAATATTGCCCTGGGATAGCAGGTAAGACGCCGCTTTGCGATATCCGGTCTCTAAACCCCGAAACGCGATGGGCCTTATCCCAAACTGCGTTTCATAAAAATAAGCCGCCTGCTTGGCGTTGCCGACATAAAATTCTAAATGGTCAAACCCTAAAATTGGACACGTATTTTCCATAAAACAAATCTCCCACCTGGGCCACTAACCCAGACGTGCTGCTAAATTCTTAAGTTTTATTCATTTGGTCGATTAATAACCAAAAGCAAGAGACTTTCTGACAGGGGCTTTTCAACGCTATCCCCAAGTTTTACAGATGTTTACGGGGGTGTTGATGGGAATCTTTACGTAGAACCGATGAAGCCTATATAAAAGTCTCAAGGAGATATCTTCTTCTATTAGTATAGTCGATGTCTAATTGGGATAAGGGGGACTATAATTAACCCAGGAGAATTTCCTTTGAAGCCAGGTATCCCTCTGGACTGGTGTTTAGCAGCAATGTTGCAGCGATCAATAGAAGCGCCTTAAAGAAAATTTATGTCGCTGATAAATCCCTCAAAATTCTCTCTTAAAAACTCTCTTAAGAGTATTGACACTATAATATTGGCACTCTCATCCATGACGGCCCATTCTTTACGACTCCTGCTCTCTACCCTAATGGATTATGCAGGGTTATTTCCCCCCGCAGCCTTAGACCTTAAGTCCGCAATTACCGCTTATAAAAACTACTGCGCCGATGCCCATCGCTGGATGTTGGGGCGGTTCGTCTTACCCTTATCCCAACTGCCACAGCTCGAGCACCAACTCGATCGACAATATTCAGCTGCGTTTTGGCCCCTGAGTGTGGTGTTAGACCCATCCCCCCAGTCGCTGGAGGCCTTAGCCTACTGGCAAGGTAAACAAGATTGCTTTACCATCGCTGCGCTTGAGTTTAAGCCCTGCTCAGTAGATGAGATCGCAGCCCTATTACCGCATCTGCCTGCCCATCCCGATCTCTTTTTTGAAGTTCCCCTCGATCACACCCTGCCCGACTATCTCGCCGTATTACAAGGCACCCGAGCAGCGGCTAAAGTACGCACCGGGGGGGTAACCCAGTCAGCCTTTCCCAGCGTGGAAGCCCTGGCCCAGTTCATCAGAGCCTGTGCTGATGTAGAGATTCCCTTTAAGGCCACGGCGGGCTTGCACCATCCCCTGCGCAGTTGGCAGACCTTGCCCAGCGGCCGACTGGTCAAGATGCATGGCTTTCTCAATGTGGCTCTGGCCGCGACCTTTGCCTATGGCTATGGGGTCACAGCGGCAGAAATCGCCTCCATCTTACAAATCGACACCCCCAGTGCCCTCGCGTTTTCTGACCACAACGTTACCTGTCAGATTCCGTTTAGGTCAAACCTGTCAGAGATTGTGAATGTCGCCGGGCAAGTCACCCTGGATGTGCTTTCCCACGTGCGCAGTCGATATTTCCAGGGGATTGGCTCCTGTTCATTTCAAACGCCCCTGGCTGAGCTTGACCGATTGGGTCTCTTAGCTAACACGGTCATAATGCCGTCCATGCCCTATGCCCTCTCTACCTGATGCCACCCACAACCCACGACTGCAAAGCTGGGTTGCCACGGCCAACGCCGCCGACACCGATTTCCCGATTCAAAATCTTCCCTTCGGTGTATTTAAGCGACGCCAGGCTACGGAGGTCCCTCGTCTTGGGGTCGCCATCGGTAATCAGGTGGTTGATCTCAGTGCGTGTCTTCAACAAGGGCTCCTGGCTGATTTGCCTGAGAAAGTCAAAACAGCCTGTCTTGAAGACAGCTTAAATCCGCTCATGTCATTGGGTCACTGGGCAATGACGGCGCTACGCCATCGCCTCAGTCACCTGCTGCAAGCGCCCAAGCCTATCCCTGATTATCCCATTTTGGTATCGATGGCCGAGGTTGAGCTAAGGCTACCGGCAAAAATCGGCAACTACACCGACTTTTATGCCTCTATCCACCATGCCACTAACGTGGGTAAGCTATTTCGGCCTGATCAGCCACTGTTGCCTAATTACAAACATCTCCCCATTGCCTACCACGGTCGCGCCTCATCCATCGTGGTGAGCGGCACGTCGATTCACCGGCCTAAAGGCCAGCAACGACCTGCAAACCCAGCCGCCTCAACTGGCTTTGGGCCAACCCAGCGGCTCGACTATGAATGTGAGGTCGGACTGCTGATAGGCATGGGGAATCCCCTGGGCCAGCCCATCCCTATCAAAGCAGCTGAGGAGCATTTATTCGGCCTGTGCCTGGTCAACGACTGGTCCGCCCGTGATATCCAGGCTTGGGAATATCAGCCCCTGGGTCCCTTTTTGGGGAAAAGTTTCGCCACCAGTCTCTCGCCCTGGGTGGTGACATTAGACGCCCTGGCCCCCTTTCGTTGCTCAATGTTAGAACGACTGGAAGGAGATCCCTCACCGCTGCGATATCTGAGCCCCTTAAACCGGGACGGTGGTATCAATCTGACCGTTGAAGTCTGGCTACGCTCAGCGAAGATGCAGCAAGAACAGATCACCCCGATACGGCTCAGCCATGCCTCGCTTTCCCAGCTATATTGGACGCCTGCCCAAATGATTGCTCACCACACGAGCAATGGCTGTAACCTTCAACCCGGGGACCTGTTAGCCAGTGGGACTGTGTCAGAGGCCACCCCAGACACGTGGGGGTCGCTTTTAGAAATCACCCGACAGGGGCAACACACGATCCAATTGCCTACGGGGGAAACCCGTACCTTTTTAGCCGATGGTGATGAGGTGATTTTGCGAGGGTACTGCGAGGCTCCGGGCTATCGCAGGATTGGCTTTGGCGAATGTCGGGGGCAAATCCACCCAGCTGTCAGCCTCTAAAAATTGATAAAATAGAAATACACAGCTACTACCAAAACTCTCTTATCATGAAATCTTTCCCTTTTTATTTCGGACGATATTTTTAGTCGTCACCGAGATCTTCTTAACGTTTGTGCAACTCGATGATTTAGCAGATTATAGTGAGTTTATTTTTAAGGTAAAAGAGATTCGAGGAGTGCGATCGCACAGTCTGGTGCAATACGAATGCCACAGTATGACCGGCAAGCTTATCTGTCGTCCGCTCCCCGAGCTTGCTCAGGTGGCCTCAATTTGATTGCCGAAGCGAGGTGAATCAATTTATGGGTTGTTATGCTCCATGTCAACAGCCTCGTTACTCACTGTCGGCTTTGAAACCTCAGTGTCTGAACTTTTAGGAAAGGGCAGACCAAAGGGAAGTTGAGATGCCTGGGCTGCTTCGATCCCTTTCTGAAAAAAGCTCCCTAAACCTTCCCGCCAAGCTTTGTATACACGATTGACACGAGTGCGCCATTTCTCTCTATTTTGCTCAGCTTTTTGAGGAAACCAGGAAAAGACCAGCAAATCAATCGCCAACTCGATGCTTCTGATCACAACCAAAAAGAACCCTTTGAGCAGGTTGTAATGGATGAGATAGTAGGGCGTAAATGACACTGCGGATAGCAACAGGTAGTTGTCAAAAATTTCTTTGTCCAGGTTAAACGATATGCTGACATGCACTCGCAGCAAGCTGTACCACAAAGAGAACACCACAAGGGTGCTGATCACAAAACCCAAGATCCCTTCGGTCTTACGCCACAAAAAGCGAAGAAAATTCTGGAATGATGCCCAAAGCCCGCCGCCAATTGCCAAAACCAGCGCACCGTAGGTGGCGATATCCGTCCAATCGAGTTCACTCAAATCCCCTAACGTCGACAGATCAAACTGCCGCAGCCAATCGAGAAAAGATAGGTCCACCCTGGTTACCTCCTTGATACATGGGCTTCACGCTTATTGAAACAGACTATGGGACAAAGCTCTCTCAGCCCCGTTTCTAACCAATAGCGTAACCGCTACAAACCGCCCTGTAGAGTACGGATTGCCCACCCTGGGAAGGATTTTTAGACTCTGCTTTATCTTTAACCCCTTCTACACACAAATCTGTTCCAGGCAAGGGGTTATGCATCATATTGAAATCGCTCAAGAACAGCGTCAAAGGTTGCATTGAGCGATTTCAATGTCTCTTCTTTCAGTTTGCGCTTAAAGCCCCCTGGCTTAACAGAGCAACGCCCCTATTTACAGAGATTATACTGTTTTTTACCGTCGGTACTTGGGCATAATCTGCTGCACAGGGCAGGATGGCTGAAGACGTGAAGTGGGATGAGATTCCCAGGTTATTGCCTCAAATGACCTTATAGTGGCGACCCACCCTACAAAATGCCCCAATACATCGATCGATTTGAGCACGACTGTGTGCGGCTGAAACCTGCACCCGAATGCGGGCCTGCCCCTTGGGCACCACCGGATAGCTAAAGCCAATCACGTAGATGCCTTTGTCAAGGAGTGCCTGGGCCATGTCCTGGGCCAGCTGGGCATCGTAGAGCATGATCGGGACAATGGGGTGGACGCCCGGTGTGATGTCAAACCCACGCGCCGTCATCTGCTGCCGAAAATAGCGTGTATTTTCATTTAAGCGAGCCCTCAGGTCGTCGCTGCTTGCGATGAGCTCCAAGGCTTTCAGACTGGTGTACACGATCACTGGAGCCAGTGTATTCGAGAAAAGATACGGTCGCGATCGCTGACGCAGCAGCTCAACCACATCTCGACGGCCTGTGGTAAATCCACCCGACGCCCCCCCCAGTGCCTTACCCAGGGTACTGGTGACAATATCCACTCGCCCCATCACACCGCAATGCTCGATGGACCCCCGACCGGTCGGCCCAAAGAAGCCGGTGGCATGGCTGTCGTCTACCATTACCATCGCATCGTAGCGCTCAGCCAAATCGCAAATCTCCTTGAGCTTAGCCACATCGCCATCCATGCTAAACACCCCGTCTGTGGCAATCAGCCGCAGTTTTGCAGAGCGAGATGATTCTAAGGCTGAGGCTAGCTCAGCCATATCACTGTGGGCATAGCGAAACCGCTGGGCTTTGCACAGACGAATGCCGTCAATAATGCTGGCGTGATTAAGGGCATCGCTGATCACGGCGCAATCAGCATCGAGCAGGGTTTCAAACAGGCCGCCATTGGCATCAAAGCAAGAACTGTAGAGAATGGCGTCCTCTGTGCCTAAAAATTGAGCAATTTTAGTCTCTAGCTGCTTGTGAATCGTCTGAGTGCCACAGATAAATCGCACTGACGACAGCCCAAAGCCATACTGGTCAAGCCCTACCTTGGCAGCCTCAATGAGTGCCGGATGGTTTGCTAACCCCAAATAGTTGTTGGCACAAAAGTTAAGCACTTCTCGCCCCTTTACCCAAACCGCAGCTCCTTGGGGCGAAGATAAAATCCGCTCAGCCTTATACAGCCCTGCCTGACGAATATCAGAGAGGGTTGTTGAAAACGGAGTAGAGACTGACGTCAACATGATATTACCTCTGGGGTTTCTGGACAGGGCCTTGCATAAAAAGCAGGTGACTTGAGTCTCTTTGATAGATGATGCAACATATCTTTGACCATGATCGAGAGATCGTAGGTGGGTCGCCATCCCCAATCTTTTTGTGCCTGGGCATCGTCAATCACTGCAGGCCAGGAGTCTGCAATCGCCTGACGAAAATCAGGGCGATATCGGCACACAAACCCAGGCACCTGTTGCCGGATCGCAGTAGCTAACTCAGCGGCGGTAAAACTCATCGCCGTGAGGTTATAGCTGGTGTGTACCGTCAGGGCACTTGCCTCAGCCTGCATCAGCTGCAGCATTGCCTGGATGGCATCGGGCATATACATCATTGGTAACCGGGTCTCGGGCCTGACAAAACAGGTATAGGGTTTGTTTTGCAAAGCCGCGTAAAACATCTCCACTGTAAAATCAGTGGTGCCCCCGCCCGGCAGGGCGCGATAGCTGACAATGCCGGGTAACCGCAAACTGCGAACATCTACCCCAAACCGCTGGGCGGCATACTGGCAGAGTAGTTCTCCTGTGACTTTAGTAATACCGTACAGGGTAGAGGGAGCCAACACAGTGTCTTGAGGGGTGTTGAACTTAGGTGTTTTGGGTCCAAACACTGCAATTGAGCTGGGCCAAAAGACTTTAAGTTGATAGTCTTTAGCAACCTTTAGAACATTCCTGAGACCTTCAATGTTAACGTGCCAACAGCTTTCGGGATGATGTTCTCCTTTGGCCGACAGTATCCCCGCCAGGTGATAAATAGTGTCGATCGAATATTGTTCGACAAGGGCCTGTAACCTTGGATGATCGATGACATCCAAGACTTCATACCCTGACTGAGAAGGTTGCCAACGCCGCCCGCTGGCAAGTACCTGGGCATCACCATACTGCGTCCGCAGTCTCGGTACCAGATCACTGCCGACTTGCCCACTCGCCCCCGTGACTAAGATCATGCTGCCGTCTCCTGCTGCTTAAAGGCGGGTTCAGAAAGCTTTCTAGATTTTTGCTTAAAGGTCTGTACGGCTAAAACCCGCTGGTAAATACGCTCGTTATAGGGGGTGGCAATGCCCTGCTGCTGACCTCGCCTGACGATAAACCCGTTGAGAAACTCAACCTCGGTCGGTCGCCCTGACATTAAATCCTGGTAGAGAGAAGAATAGTGATGGGGCACCTGCCGGGCCGTTTTGTAAATTTCGGTCGCTAATGCCTCAGGGGAGGGCAACGTGTAGTCATTCTGCAAAACTGCCCAACTTTCTCGGATGACCCCATCTAGAGCCGGTCTCAGGAGCGGATCATTGACCAGGACTCCCATCGGCTTTTGCTCTAAACCTGAGAGAGCATTCAGTGCTGTGTTGAGAATCAGCTTCTC
>JBCBQD010000249.1:0-8640 GCA_039820425.1 Cyanobacteria bacterium J06635_1
TTTAACTCCATCATCGAAGTCAGCACCCAACAGGGCAAAGAGCCCGTGATGGTGCAAGCCTACCTGCCCGCCGCCAAAGACGGTGATAAGCGCATCATCTTACTCAACGGCGAGCCCATCGGTGCGGTCAACCGAATCCCTGTGGGGCAAGAGTTTCGCGGCAACATGGCAGTCGGTGGTCGGGTCGATAAAGTGGGTATTACCGATCGCGATCGCGAAATTTGTAACGAACTTGCCCCCACACTCCGACGAGATGGCTTAATCTTTGTCGGTATCGATGTGATTGGTGGATACCTGACGGAGGTTAATGTGACCAGTCCCACAGGGATTCGGGAGATTGACCGACTAAGTGATGTGAGATTGGGGCATCAGGTGATTGAGTGGTTGGAGAAGGCATAAGTGAGATGGGGAAGGAGGGGGAGATGGGGAAGGTAAGGACGCGGAGACAGGGAGACGCGGAGACGCGGAGGATTTTTGTAGGGGCAGTGCCTTGTGCCTGCCCAATGCAGGATTAAAGAGGTAAATGGTTATGTCCAAATTAAATCGTCGTCAATTTATCCAATACGGTTCCTTCGCAGTGGGCACCGGGGTCTTAGCTGCCTGTACCGGACAACCCCCCGCCCCCGAAGAAACCGCCGAAACTTCAGAAGTTGAGATTTCAGAATCCGCCGCCACGGGTGAACTCACCAAAGTCACCTACGGCACCAACTGGTATGCCCAGGCCGAGCACGGCGGCTTTTATCAAGCCGTCGCCACCGGCATCTACGCTGACCACGGTCTGGATGTCACCATTCAAATGGGGGGCCCCCAGGTCAACGGCACCCAACTGCTCATGGGCGGCGCGGTCGATTTCTTTATGGGCTACACCGCTGACGCGATCAACGCCGTGGTTGAGGACATTCCTAAAATCACCGTGGCGGCGATGTTCCAAAAAGATCCCCAGGTGATTGTTGCTCACCCCGATCAGGGCATTGCCGACCTGGCCGACCTCAAAGGCAAACCGATCTTTATCTCCAAGGCTGCAAACGTCACCTACTGGCCGTTCCTCGCCGCCAAATACGGCTTTAGCGAAGATATGAAGCGCAACTACAACTTCAATCCCGGTCCGTTTTTGCAAGACAAAAATTCGGCCCAGCAGGGTTACCTCAGCTCCGAGCCCCTGGCAATTCTCAAAGAGGGCGGCTTTGACCCGACGGTCTTCTTGCTGGCAGACTATGGCTATGAACCCTATTCCACCACAATCGAGACCCGCAAAGAATTGGTGGAGCAAGACCCAGACCTGGTACAGCGATTTGTGGATGCCTCGATCAAGGGTTGGTACAGCTATTTTGAGAACCCGGAGCCGGGTAACGCGCTGATCAAAGAGGCTAACCCCGAGATGACCGACGAGCAAATCGCCTACGGCATTGAGAAAATGCAGGAATACGGCATTGTGGTCTCAGGATCTGCGGAAACCGACGGTATCGGAGCGATGACCGATGCGCGCTGGCAGGCATTTTTTGACTCCATGGCTGAGGCAGGCGTCTATGATGCGTCAGTCGATTTTAAGCAGGCTTATACCCTGGAGTTTGTGAATAAAGGGACGGATTATTACCAGAGCTAAGTCCCCAGAGTAAACCCTAAAGTTAAACAGCGTCAGGATCTACGCCCAATTCTTTTAGGCGAGCGGCCAATCGGTCTGCTCGTTTTTTTTCTTGAGCAAGTTGCGCCTCTGCCTGAACGGCTCGCTGGGTCTCTTGCTCACGCAGTTTACCCAGCTCGGTGTAGGTCAAGAAAGGCTCATTATCGGGGCGATAAATTTCTAGCTTTTCATCGGTGAGCACAAAGCGAACAGCCAGACGAGGGCTTACCCAGTTTTGGATGGTTTCAATCACATCCAGGTAGCCGTCTTTTCGTTGCCAGCCAATCAGGTCTATCTTGCTTGGATCGTAAACATAATATTCTTCAACGCCGTAGCGCTCATAGAATTGAAACTTTTTCGCCATCTCTTTGAGACGATTCCCCGGCGATAAAATTTCAAACACCACCTGAGGTGGGATATTGTCTTCTTCCCACTGTTGGTAAGAGCCGCGATCGCGCTTGGGTCGTCCAAATACCACCAGCGTATCAGGGGCCTGACTTAAGGTGTTATCACCCTCAATCGGGTACCACAGCAAATCACCTGCGACAAATACGTTGGGGTCGTCAGCATACAGCAGTTCCAGGTTCTCCTTAATGGTGACAATCCAGCGAAACTGTTGGGTATCGTTTGAAATGGGTTGACCATCGCTGTCTGGGTAAATGAGGTTGCTATCAGTGCGCAGTTGCTGAACCATAGTCTAAGCAGACGTGCAGCCTCAGGTGAGGCTATATCAGTTGAGCCGATGTCTTAGTTTAGCGCTGATGGACTATCCGGCGGATATGGGCAGTATACGCTCGCATTTTCCCCACCCTTCCAAACGCGATCGCATTGATTTCAAATAGAGTGCGATCGCGACAGTGAATTCTGGCTAGATGGCCCACAAGTGACGGAGCAGATGCGCATGGTTGCCATAGCTAAACCCACCCTGGCAAAATTTCCAGCCCGTCCAGACACCAAGCCCGCCTCAGAATTTATCAACGGTCAAATCTTTCAAAAACCGATGCCGCAAGAAGAACATAGCCTGCTCCAGACAGAACTCTGTAAGGTAGTAAATGCGATCGCAAAACCGGACAAAATTGCCCACTACCAAACTCGCGATAGCTTCAAGTTAAACCCAGGCAACACGTCTTCTCCCGACAGTATTGCGGGATGTTCCAACCGCTCAACCGGCTGATCAGGGCGATAAATTTCGACCGTGCGAGTTTTGCGATTGAGCAAAAAACCTAGGCGAGCCCCGTTGGTAACGTACTCAGCCATCTTTTCTTGGGCCTTGGCCAGACTATCGCTGGGTGACATTAGCTCAACCACAAAGTCAGGGCACAGGGGCACAAACTGCTCCCTTTGCTCAGGTGTCAGAGCTTGCCATTTTTCTAAGGTCACCCACGCAGCATCTGGTGAACGATCGGCCCCATTTGGCAGCTTAAATCCGGTAGATGAATCAAAGGCGATGCCCAACTCGTTGCTATCTGACCAGTTAAATAATTGCTGATTGACCCTTCCGTTGCGGTTACCGGTTTCTCCACCCGTCGGTGCCATGATGATTAAATCTCCAGCGGCAGTCCGTTCAAACTTCAAGTCAGGGTTATTACGACAGAGCTGGTAAAACTGCTCGTCAGTTAAGGTAATGACCGGATCGAGGTTAACGGTAAAAGCCGTCATTGAATACTGCTGATAGGACGGGTAATTATTTAGTCTAGCAAGTGCTATCAAGATCAATCCATGGCTTAGCCTGGATTACTCACTCAGAAACAATTTGGGCGCATCAGCAATGACGTCGCCACATAACCCACCTGACCACTGGCGAGTTCCACCTGGGTCCAGGTGCCATCCTCACCCATAAACCGAACTTCGGTGCCATTGTCTAACGTATCAATGACCGGACCATTGGGCGACTGACGCAGGTTAGCATAGGTATCTTGAGGATCTGCAACCTGATAGTAGGTCAGGCGGAGGAGATCTTGCCAGATATAGCCCTGCTGATCTTGACCCTCCACAGAAAGATAGTTCCAACCGGATTCAATATAGGCAGGTTGCCCAGAATGGACATGGGTGAGATTAGGCAAACTCGTCAGAACGCTCCCATCGGGCTGGTCTCGCAGATTAACCGACGTGTCCTCGGAGTCATAGGCCAGCAGGACAAAGCATTTATCGGTGACATTATTATCTGGATTCCAGCCATCCGGATTCCAGCCAGATTGCTTGGGGCTGGTTAGGGGTTCAGTCAGCTGCTCAGTTGGCTGCTCAGTTGGCTGCTCAGTCGGCTGAGCTGCAATGGGCTCAGCCGATTCTTCCACCGAAAGGGGTGATCCTGACTCAGTCGTGGGGGCAGAGGGCGTGGCACTACAGGCCATCAACCCCAGGCTTAAAAGAGACAGACCGGCTTTCTGGATACTCATACCAAACCTCAAATCTGCAAAGAACTTCACCAGAACTGATGTCAATTCCAAGCTAGGCGTGAGATTCCTGAAATTGATCATGCAATTGCTAAACAGGATCATGGAGCAAGTTGCGCTTCCAGAAATGTTGCTATTTCCTGAATCAGGAACGGCAAAAAAGTTTGGGTCGTATCCCAAACAATGTCTAAGCTAACATCATCGTATTGGTGAATCATCACATTGCGCATACCGACGATCCGTCGCCAGGGAATATGAGGAAGTTCAGAACGCAAATCTTGAGACAGTCTCGTTGCTGCTTCGCCCACGATTTCAATACGCCGTATAACTGAATCTTGGCACTGCATATCATTCCAAAACTCATCTTCCGTCAATCCAGCCACGTAACTAATTGCAATTTGAGCAGAATCCACGATGTCCATTAGAGATTGATAATCACGGGCAGATATCATGCGGCTTGGATCGGCTTGTAAATAACGACGACAGACGAAAGGATAGCTTCCTTTCTAAGCGGGTTTCGACTTCGTTCAATGCCTTTCTTGGTAAGCAAATCAACCTTTCGATCAAAGAGGATTTCTAACTCCTCTTTCATGGCCACCAGGTCTATAAGCGTATGGTGTAGCACTTCTCGCTCCAAATCGACTAGGACGTCGATGTCGCTGTCTGGGCGAAAGTCATCGCGCAGGACCGATCCAAATAGGGCAAACTCGGTGACCGCCCAGCGATCGCAAAACTCAGCAATCTCTGGCAGCGGCAGTTGAATATTCGTGATTTGATCGGCGCGGACAGGGCTCATGACTTAGCCTGGGTCACTGCCTATAGTCTACATTCCGTAACCCCCTAGACACCGCCCTGAGGCGAAAACCGTTAATCTATACAAAGCTTGTGACCAACCGCCGCCAATTTTAATTGCCCATGCCCAATTCGTCGCTGCTGACGCTCAGCCAGATTGACAAGGTCTATGCCAATGGCACCGTTGCCCTAAGGGGTGTCGATTTGACGATTCATCCCGGAGAATTTGTCAGCCTGGTGGGGCCGTCGGGCTGCGGCAAAAGTACGGTCCTTAAGCTCGTGGCGGGCTTGGGTAAGCCGACCGGAGGGCACACTGACTGGGGCATACCACCAGATGAGCGTAACCTGGCATTTGTATTCCAAGACGCAGCACTGATGCCGTGGGCCAACGTCGTTGATAACGTCCACCTGCCGCTTAAGCTCAAAGGCCGCTCCCTGCGGTCTGCCCGCGCCGAGATTCAAGAGGCGCTGAATATGGTCGATTTGCAGGGGTTTGAAAAGAGCTACCCGCGTCAGCTGTCTGGCGGCATGAAAATGCGGGTGTCGATTGCGCGGGCGCTGGTGACTAAGCCCAATGTGTTGCTCATGGATGAACCCTTCGGGGCTCTAGATGAGATGACTCGCAGCCGATTAAACAGCGACCTGCTACACCTCTGGGAGCAAAAGCACTGGACGGTGCTCTTTGTCACCCACAATATCTTTGAAGCAGTATTCCTCTCATCTCGGGTGGTGGTCATGGCCGCCCGTCCGGGGCGGGTGATTGCGGATGTGCCCATTGATGAGCCCCATCCCCGCACAGACGACTTTCGCACCTCACCTCGATTTAACCAGTACTGCCGAGAGATCTTGCAGCAATTATCCGAGGCCGAATCCTCCGAAGCCGAATCCCCCAAAACGGCCCCTGCCCTACGCTAGCCTCCCTGTCTTAAACACCATGTCTTATCTAAAGCCACCTGCTGATATTGCCAATGACGCTGTGAATGGGGGGATGACCCGCAACGGCAAAACTGGCTCTCCTCGATCTCACCCCAAACAGCTGGTCTCTGCAAATTGGCTGGCCCCTTTGATGGTGGGGATGCTCGCGGTCATCTTATGGGATGTGGGGGTGCGGGTCACCCAGACGCCGCCCTACATTTTGCCAGGGCCGGGGCTGGTGATCAAAACGCTGCTTGAGGAATGGCCCGACCTATTTCGCTCCATGCTGGTGACGATTCAAATTACGGTGGTGGCCTTTATCGCTGCGGTGATATCCGGGCTACTGATTGCGATTTTGTTTACCCAAAGCAAGTGGATTGAGCGTAGTTTCTTTCCCTATGCGGTGATTTTGCAGACGACGCCGATTGTTGCGATCGCACCCCTGATCATCATCTGGCTTCAAAACAACACCTTCTTAGCCCTGGTCGTCTGCGCCTGGATCGTCGCCTTTTTCCCCATTGTCTCTAATACCACCCTCGGCCTCAACAGCGCCGACCACACTTTAAGAAATCTGTTCGAACTCTACGGAGCCTCCCGCTGGCAGACATTGCTCTATCTACGCCTCCCCGCCGCCCTACCCTACTTTCTAGGCGGTCTACGCATCAGCGGTGGTCTGGCCCTGATCGGAGCCGTCGTCGCCGAATTTGTCGCCGGTACCGGCGGTGCCCGCTCAGGCATTGCCTACCAAATCCTCATGTCCAGCTTCAACCTCCAAATCCCTCGAATGTTCGCCGCCCTACTGATGACCACCGTCCTCGGCGTCACCATTTTCGTAGGCCTGACGGTGCTGTCAGATCAGCTGCTCAAGCACTGGCATGAGAGCGCGATTCGACGAGAGAATTAGGGATAAGAGTGGGTAGTGGGTAGTGGGTAGTGGGTAGTGGGTAAATGGCCAATCACCCATTACCAATCACCCATTACCCGTTACCAATTGCCAATTACCGATCATCTGCCCAAAATCCAAAATCCAAAATCCAAAATCCCCCATGCCGCCCTTCCTGACAGTGCCCTCTACCCCCCATTACTGGCTAACCAACACCCGCATTCCCGCTTGTTTGCTCGACAGCTCAGTCAGTCTCTCGCCCATCCCAACCCTCCAAGCCTTTCCCCATCAAGAAGACCTGATCGCAGTCGATATCGAAATCAGTGAGGGACAAATTCAAAGTCTGGTGGCGACAGGCACAGCCCAAATAGGAGAAATCCCCGCCGTCAACTTAAAACAAGGTCTAGTCTGGCCCTGCTTTATCGATGTCCATACACACCTAGACAAAGGTCACACCTGGCCGCGTATGCCTAACCCAGATGGCTGTTTTGATAGCGCCCTGGAGGCCGTTACAAAAGACCGTGAGCAGCATTGGCAACCCGAAGATATCTATCGCCGCATGGAGTTTGGCCTCAGGTGCAGCTATGCCCACGGGACAGGAGCCATTCGGACCCACCTTGATGCCTTTGGCGAGCAAGCAACCATCAGCTTCGAGGTTTTTCGCACACTTCAGCGAGAATGGGCCGACCGGCTAACCTTGCAAGCCGTTTGTCTGGTTTCCCTGGATTATTTTATGACCCCAGCGGGCGAGCAACTTGCAGACATTGTGGCCGAGACCCCCGGCGGCATCTTGGGCGGTGTTGCCTTTAACAATCTAGCAATTGAGACTCAGCTCGAGCGCGTATTTACGATCGCCAAAGAACGTAATCTAGACCTTGATTTTCACGTCGATGAGAGTCTCAACCCCGATGATATCAGCCTGTATTATATCGCCCAGACTAGCTTAAAACACGGGTTTGAGAGAAAAGTCACCTGCGGTCACTGCTGTAGCCTCTCAGTGCAGTCTCCTGAACGAGTTGAGCAAACACTCGCGGCTGTCAAGGAAGCCGAACTCTCCATCATTAGTCTGCCCATGTGCAACCTTTATCTGCAAGATCGTTACCCTGGCCAAACGCCCCAATACCGGGGCGTGACCCTACTCCATGAGATTGTTCAAAAAGACATTCCACTTGCGGTGGCAAGCGACAACTGTCGCGATCCGTTCTTTGCCTACGGCGACCATGATGGCCTGGAAGTATTTACCCAATCGGTACGCATTGGCCACCTCGACCGCCCCTACGATCAGTGGCCCCAAGCCGTGACCACAGCCCCCGCCCAGATCATGGGACTGGATACAGCCATCGGCATCGGCCAATCAGCAGATCTCGTTTGCTTTAAAGCCCGAACCCTCAATGAGCTAATTTCTCGAAACCAAGCAGATAGAGTCGTTATCCGCCAGGGACAACAAATTGAGACAACCCTACCCGAGTACGCAGAACTCGACGATTTAGTGCATCTTAATCCTAACGCCTAAGCATTTTCTGTAACTCAAAACTCAACATTCAAAACTTCTCCACCCACTACCCCATTACCCACCACCCATTACCCACTACCCTCTACCCTCCTCACCTCGTTTTCAACGATTCACACAAATCCCCCACCCACTCAGCACAAAAGTCGATATAGGTTTTCACCAACCGTGAGAGTTGTTTGCGCGAGGGATAAATCAGGGTGAGTTCACGTAAGGGTAATGGATACTGGCCCAAAACTGGCTTGAGACGCCCATTCATCAAATGCACCTGAGCCAAAAACGGGGGCAGCTCTGTGATGCAGTCACCCGCAAGGGCTAGCTCTAACAGGTGCAAGTAGTCATTCACTTGCAAATAAGGCACCAGTTCTATCTGCTGATCGCCCATTTGCAAAATCACCGAATCACCAGGCACACGCCAGCTGGCAAAGGGTAAGTCAATCAGGGCCTCAGGCTTGGACGGTTCACCATACTGCTGGATAAACGTAGGACTCACCGCCAACCCATGGCGATATTCACCAATCTTTTG
>JBCBQD010000250.1:0-8572 GCA_039820425.1 Cyanobacteria bacterium J06635_1
CTATAAGTTTGCCCGCATCGATCTGACCCCGGCGACCGATGTCGCCCAGGTACGGCAGCATAGCGATCATGGCGGCACAGACGAGCACGGCGGTGCCGTTCAGCATGGCGACACAGGTGAACACGGCGACCACAAGCCTGAGGCTTTTCAAGGGTTTGCCTTTCATTTAGGCAGTGTCGGCTGTCAGATGGACTCAACCCAGGCCCCTGTGGTGTGCGGCTCGCCCAATCGGGCAGAGGTTGTCTTTGCTGATTTTGACCCGGCGCAGGATGTGATTGTGGCGGATCTCGCAGCGCTGGTGGCCAATACGAACCTCGCAGAAAATCAGGAGAATACGGCTATTGGCTGCATGTCGTCGCCAGACGATAGCGACTGTGCGGGGCTAATGCAGAGTTTGGGGCTGCCTTTTAATGATCAGCCCGTTCTCGAACAAACTTTTTTCAGCGTAAAATAGGAAGGGTGCATATCTAGGCCGAAGTGTTCTGGTAGAAACTAGGAGCCAGGAGATAGGAGTCAGAATGTTGCCTCGTCGATGGATTAATTGGATACTGACCTGCGTTTTAGTATTTTGCCTATCCGTTGGGTTTGAGAAAGCGCTTGGGCACGGGCCCGAGGGCACGCTCTCTCCGACGGTAGCCCCCGCCAATGCGGTTGACTCTGCTCCGGGCGAATTTGACTGGGGTCTGCCCGCTTGGGTGCCAAAACCTGTGGTGCCCGCAGAAAATCCGATGACGGCAGCGAAGGTTGAGCTGGGACGACATCTATTTTACGAGCCGCGTTTATCAGTTACCGGAGATTTTTCCTGTGGGACTTGCCATTTGCAAAAGCTGGCGTTTACCGACGGCAAGCCTACTTCGGTGGGGGCTACTGGAGAGGTCCATCCGCGTAACTCGATGAGTTTGACTAACGCGGGTTATAACTCTGTGCAGACCTGGGCAAATCCGCTTATGCAGCACCTCGAACAGCAGATGCTGGTACCCATGTTTGGTGAGGAACCCGTAGAGCTGGGGATGGCGGGTCGAGAAAACGAGCTGCTGCAAACCCTGAGCGATGATCCAGTTTATTTGGAGCGGTTTAGGACTGCTTTTGGAGGGGATGAGCCGGTGAGTGTACGGAACGTGACACTTGCGATCGCAGCCTTCGAACGCACCCTCAACTCCTTTAACTCACCCTACGACTGCTATCGCTACGGCGGAGACCCCTCAGCTATTTCTGCCTCAGCCAAACGGGGTGAAGCCTTGTTTAACAGCGAACGCTTAGAGTGCTTCCACTGCCACAGCGGGCTCAACTTTAGCGACTCTACCCGTCACGAACGCTCTGGCTTTACCGAAATTGCCTTTCACAACACCGGGCTTTATAACATCGACGGCAGCGGTGCTTACCCCCCCAACAATACCGGCGTCGAAGAAATCACCCACAATGCCAGCGACATGGGCAGATTTAGAGCCCCTACCCTGCGAAACATTGCCCTCACAGCCCCCTATATGCACGACGGCAGCGTGGCTACACTAGAAGAGGCCATCGAGCACTACGAGGCCGGCGGTCGCACGATTGATCAGGGTCCGTATGCGGGCGTTGGTAGTCAAAATCCATTTAAAAGCTCTTTCCTTAAGGGGTTCTCACTAACAGCGACAGAAAAACAAGATCTCACTGCGTTTCTGCAAAGCCTGACGGATGAGACATTTATCACCAATCCAACTCTCAGCGATCCTGCAACAGCCAACAACCAGTAGGCAACGCTGCTTGAAGACTTTCAGATAGTGCAATGGTCTTAGGCAAACGAATTCCCGCTTTTTTCTCATTTCAGATCTAGGATTAAAGCGTCTACAATTGAGGTCTATGGATGTTGCCGTCTCAGATTACCCGTGAGCTCTGCCTTGAGCAATTAGACCCTCGCCATGCAGATGCTATCTTTCGGCTCACAGATGAAAATCGGGACTATCTGCGCCAGTGGTTGCCCTGGGTTGATAACGTTCACACCGCAGAAGATACACGGGCTTTTATCATCACGACCCAGGCCCAGTTTGAGCGCAATGAAGGCTTTCAAATGGCGATTGTCTGGCAAGGCAATATTGTTGGGGCGATCGGCCATCACCGCATTGATTGGGCGAACCATTCTGCCTCTTTGGGCTACTGGCTGGCTGCGCCGTATCAGGGCAAAGGTATGATGACCCAGGCATGTCGGGTGCTAGTCAATCACGCCTTTCAAGCACTAAACCTAAATCGGATTGAAATCCGAGCCGCGACAGAGAATTATCGTAGTCAGGCGATTCCTAGGCGGTTAGGCTTTAAGCAAGAAGGCATCGTCCGAGAAGGAGAATGGCTTTATGACCATTTTGTAGATTTGATGATTTTTGGCCTGCTAAGAAGTGATTGGCAACTATCGTCTTGAATTACCCGCATAGACACACGCCTCTGGCTATAGATGTCGACCTATAATCAGGAAAGCCGGTTGCACGCTACCCATGCGCAAAGTTGACGTCTCAAAAATTAAGCTATCTCAGCTTCGCGCACTGGTCGCTGTTGTCACCTATGGCAGCTTCAGCAAAGCCTCTGTAGAGCTTGATATTGCTCAATCTTCGGTCAGCCATGCCATCGCTGTTTTAGAAGAGTCTCTCGGCGTATCCTTGTTGTTTCGTAGCCGTGAAGGGGCTTCATTAACACCGGTTGGAGAGCAAGTCTTTGAAGACATTCAAGCGATTTTGCGCCATCTTGATCAGGTTGCGGTCAAGGCTGAGCAGGCTAGAGGGGCAAATAGCGGTCAGGTGAGGGTTGGTTGCATTCGCAGTCTGGCAACTTACTGGTTGCCTCAGGCATTGGCAACCTTCAAAAAGCTGTATCCAGATGTTTCGGTCACAGTGACCATATGTTTTGATCACGCCGAAGTCCAGCAGTGGCTGCGAGATCGAAAAATTGATGTTGGCTTGATAGATATTTACGACACGACCGGGTTTACCGTCCAACCTATTGGCAAAGATGACTATGTAGCCATAGTCCCACTTTCTGCCCCCGTCGAAGACAAAATCACCTGGTCACAGTTAGCTCAGTATCCGCTAATTATGCCTATTTCTGAGGATGAAGGCTATGCTGATTTACGTGCTTATGTTGAGCAGGCCGAAGTTAGTCTTAATGTAGCTTACGAGATTAATGAAGATGCAACCATTGTTAGAATGGTTGCCCAAGAGCTGGGTATTGCCATCCTGCCCAAATTAGCGGCTTTCCCAATGCCTGATTCCGTGAAAGTCTGTCAGTTGCCCGTTCCGCTCACTCGAAATTTAGTGGCTGCTATCCTGTCTGATGCTTTGCATAGTCCCGCAGTCTTCTCATTCATGAAGACGATTCAACATCAGTCTATTGACGTGCTCGGATAAGTCTCAAAGGGTATCAACTTAAAGCGGGAAGTTTTCCCGAGGCGAGAAGTCAGGAGTCAGGAGCCAGAATCCAGTTCCATGCTGACTCCTGACTTCTGGCTCCTGACTTCTTACCTAACCTGAATTTTCCGGCTTAAATTAGGCACCGTCTCAAACTGTAGAAATTGTCGCTTTCCCTGGTCTCTCAGGTGTCAAGGTGTTGAAAATGAAAACAACTTGGTCATCATGAACATAAACAATCAAGATGCCTACCGGGAAGATCTGGCCTACATCCACGATGTGGGCTTTGATCATTATGTACTCAACACACTTCCTGGCATTCTAGATATTCTCAAGCCTCGTCAGGGTGGCTTGATCTTAGATTTGGGCTGTGGCAGCGGCCTCTCAACCCAGGCCTTGATTAACGCGGGCTATCAGGCAATCGGTATAGATATCTCTGCGGCCATGATCGAGATTGCGCGGCGGCGAGTGCCCCAGGCGACTTTCTACGTCGATTCGCTGTTTAAGGTTGAGTTGCCGAGGTGTTGGGGTGCGATCGCAATTGGCGAATGCCTCAACTACTGCTTTGACCCAGATATTTTTGACCCAGACAAGAGCAGCGAAGCATTACAGGCATTCTTTCAACAGATGTATGCTGCGCTGACGCCTGGTGGACACTTTATCTTTGATTTATTAGAAGCCAGCCAGTCTGAGCAAGCAACCCAGGGCTTTGCCGAAGGGGATGATTGGCTGGTGCTCTATGAAAAGCAAGAAGATCGGACGCACCAAATGCTCACCCGTCGAATCACCACCCTTCGTAAAGTTGGGCAGATGTATCGGCGAGATGATGAAACCCACCAGCAGCGGCTCTATCTGGCTGTAGAGGTTGAAAGCTGGCTACGACGCGCTGGCTTTGACGTGGCCACTTCGGACAGTTACGGCTTGTTTAAACTCCCCCCTCATCATCGAGCCTTTGTCGCATGCAAACCGGCAAGATGAGGTTTGCCAGAACCCTGGTTTCTTTTATGAAAGCCAAGGGTTATGGTTTACCTACCCAAAAAACCGGGGTTCTCTCCAGGTTGTATAGCCTCCTTTCAGTCAAACCATGCTTAGACAAGTTGCAAGTAATCTGTGGGTAGCCGAACAACCGTTTATTTACTTTGGTCTCAGCATTGGTAATCGGATGACGGTTATTCGCCTTGAGTCCGGCGACTTGGCGGTGATTTCTCCCATCCGGTTGAGCGATGACTTACAAAACCAGATAGATAGCCTGGGCAGGGTGCGACATATCATTGCTCCCAATCTGTTTCACTACCTGTTTGCCAGCGATTTTAAGGCAACCTATCCACAGGCTTCTTTCTGGGCAGTGCCAGGGCTACTAGAAAAGCGGCCCGAACTGCCGATTGATCGGATTATCCCAGGTGATAGCGGTTGTCTACTGGGGGAGATCGACTATGCCCACTTTGCAGGTTTTAACACCCTTGCCCCCAGCGGTAGTGCCAATCTGGGAGAATATGCACTCTTTCACCGGGGGAGTTCTACCCTGATCCTCACAGATACGGCCTTTCACTTTGATGCCCAGTTTCCGTGGGCAATTCGGCTAGCTGCCCGAGTGCTGGGCAGTTATGACCAACTGGGCCCCTCCTGGTTGGAAAGATTGGCCAGCCGAGATAAGGTTCTGTTAAGACAGTCTGTAAAGAAAATTCTAAGCTGGGATTTTCGGCGGGTCATTGTGGCCCACGGTAGTATGGTGAATATGGACGCAAAACAGCGACTAATTGCTGGCTATGACTGGTTCCTGGAAAAAATTCCGTCTGATCATCCCCTTCAATGAGCGCGAAGATCGCATTTATCCCCATCGACCTAAAGCAGTCCGCAGCTCTCTGCGTGCAGTTTCGTCGTGATGCGATGCAGTGCAGCTTTGAAAACGGGGCCGAGCGCTTTGATCAAGAAAGCGGCGAAAACCATGAGCAGTACTTTACCTGGCTCAAGGAGCGGATTAGAGAATTTCCGGAAGGCTGTGTGCATGTGGTCAAAGATGACCAGATTGTCGGTCAGATCGAAATGCATCTGAAGGGCCAGCAGACCCTGGCCTATCTAAACTTGCTGTATTTGATCCCAGAAGCGCGGGGGACAGGTCTAGGTGACCAGCTTCACAGCTATGTCGAGCAGATTTTTGAACAGGTTGGGATTGTCAAGGCACAGCTCTCGGTGAGTCTTAGCAATCAGCGGGCGCTTGCCTTTTATAAAAAGCACGGTTGGCAAGATATGGGGCCACGCCCCGGCTATCCAGAAGTTCACCTGATGGAATTTACCGCCCGTGCATGACCAAGCGAAGGCATATCATCAAGCTGTTACCGCCTTCTATGGTCGCCGGACGGACTACGACCACGAGCCCGGCACAACCCACCCCTACAAGGCCAGACGCTTGTTAGAAACCGTACCGCTCCAACTCGGGGATCGGGTTTTGGATGTGGCAACAGGGACAGGGCTGGTTGCGATCGCAGCCGCTGAGCAGGTCGGGCCAACCGGACAGGTGACTGGCATTGATCTAACCCCAGGTATGCTCAATCAGGCGAGGCATAAGCTGGCAAAGCTGGGGTTACAAAACCTTGAGCTGGTCAAAGCGAACGCAGAAACAATCGCACTGCCTGCAAATCGATTTGATGTCCTCTTCTGCTGCGAGGCGGTGGTGCTATTCCAAGATATTCCCGCGAGCTTTCAAAAGTGGCATGGCTGGCTGAAGCCGGGCGGCTATGTTGCATTCACCTGCCCCGATCAGAATGCCTACCTCTCAGAAATCTACAAGCAGATTTGTGTGAGTTTGCCTGAGCCCATGGGCCATATTCTTGAACCGTTGGGGACGCCCCAGCGATGTCATCAGCTTCTAGAGCAGGCCAGGTTTGGCAATATTCAGGTGGTGGTCGAGCAATCGGGGCGCGATCGCACCCTGGCTGATTTGCAATCTTTACAACTCACCCAAAGTAGTCTAAGGCTTTCCTTTAAGGGCCATCCTCAGCTGCAGGCACTATCGCCGCAGCAGCTTGAGCAGATGCAGGCAACGTACCTGGCTGCGATTGTGCAAAAAGCCACCAACGATCGACTTTGGGAAAGCACAACTACCTTTTTTGTTCGGGCACAGAAACAACCGTCACCCTGACTTGCGATACAGTCTAGAGAAGGGTTCTGTCAAAATATTCTGCAGAAACACATCAACTCAATCATCTAGCAAACACAAGCTTCAGGGAATGTGAACAGGTTTCAAACAGCCACAAATCTCGTTATCTTTGGCCTTTGTCTAAGTATCGTCTCGCCAGCAGTGGCCGATCTTGGGGAAACTCCCATTTCTGTAGACACGGTGGCTGAGCACCTGGAGGGGGTAATGGATACCTCTGCCCAGGCGGCGGCTGATCCTGATTTTGTCAGTGTGCAAATGACCACCTGCCGCATTAGTGTGTCTGAGCCCGCCGCGGACTCGGTTTATCTCTATCAAGAGCAGGCTCTGTCCAATAGTTTGGATGCCCCCTATCGCCAGCGCTTTTTGCAGATTGCCCCCGGTGACGGGCAACGGATAGAATCCCGCACTCTGAAGCCCGATGCGCCAGAGCAGTGGGAGGGGTTTTGCGATCGCGCCCCCACCGAGCGCCTCGTCCCAATCGACTCTCTCGGTGAGCAAGTTTGCACCGTTGCCCTCCGCCCTTCACCGTTAGGGATGGTTGGCAGCACCCCCAACGGTGGTTGCCCCGCCAGCGTCCGCGGTGCGGTCAGCATCACCAACGTGGTCGTGTTGCATGCAGACGGCATGGACACCTGGGATCGCGGCTTTGACGCCGCGGGTAACCAGGTCTGGGGAGCCCAAGATGAGCCCTATCAGTATCGGTGGTTGACCCCATGACGGGATTATTGGGCTATCTACGCAGTCTATTTCAGCCAGACATGATGGTCACCGGGCTCAAGGTCTCAGCTGTCGTAGGTACCGCTCTGTTTGTCATTAATCACGGCGCTGCGTTGATGCAGCGCAAAATGGACCGAGGCCGCTGGATTTCCGCAGGCTTAACCTATCTGGTCCCTTACCTGGTTAGTGTCCATGGCCAGTACGCGAGCGAAACGCGGAAGAAAAAATGAGTCTGATGCATCGCTTTAAAGTGCTGGTCAGGGGAGGTGGGGAGGTAAAAAGTACATTCATCAGCACAGGACTGCTCACTGGCGCAGCGCTCCCAACCATTGCAACGGCCCCATTGAGCGCGGTGGCCCCACGAAAAAGTGCAACAGCCTGTTGCACTTTTCGCACCCCTGATTTTCAGAGTTCAAGTTAGTTCCTAAATCCCCTAAAAAGTAGCCATTTTGATGGATGATAACCTCATGTCAGCATCAACCCAGTAACAGGAGACCTAGGATGGCTTTTAAGCTTACTTTCTGGCGAATGACATGGCTGTTTTGTGGCATGCTAATGGCTAACGTGCCCCAAGCTGCTTTTGCCCAGGAAGAACCCTTGAAACCGACTGCTCGATATGCGCTGGGCCAAGCGGTCGATCTGAGTCTGATCATTGCTGAATGGCGTGATCCCTATCCAGACATTCCGATTTTTACCTGCGTGTGTAATGGGGATACCTGCAACCATACCGAACGCTGGCCCTCGCGCGAATTTAATCGCTATCAGTCAACCGTTGCCCTGGGGCCTTTCAATGCTAGTTATACCGAGGAACAGGGCTTCAACTGTTTTGACATTGTCACCGGGCAGCGCCCCAACGCCGCCGCTGATATCCCGCCTGAGCCGGATCAAGATGGCCAAGAGCCAGGCATCCCAACGGTCTCAGTCCTAGAGGATGGTGCTAAGCTACGCCTCGACTGGCCAGAGGGCCCATTCAACACCATCGACATCGGCGGCTGGAACATGAACGTCCTTGATGCCCTCGACTGCGAAGCGCTCGAAATCGTGCCCGAAAAGGTCATGTTTGCCCGTCGAATCATTGGTGAACCGACCGTGGATGGCAATACTGGCCATGTCGCCGTGCCAATTTTGCTGAATGAGTGTGTTGAGACGCAGCAAACCGGCGTATTTGTGGTCGAACCCCAGGGGTTTGAGTCGTATGCGCTCTACCGCGCCCAGGTGCCAGGCGATAGCGACTTTCCCAATGAGTTATCCAGCTATCCCCTCGATAGCATCAGTGGTATCCAGTATTGGGACTCTTCCTTGCTGGTACGTCATGGCTCAGCGTCTG
>JBCBQD010000251.1:0-8564 GCA_039820425.1 Cyanobacteria bacterium J06635_1
GCATACTGGCCCACCGGCGCAGAAGACTCTCTGAGGGTCAACCCAAGCAGGATCAGCGCACCTGCGCTCAGCCCACAAATTACTTGATTTTTGCGGTCTTGCCACCAGGCACTCCCCTGGGGGACATTGACAGGGCTGCGATCGGTTTGCTGAGCGGGCAAATCGGGCGGAAATGGCTGCACTTCACCATAGAGAAACGGATTGGCAGGTTTAAGCTTTTGTCCGGGTTGGGTCATGGTAGGAGAGTCCTGCTGTGAGGGGAGTCGCTAAGAATAAGGTCAGCAAGCGGCACCGTTGCGTTAGGGTTAGCGGAGCCATGCCCGATAGGGCTATAGCCTCTCCAAAGGAGAGTCGCACGTCGTTCTCTTGATTTGAGACCTCCTTGCAAGTTCTGTCCAGAGGGGAAACACCCCCGGTATAAACAGCCTTCTGCAAGCAATGTGTGACCAGGGCTACCTGACACAGATAGTTTCTCTGCAGGGGGCGCTGGGCAATTTGCCTAAACCCGTTTGAGATCAATGGCTCTAACGCAAACATGGCTGAGCCTTAATCGACCACAGCCATATCTATTGATGAGTTCAGTTTTCGTAAATCCGTACAGCCTTAGGGGTTGAACCCAATCGCTAAACCCACAGATCTAGATTTAAATCGTAATAGCCAGCCTGTCCGGGGGGATACGCTCCCGCCTCAATGCGGCGAATAATGTCGGGGAGAGCGTTGATATACTTCGGTCCCCGAGCGATGGGATGGACGGTCCAGGCATCGGGGTTGGCCAGGGTTGCCCGCCAGCCGTCGGTGGCCTCTAGCTCACGGGATACCATCACTTCCCAGGAGTCGAGGAATCCGCGTCCGGTCCAGTGGTTAAGCCAAGTCAGCAGCCGAGGTGGCAACTGTTTAATCCAGTCGCGCTTGTACCCCATCCACAGCACTGGCAGCGGTAAAAAGGCATCAAAAGTTTGCTTCTTGAGCAGATAGGCGCGGCTGCCAAAGAACTTGAAACGGTAAAAGCCATCGTCGGCTTCGTAATCGACTTTTTGGTGCAGGACGCCATCGGCTCGGGGGGGGCCTGCCAGGGGGCGAATAAACAGCACCTCAGGGCGTTGGTTCATCAGCTCAATGCCTTCTTGAACCCAGCTATGGCCAGGTTTTTGGTGGAGCAACATGTCGCTGTCATAGTGCACCACATAGTCCCCGACGGTTTCCTCAAGGGAGAAAATGGTGCCCAAAATAGGATAGCCCTTGTAGTTGTGGGTGGGCTTGAGGTTAGCTCCGAAGTGTTTTTGATAGACCTTTTTCCGATAGGCTTCGGAATATTCCATATCCACCAGGCGATCAACCCAGCCGTCTTGCTTGAGGCGATCGCAATAGTCCCGCAGCTGCGCCAGGGTGCCAATGCCGGGGCGACCCACTTTGTCCCCGGTCAGGGGTGCCGTGTCAATAAACAAGACCCGTTCTGTAAATGGGATATTGCTCATCCGCACCAGATGGGGGATGGTTTCGAGCATGAACGGAATGTCCGTTCGCGCCACCATAATCGATAGAGAGCAGCTGGGGTGAGACATAGGCGATGCTGGTTAGGAAGTATGACGGCCTGAAGAGGCGTTGCATGTAAAGCCTTTACATGAGTTTTTGTTTGAGGCGGTTGAGCCAACGAGTCGGTAAGGTGGGCAGTGCCCACCTTACTGAGGGATTAGGGTTTGGCCGAGGGGCATCATCATCCAGATACCGATAGTATTCCCACAGGCTGCGATAGGGGCCGTCGGGGCGCATCGGAGTGCCTGCCCAGTGCAGGTAGCGCAGGCGACGATCGCCGTCATAAAGGATGTGATCTTGCTCTTGAAAGTGGGACATGCCCCCCCAGCTGCCGGTCTCATCGGGGTTGACCTGGGTAATATTGAGGCGATTAGGAATGGTTTTGAGCACCAGATAGTTCATGATCGGCTGATCGGTGGTGCCCCCGGCAAAGTCAAAGTATTCGCGGTGCTGGGCACACTCCTGCAGCCGCCCGTAGAGTTGGTTTAGCGTGAGCGCGCTTTTTTTAGAGCCCCAGAGCCCACTGTTAAAGACATCGTTGACGATCTCAGCGGGGAAGATACCTTGCTTAATGGCTGCACTGGCAAAGACATCTCGCAGCTTGCGTCCCTTAAAGTGGTAATCGCAGCAGATAAAATCGGCCTGTTTAAGATAAGCCAGGGTGTGTGACACCGGCTCAAAGAACAGTATGTCAGTGTCGATGTAGAGAAACTCATCGAGGGGGCCAAACCAGGCGGCGAGCTTGCGCATTTTGTTGGGCAGCGCTAAAAAATCACGGGGAAAGATCTCGCCAATTTTTTTGGTCAGGCTGTCTAGAAAGGCTAAGTCGGGGAATAGCTCAACCTGGTAAAGCCGATGAAGTGTCTCAAAAACCGATTGATAGTTTGGGTCAAAGGGGATCAGATAAACCGGCACCTTAGGGTCATGGAGGCGGAGGCTGGCCAGCAGTGCGATCGCATTGTCGGCGACCTTATCATTCGCCACGATATAAACCCCCCGACTCATGAGGACCTCCCTAGGGCAGTGAGCTTGCGAAAGACCCGCTGCTTTAACGTAGGCCCCTGTTTGTAGTAATGGGGTTTACCTTTGAGTCGAGGGGCCTGCTCATGCAGGTAGCGGTAGTGTAAAAACGTGTCTCGATAGGGAAAGTCGATGTTTTCACCGGAGCACAGACGACGAAAAATCTTGGATGAGACGCCAATATAGTGCAGGTAAGTCAGACGGTTGCCCTTGTCGTAGAGAATATGGTCGGTTGCCTTAAAGTGAAGTGAGCTGACTGCGTTGCCGGTGGTTTCTTCCCTCGGTCGGTTGAGGGCGATGTTATGCACCGTCAACCCATTGGACATCACCATATAGTTTAAGAGCGACTGGTTGGGGGCTCCCATATAGAGCACGTCAGCGTCGCCCTGGCCCAGTCGCTCCACGATCGCGTCCAGACGCTCAGGGGGAAACAGTCCGCGTTTGGAGGCATAGCACCCCGAGCAAAATATTTCGGTGGCGACTCGACTTGGCCCAAATAGCTCATCGAGCTTTGGGGATTTCACATTAAAGATATGGGTCGGGTCTTTGAACTGAAAGTCATAGACTACGACGTCAGCCTGATCGAGGGGCTCGAACATAAAATCGAGGGGCTGCATGACCAGGGTGTCAGCATCTAAGTAGAGAAACCGATCAAACGGGGCGGCATCATCAAAGGCCACGTAGCGATGGTTTTCACCCACTCGATAAAATTGAGTTTTGACCCCAGCGGCTTTCCAATCTGCCAGGGCGGTCGGGTGGGTTTGCCAAACCCTGAGTGAGTAGTCTTCCCAACGCTTAAACAGGTCAAGTTTATTGAGCAACGACACGTTTTCGCGGTTTTCGACCTCGGCTTTCACCTTCTCAATGTCGTCGTTATAAGCAATCACACAGACCGGGATATGACCTGAGTTTTGCTCAAGGCTGTTGAGCAAAGCGACTAGCTGGTCATAAACTTTATCATTGGCCAGGGTATAGATTCCGTCGCGCATTAGTTTAGGTCCGTTTTACTCAGGTCCGTTTTACTGGGGGTAGTTTGGCTGGGGGCGGTTTTGCTGAGGTGCGTTGTTTTTACAGGATTGCCTGCGGGAGGCTGCAGATTGCCATCTTCCCGCTCTAGGGACTCAACCACACTCAGCATGTCAAGGGCCGCTGCGTAGGCTGACTGGGTGAGTTCTTCTTGCTCACCGGCCACATCATCGTCACTATCGGACAGCAGCCCGAGTACCCCAATCATGGCGTTGAGCTGAGATCGCAGCTCATAGGATGACTTGGCAATCATGCTTTTGTGGGCTCGAATCCCGTTCGCTGAGATGCCGTTGTCCTTATGGCTTTCGGTGAACTGCATCGCATACAGTTTGGCGTAGGCACCGCCTTTCTGAAGCAGTTCTAAGTGGGTGCCAGTTTCAACGACCCTGCCCTCGTCTAGCACGGCAATTTGATCCGCTTTTTGAATGGTCGAGAGTCGGTGGGCAATCACCAGGGTGGTGCGCTGCTGGCTGAGGTCTTCGAGGGCGCGTTGCACCAGTCGCTCGGAGATGGTGTCAAGGGCACTCGTGGCCTCATCTAAGATCAAAATATCGGGGTCTTGGAGCAGGGCGCGTGCGATCGCAAGTCGCTGGCGCTGACCCCCCGATAGCATGACTCCACGATCGCCCACGATGGTGTCCATGCCTTTGGGCAGCCGGGCGATAAATTCATAGGCGTTCGCTCGTTTAGCTGCATCGAGCAGATCTGCTTCGGTGGCCTCCGGGCGACCGTACAACAGATTGTCCCGAACCGAGGCATTAAACAAAAACGTATCCTGGCTGACAATACCCAAATTGCGCCGAAAACTTTGAAGATTAATTTCTTTGATATCGATGCCGTCTAGCTCAATTTGACCGTGGTTGGGATCATAAAACCGGGGAAGTAGATCGGCGAGGGTTGATTTACCGGCCCCAGACGAACCCACAAGGGCGAGGGTCTTACCCTTAGGGAGATACAAATCCACATCTTTGATCACCCATTTGTCGTGGTTGGGATATTGGAATGAAAGCCGATGAAACCGAATGCCTGTTTGTAAGGGTTTATAGGGGCGATACCCTTGCACCATAAACGGCTTGTCGTCACGCCGTAAAAATTGGCTGATAATCTCAACGCTGACTGCTGTATTGGCCAGGTTGCTGCGCAATCCGTTTAGTTGGCCAACGTAAGGCATCGTCCGAAACAGCAAGATCAGATATGTCAATAATACGGATGAAAAATAGGCCAGCTGCTCGCTAAATAAAAAGCGCCCCAAGGCCGCCGTTGCCAGCAGTGCCAGAATATTTGCAACCTCATTGAAGGGGGCAATGCCCGCAAAAATGAGCTGGGATTTGAATTCAGCCTGCTCTCGCTCAAGGATGAGCTGGTCGAGTACTTGATATTCTCGATCTTCATTCGCGGTGGCTTTGACCAGCCGAATGCCAGAGATCACCTCAAAGACACGAGCAGAATAGGCCCGCGATAGCTCAGACAGTCGCCGACCTAGCTGTTTAGACCGCTTGATCACCGTTTTATTGAGCATTGAAACGCTGCCCAACGTCACGACAGACACCAAGGTCAGCTGCCATGAAATCACCACCAGCAAAATTAAAGACACCCCAATCGTGATCACAACGGTGGCTAGCTTAATAATGTTTCTGACGGCAATGGTGGTACGGCTCACCTCAATATTGAGATGATTGATCAGGTCTCCAACCCGCGACTTTGAGTAAAAATCAAGATCGACATCGAGCAAAATGCGCAACCCATCCCGTCGCATTGAGGTTGCGAGCTTACGATTAAGCGTGCCCGATACCAGTGCACTGGCATAGCTCGAGACATTTTTGAGCAAAATCATTGCAAAAATGGAGCCCGCCATCGCTAGCAAACGATAGCTCTCGGGGATTGTATCAAAGGCTTCTAAAAAGACCCGCAGCACCGGTGGAAAATTACGCTTAAGTTCGGAGGCTTGGCCTAGCAACTCCAGTAGCACTGGCAAAATTAACAGGGTTCCCACCCCATTAAAGATGGCTCCAGAAAATCCCAAGAGTACCGTTAGCAAGACTAACAGCGGATACTTTAAAAGATTTTTAATGAGGAGCTGAGTAGAATGCATGCAAGCGTCTCAAATGTTGAGGGTGATGGTCGTCAGACAATGAACAGGGGGCAGTTGGCGGTCAGTTGGGATAATTGACTGGGAGATGATGCAGCGAGGGATTGCCCTGAGTCTTTTCCCTTCACAAGGGTACCCAACCTAACGAAAATATTTGGAATATTGGACATTTCTGAAACAAACCAAGGTCGGGCCGCGGCCAAGTGCATAGTGGGTAAGGAGGATGCGCAGTCTTCATAGTCAAGGTTTTGAGTCAGTCGTCGAGTCGTTAGTGGCTTGGGAGTTGGCTTGATTGCGGTATGCCCTAGGTATGAGCAGGCGCGCCTATGCTTTGCATTACAGGAAGTAGCTGTTGAGCCATGGCGGTGATGCTGTAGTGTTCTACACATCGGCTCCGGGCGTTTCTGGCTTTGGCCTCCGCTTCTGCAAAGTTTTCAAAGATATGGGTCACCATGTTGGCCATTTGCTCGGGGGATTTGGGATCGACCAGGTAGCCAGTATCTTTTAAAATCTCTGGAATATCGCCTACGCGAGTGGCCAAAATGGGCTTGCTCATGGCCATCGCATCCGTGAGTTTGAGGGGAAATTGAGCCTGCGCCGCTGGGCTATCGCGTTGGGGCACCACCACAATATGGGCGGCAGCAACAATCTCTGGCATTTGCTCATAAGGCGCTTTGGGCAGCTTGATGATCCAGCGTCCCCATTTTTTGATCAGCTGTTGGTCATAATCGTCGTAGGGGCTGCCCCCCACGATCACCACCCTGAAATCGGGTTGATTCAGCTGATCCAATGCAGTGAGAATGTCTTCTAACCCTTTATAGGGTCGAGGCGCACCCGGAAACATCAAGACTCTATAGTCAGATAGGCCATAGCGGGCACGGCTGGCGTCGGCGTCATAGCGGTTGGGGTTAAACAGATCGATATCTTTCCCATTGGGCACGTAAAAGCCCCCAAATCGCGATCGCAAAAACTGGGTATGCAACGTTACCGCATCGGCATAGCGCACACATTTTTCGAGCCAGTGGAGATACAGCGGGTGATCGGGGTTGCGCAGTGCCCCATCGGCTTTGATCAAGTCCCGTGCCCGCTGTTTGAGAGGGCCCTGGTAGCGCCACTGATCGCCCCCGTGCCAGCTCATTTCCCAATCATCAATATCGAGAAGGACGGGGCGTTTAGTGCTCATCCGCTGCCATAGGGCTGCCCCAAAGCTGCTGGGCTTGAGCTTATAAGCATAAATAATGTCGCCTGTGGCCAGGGCCATCAGCTGTCGAGCGGCCTGGAAAAATTGTGGATACTGGCAGGTAGGCAGGGCCTTAATTGGAAGCTCAGCCGCAAATTCTGATTCGATCAGCTGATCGGCAAAGCCTACAATCTCAACGTCATACCCCAAAGACTGTAGGGCATTGGCTAAGAGAAAAGGTCGAACAGCGCCTTTCCATCGACCTGCGCCGCTGTTCGATAAATCGCTGGCAATGATTGAGACCTTGCCCGGTGCAGCTGTGGGAGATTGCGAAGCGCGACTAAAACTATTCACATGGGGGGTCAGGAGGTTACTTGTCATCAACCTTTGATGTATCACGTTGGCCAGAAAGCTGGAACCCTGGCCACATCCAGACTCGTTGTTTGCCTTTAGGGAAAACTCGAGTTTTGAAACTGGATATGGTCTAGAAAACTTTCGAATGTGATGCCAATCAGCCCATAGTGCTTTCTGACACACAGTCGCTAGTTTGCCCACTTTAGCTATTCAAAACCAGTTCAAAGTGACCCAGTAGGGTCTGCACCCCAACTTCGCAAAAAATTTACTTGATGAATCAGGATTTACGCAAACTAATTACATGGGTTTGCGGAGGTAGCCGGTAGGGGTCGTGTGTGGAGGGTAGTGGGTAGGCACTGGTAACGCAGTCCGAAGGTGCGGAAAGGGCATTACCCACTACCCAAATCAGGTGGAAATTCCAATGCCAGATCCCCCAGTTCGCCCTTGCGAAAATCTTTAAGCAGCTGTCGGGCGGTGCGTTCAACGTCGCCTTTGTGGTTGGCTTCAGCGACCTGCACTAGATAGGTTTCACCGCTAACCGAGGTGGGATCAATCTGGTAGCGATCGCATAGCGGCTTCAGCATTTCAATGTCTGTGACTTCGGTATCTAACTGCTTCAGCAAATCCACAAAAGCGGCTGCAATCCTTTGATTATCGTAGGAAGCCTCACCAATGTCCTCGCAAATCGCCAGCTTCAGCGCCGCCGTCTGATCTTCTAGCTGCACGGGGATAATGCCAGGAGCATCCAATAGCTCAATTTCATCAGAGATGCGCACCCAGCGCAGCTGTCGGGTGACCCCCGGGCGTCTTTCGCTTGCAACGACCTTGCGTTTAAGTAAGCGATTGATCAGGGCCGACTTGCCGACATTTGGAAAACCAATGACGACGGCCCGCACCGGTCTGGGCCGCATCCCTCGCAGTCGTCGCCGCTCATTCATCGCCTGGCCTGTTCGTTGGGCTGCCGTCAAGACTGACTTGACCCCTCGACCCTGTTTTGCATTGGTAAAGTAAACCGTTTGCCCTTGGGTCTTAAACCAGGTTTGCCACTGTTGTTGGGCCACGGGGGCAATCATATCCACCCGGTTTAACACTAAAACCCTGGCTTTTTCTCCAATCCACCGATCTACGCTGGGGTGGTGAGTGGCGAGGGGCGCACGGGCATCTCGTACCTCTAAAACCACATCGACACGCTTAATTTGCTCTAGCAAGGCCCTTTCGGCCTTAGCGATATGGCCGGGATACCACTGAATAGGGGGGGATGACATGGTTAGGGCACTACCAAAACCGGACAGGGGGCCAGATTAATCACCCGATTGCTGACGCTGTCAGCCTGACCTTCGTCGGTGAGGCCAACGCCTCGGC
>JBCBQD010000252.1:0-8546 GCA_039820425.1 Cyanobacteria bacterium J06635_1
CTACCCCCGACAAACCCCGATTTGTGGCCGGGTCGATAGGGCCAGGCACCAAACTGCCCACCCTGGGCCACATTACCTATGATGAGCTGCTAGACGCCTTCACCGTCCAAGCGGAGGGGCTCTACGACGGCGGCGTTGATCTCTTTATTATCGAGACCTGTCAGGACGTCTTGCAAATTAAAGCCGCCCTCAACGCGGTCGAAGCCGTCTTTGAGAAAAAAGGCGAACGCCGCCCGCTGATGGTATCCGTCACCATGGAAACCACCGGCACCATGCTGGTCGGCTCTGACATCACCGCCGTGGTCAGCATTCTAGAACCCTACCCCATCGACATTCTGGGTTTGAACTGTGCCACCGGCCCCGACCTGATGACCGAGCACGTCAAGTACCTGTCCGAAACCTCCCCCTTTGTCGTCTCCTGCGTCCCCAATGCTGGCCTGCCTGAAAACATCGGCGGCCACGCCCACTATAAGCTCACTCCCATGGAGCTACGCATGGCCCTGCACCGCTTCGTTGAAGATCTCGGCATCCAGGTGATTGGCGGCTGCTGCGGGACAAGACCGGAGCATATCGCTGCTCTGGCGGAGATTGCGAAGGAGTTAACCCCTAAAGCGAGAGCGGTCCGCAAAGCAGGGGAGCAGGGGAGCAGGGGAGCAGAGGAGGCGAGACCTGCCCTTAATTATGTCCCGTCGGCAGCTTCGATTTATGGGGCACAGCCTTACGACCAAGACAACTCTTTCTTGATCGTCGGCGAACGACTCAACGCCAGCGGTTCCCGCAAGGTTCGCGAGCTGCTTAATGAAGATGACTGGGATGGGCTGATTGCGATCGCAAAAAGACAAGTCAAAGAAGGAGCCCATATCCTCGACGTCAACGTGGACTACGTCGGTCGCAATGGCGAAGCCGACATGCACGAGCTGGTGTCCCGACTGGTCACCAACGTCACCCTGCCGCTGATGCTCGACTCCACCGAATGGACCAAGATGGAAGCCGGTTTGAAAGTGGCCGGGGGTAAGTGCATTCTCAACTCCACCAACTATGAAGACGGCGACGAACGCTTTTTCAAAGTGTTAGAACTGGCCAAAGAGTACGGAGCCGGGGTGGTGATCGGCTGCATTGACGAGGACGGCATGGCCCGCACCGCTGAGAAAAAGCTGCAAATTGCCCAGCGCGCCTACCGCGATGCCCTGGAGTATGGCTTGCCGCCCCACGAACTCTTTTTCGACACCCTGGCCCTGCCGATCTCCACCGGCATTGAAGAAGACCGCGAGAACGCGAAAGCCACCATTGAGGCCATCCAGCAGATTACGGAAACCCTGCCGGGGGTCCACTTTATGCTGGGGGTGTCCAACGTCTCCTTTGGCCTCAGCCCGGCGGCTCGCATTACCCTCAACTCCATGTTCCTGCACGAGGCCACCCAGGTGGGCATGGATGGGGCCATCGTCTCAGCCGCGAAGATTTTACCCTTGACCAAGATCGCCCCTGAGCATCAACAGGTGTGCAAAGACCTGATCTATGACCATCGCCGCTTTGAGGGCGACATCTGCACCTACGATCCGCTGACGGAGCTGACTACCCTATTTGAAGGGGTCACCACAAAAGATGCCCGCTCCTCGGCCTCCCTGGCTGATTTACCGATTGAGGAACGCCTCAAGCAGCACATCATCGATGGTGAGCGCATCGGTCTTGAAGATGCCCTAAAGGTGGCTCTGGAGCAGTATCCGCCATTGGAGATCGTCAACACCTTCTTACTCGACGGCATGAAAGTGGTGGGCGAACTGTTTGGCTCGGGTCAAATGCAGCTGCCCTTTGTGCTGCAATCAGCTGAAACCATGAAGTCCGCCGTGGCCTTTTTGGAACCCTTTATGGAAAAAGTCGAAGGCCAGGACGACTCGGGCAAGGGTAAATTTCTAATCGCCACAGTCAAGGGCGATGTCCACGATATCGGCAAAAACCTGGTGGATATCATTCTGACTAACAATGGATACAAGGTGATCAACCTGGGCATCAAGCAGCCCGTCGATGCCATTGTCGAAGCCTATGCAGAGCACCAGCCTGACTGCATTGCTATGAGCGGCCTGCTGGTCAAATCAACCGCATTCATGAAAGACAATCTAGCCGTTTTTAACGAAAAGGGCATTAACGTCCCCGTAATTTTAGGGGGGGCGGCGCTGACACCGAAGTTTGTCTACGGTGACTGTCAGGAGGTTTACAACGGTCAGGTGATCTACGGCAAAGATGCCTTCTCAGACCTGACTTTTATGGATCGGCTCATGCCTGCTAAACGCGCTGATGACTGGCAAGACGAAGAAGGGTTTACGGGGGAATTTGCCCAGTACAACCAAAAGGGTCGCAAAGCCATTGAGCAGGCTGAAGCCGAACTGAATGGCGGAGCGCCTAAGAAAGATGAGAAAAAAGAGCCGGAAGTCATCGATACGAAACGATCCGAAGCCGTAGAGATTGATGTCGAGCGGCCCAATCCACCCTTTTGGGGTAGCAAGATCCTCAATCCCGAGGATTTCGACATGGATGAGCTGTACTGGCACCTGGATATGCAGGCACTGGTGGCGGGCCAGTGGCAGTTTCGCAAGCCCAAGGGGCAGAGCCGCGAGGAGTACGATGCTTTCCTGGCAGAAAAGGTATATCCCATCCTGGCGGAGTGGCAGCAAAAGATTAAGGATGAAAACCTGCTGCATCCTCAGCTGGTGTATGGCTATTTCCCCTGTGCAGCGGAGGGGAATTCGGTTCATGTTTATGATCCTTCGGTGATGGAAATGTCCGCAGGGGCGAGGGGCCCCTCGCCCCTGCCGGATACCGGCAATCTGCCAGACCCTCTGTTTACCTGGACATTTCCCCGGCAAAAATCGATGCGGCGTCTCTGCATCGCCGATTTCTTCAAACCCTTAGAACAGGTCCAACAAGACGGCCAGTTCGACGTCTTCCCCATGCAGGCAGTCACCGTTGGCCACATTTCATCCGACTACGCCCGCCAGCTGTTCGCCGAGGATAAATATACTGACTACCTTTACTTCCACGGTCTAGCCGTCCAAATGGCCGAGGCCATGGCCGAGTGGTGCCACGCCCTGATCCGCAAGGATCTCGGCTACGGCGACCAGGAGCCCGACAATATCCGCGATATGCTGGCCCAGCGCTACCAGGGCAGCCGCTATAGCTTTGGCTACCCGGCCTGCCCTAATGTGGCCGATCAGGCCAAGCAGCTAGAGATTCTCGGCACCGATCGCATCGGCATGTCTATGGACGAAAGTGAACAGCTCTATCCTGAAGAATCGACCACGGCGATTGTGGTGTATCACCCGGTAGCGAAGTATTTTAGTGCTTAGGCGCTAGACTGGAGTTTTAGATAAGTCTCTTTAGAAATGCACCTCTCTGTGCAAAGGTCATGAGCCAGCTTTTAGATCGTCGTCAAGCTGATCAGTGGATTGTTCAGACCGGTATTCCCTGGGATCGGTTTAAGAAGATCCAGGAAGGATTTACGGGTTGCCGTAGCGTGCGGCTGTTTTATTGCCGAGGCACAGTAGAAGTCTTGACGGTGGGTCCTGAGCATGAAATCTACAAAAGCATCATTGGCATGCTGATTGAGATTTTCTTGGTAGAAAAGGGAATCGAGTTTACCCCCACGGGGTCAATGGATCAGGAAAAGGCAGGGAGCGCTTCCGCTCAAGCTGATGAGTCCTACTGTTTGGGTGAATATAAGCCCATACCGGATTTGTCAGTTGAAATCGTATTTTCGAGCGGTGGCCCTAGTAAGCTGATTCGTTACCAGGCTATTGGGGTGCCAGAAATCTGGTTCTGGGAAGATGGGCTATTTACGATTCACTGCCTAAGGGATGAGGGGTATGAACAGGTGAAGCAGAGTGAGCTACTGCCTGAACTTGATTTTGCTCTGCTGACCCGCTGCGTTTTGATGGCCTCTCGGGTGGCAGCAGCTCGGACATTTAGATCGGCTTTGTAGGTGCTCCGTACTAGGGCAGAACGGTGTATCATGCAAGCCAAAATGCTGTTTGCCTTACACTGCCTTTCCGATTGAGTTCAGACAGATATGACGAATTTAGCGACTCGAATTGCCACAAGTCTTCGTGAAGCTCTCATAGAAAATGGCCCGATGAGTCGAGCACTCTATGAGTATGAACTAGAAGAACATATCAATTATTGGCATAGCACCCTTCTTCGGGATAACGAAGACTTCGCCATCATGATTACTGAACGGGACGGGCAGGTTGCCATGCTCCTGATCGAGGTCGACAAATCCTTATATATCAACGAAGTCGCCCGTGGCCAGTTAAAAGCGATGTGGCCGAAAGCTTACCTACCTAACATGATTCAATTCATTCCTATGATCATCGAAAGCTTGATGCTCGGTGAAATATTTTTCACGGGTGTAAAAGTACACCAGTAAATGCTCGATTGGGATAAGTTGAATATCGTGAATTAGACCATCGAGCATTCAAGAACCATCGAGCATTCAAGAACCTTTAGCGAGGATATACGCTACGGGCTTTCTAAAATCGATGCCTTTGTTTCAGATCACTCAGAGATCTAGTAGACCCTACTTCCAGAAGACCCTACCTCCAATTGACAGCAGCCTGATCTAAGACGTATTGAGACAGGGCTTGGATTTCCTCAGGGCTGAGCTTGTCGCCAAAGGCCGACATCAGACCCTTACCGTGGGTGATCAGGGTTGCGATCGCACCCACCTCGTCATAGCCATGGCGCGCCAACGCCCGCTGCTTGAGATTTTTACCCCGACGGATAATATTGCCGCCGCTGGGGTGACAACCCGCACAGTGCAACTCAAACAAGGGAGCCGGGGCCGCCTCAGTCTCCGCCCAAGCCCCATGCATGGGCATCAACCCACCCAATCCCATTAGGGTAAAGACAAGGCATAGACAAAGCACCGCAGCCACTGCTCTAGCAGTTCTCAAGCCTGAGCACGCTTGGCAAAAAAGCTTAAATTGACTGGTCATAGCTTCGCGAAAGCCTGTAGGCTTAAGATATAAACACCACCATCATTCTAAGTTTTGTGGCTCATGCTACAGAAATCCCATTAGAAATCCCTTCAAAAAATCAGGAGCCAAAAGCTGCACCCTCAGGATATTGATTCCAAAGATAGCGTGGCATCGTGCAGTTCTTGGTTACAGTATTAAATACTGTGAATAAACTATTGCTCATTCCCTAAAGCTTTGACCGCACGATTATTGGTTGGGATTTTTACTTTTGCTGACTCAGTGGCAGAATCACTGCGGCAGTCACTGAGCCATAGCGCTTTTGTGGTCAGTTGGAATCAATCAGAAACCGAGTTTATGGAATGGGTGGTGGGCAACCGCCATCGGATTGATTGTCTGCTCGTCCAGTCCAATGGGCAAGAGCAGATCTTGAGAGGGCTCAGCGAGCAAGATATTTTTTTGCCCATGCTAGTGATTGAGACTGATGGGTCAGCTCAGACCCAGACCAGCAACAAGCCGCTCTATCACAATGCTGTTATTCATATTCATCCTGATCAGCTAGAGTCGTTAGAAGCGATGATTCAGGACGCAATTGACCGTTTTTTAAAGCTGCCTTCCAATGAAAATATACAAAATACCCCCAAAACGGCTGTTAAGGATGAAGACGATAGACATCTGTTTTTACTCAGTTTGCAGCAGCAGCGCCTGGCCGAGAAGCTGCAAGAGCGATTAGGGTATCTCGGCGTGTATTACAAGCGCAATCCCCAGAATTTTTTACGCAACATGACCGTTGAAGAACGGGCAGAGTTTATTGAGCAGTTAAAAAACGACTATCGGCGCATCATCCTCAACTACTTTGCGAGCAAAGACAGCCTTAATCAGCAGATTGACGATTTTGTGAATGTGGCCTTCTTTGCAGACGTATCAGTATCAAAAATTGTAGAAACTCACATGGAGCTGATGGATGAGTTTTCGAGACAACTGGACCTTGAGGGTCGGAGTGGAGAAATTTTGCTAGATTATCGACTCACCTTAATCGACGTGGTCGCACATCTATGCGAAATGTATCGACGCTCTATTCCCCGAGAAATGTAGGTACCGCTTAAAATTGCAATAGCGAATAATTGCGATTTGCAGAAAACGATTTCAATTCTCAATATATATTCATTGACCGAGCTTGATAATAAATCCCCATAAACCGATGACTGCCTCGAAAAAGACTTATATCCTAAAGCTCTACGTAGCGGGGAATACCCCAAACTCTATCCGCGCCCTCAAAACGCTGAACAACATCCTCGAGCAGGAGTTTCAAGTGGTTTATGCCCTTAAAGTCATCGATGTGCTCAAAAACCCCCAACTGGCCGAGGAAGATAAGATTTTGGCAACCCCCACCCTTGCCAAAATCTTGCCGCCACCCGTTAGAAAGATCATCGGAGACCTATCCGATCGAGAAAAAGTCCTGATTGGCCTCGATCTTCTTTATGATGAGCTACGGGAAGATGGAATTTTTAGCTGAGGATAGCCTTTTGAACGAATGATAGGACGCTTGGTTCACACCATTTCCACAATTTTGCCGCCACAAAATGTTAAAATCTGCAAAATTGTAGACGTTCGTTCAAAGCTTTCGGAGTGCTGACTTTCTAGGATATCAAACCTAGCTCATCTTAATCTGCGCTGGATCATTGCGCTGGATCGTATCGTTAATACAAAAGATTTTTTCTTAATTGTCTTTGAAAATTTAAAAATCGACTTTGAAAAATTATGAGTCAGCCTTCCCAAGGTGAGTCGACAAATTCGACAAAACTAAAGGGTGTCCAAAAAGTCCGCACCATGATTGAGGGCTTTGATGACATCAGTCATGGTGGCTTGCCCATTGGTCGCTCGACGTTAGTCAGCGGGACCTCAGGGACGGGCAAAACCCTGATGACGGTCCAGTTTCTCTACAACGGCATCCTCTACTTTGATGAACCGGGGATTTTTGTCACCTTCGAAGAGTCCCCCGAAGATATCATCCAGAATGCTTTTAGCTTTGGTTGGGACTTAAAGCAGCTTATCGATGATGGCAAACTATTTATCCTAGACGCCTCCCCCGACCCCGAAGGGCAAGAAATCGTTGGCAGCTTTGATCTGTCCGCCCTGATTGAGCGGATTCAGTACGCTATTCGCAAGTACAAGGCAAAGCGAGTCTCGATTGATTCGGTAACCGCTGTCTTTCAGCAATATGATGCCGCCTCGGTGGTCCGCCGAGAAATTTTTCGCTTAGTGGCCCGACTCAAGCAGATGGGTGCGACGACCCTGATGACCACAGAGCGAGTTGACGAATACGGCCCCGTCGCCCGGTTTGGGGTAGAAGAATTTGTCTCAGACAACGTCGTCATCCTGCGCAATGCCCTGGAGGGCGAGCGGCGGCGACGCACCCTCGAAATTTTAAAGCTGCGCGGCACCACCCATATGAAAGGAGAATATCCTTTCACCATCACCAACGAGGGGATAAATATTTTCCCGCTGGGTGCGATGCGCCTGACACAGAGGTCTTCAAATTTGCGGGTCTCATCTGGGGTAGCCACCCTCGACGAAATGTGCGGCGGCGGCTTTTTCAAAGATTCGATTATTTTGGCGACTGGGGCAACCGGTACTGGCAAAACCCTGCTGGTCAGCAAGTTTATCGAAACGGCTTGCAAGGCTGGCGAACGGGCCATTTTATTTGCCTACGAAGAATCAAGGGCACAGCTATCGAGGAATGCTTATTCCTGGGGCATCGATTTTGAGGAGCTAGAAAAGCGGGGCTTGCTCAAGATTATCTGCGCTTATCCTGAATCTGCAGGCCTAGAGGACCACCTGCAAATTATCAAGTCTGAAATTGCCCAGTTCAAACCCTCCCGCATTGCCATTGATTCACTCTCAGCCCTTGATCGCGGGGTCAGTAATAATTCATTCCGCCAATTTGTGATCGGCGTAACTGGCTATGCCAAACAAGAAGAAATCACAGGTTTCTTTACCAACACCACTGAGCAGTTCATGGGCTCCCACTCGATTACGGATTCCCATATTTCCACAATCACTGACACGATTTTGATGCTTCAATACGTCGAAATTCGTGGAGAGATGTCTCGGGCAATTAATGTGTTTAAGATGCGGGGCTCTTGGCACGACAAAGCCATTCGAGAATATACGATTAGCGCCAAAGGTCCAGAAATCAAAGACTCATTCCGTAACCTTGAGCGCATTATTAGTGGTTCACCCACGCGGGTGGGCATCGATGAAAAAGCCGATTTATCACGGATTGTCAAAGGCGTCGAATCAGATGACATTTAGAGATTTTGGATCAAAGCCTTTCAGGCATGGCTGCGCTTACCGCCCCTCGGTATCGGGGGTAGCTCACCAAGACTTCGTGTGATACGCCTAGCCCAAAATCACAATCTCTAGCGAAGCAAAGCGGAGGCTTAGGGCTAGCCTTACACAAAGCGCATGCCGTTAGGCCATTGGCCTTTGGAAAATCTAACATTCACGGAGCACCACCGCGGGCTGATTACTGAGCGTCTCCGCACTGGCTGATTACTGAGCGTCTCCGCACTGGCTGAT
>JBCBQD010000253.1:0-8469 GCA_039820425.1 Cyanobacteria bacterium J06635_1
ATGCTTCAGACAAAATTGCGCTGGCGGCTTACAAGGCCCAGCCGGTGACCCAGGAGCAAGCGCCACAGCTGTATGCTGCCGTGGCTAATCTGGCGAAAAAAGCAGATATCCCCATGCCGGGGGTTTATATCATCCCCACCCAAGCGGCCAATGCCTTTGCCACCGGGCGCGACCCAGAGCACGCGGCTGTCGCGGTTACCCAGGGCATTATGCAGATGCTCTCCGCCGAGGAGTTAGAGGGGGTTCTCGCCCACGAGCTGAGCCACATTATGAACCGTGATACGCTCACCCAGGCGGTGACGGCGACGATTGCGGGTGCGATCGCATTTCTGGCCCAGATGCTGCAATATAGTCTCTGGTTTGGCGGCGGTCGGGATGACGACAACGCGCCCAATCCGCTGGCGCTAATGCTGACGCTGTTTCTCGCGCCGATGGCGGCCACCGTCATTCAAATGGGGATTTCGCGCACCCGTGAATTTTCTGCCGATGCGGGGGCGGCCAAGCTGACGGGGAACCCCCGAGCCCTGGCAAGCGCACTAGAACGGTTGGAGCTCACCGCTAAACAAATGCCGCTTGACGCCAATCCAGCCTTTTCGCCGCTGCTGATTGTGAATGCCATGTCAACTAAGCGGATGTTCAGAAGCTTGTTCTCGACCCACCCGTCCACTGACGATCGGATTGAGCGCTTGCTCTCGATGGAGCAAGAGATGGGCAACATCCCTAGCAAAGTTTCACTGGGTCTCTAAAGGCTGTGAGAGTTTCACTGTGAGAATTTTATTGGGGCTTTAGGCGTCACATCTCTAAAATTTTGAATTTACAAACGCTCTCGTTTTGAGGGCGTTTTTGCGTTAGCGCGTTGCCCCAGCGGGCTAAAAATCCACAGCAATGCTACGCGCAAGTCTCTAGCGTCCATAGCGTCAAAATTCAGGCTGGTTCAGTAAGCAAGCTGCCTCTATCAGGGCAATATCACCCTCTCGAAAGAGGGTGCATGTGGGCATGAGTGCTCTCAGGGCAGGCTGCTGTCCTTGTTTGAGGGTTGCGATCGCATCGTCAATCGCAGGCTTAAACTGTTGCAACCATTTACTCTGAGCCATAAACCCAGGGTTAAACGCCCCGCCATCTACCAGCCACACATCAATCCCATACTGTCGGATAATTCGTTGTAGCTTACCCAGGTCGGGGCTGGTTTGGGCATAAATCAGATCGATTACCCGCTGACGAATTTGATCGTAGTAACTCGTATGATAAGCAATACTATGCTCCTGGCTGACCAACACACTGCGCCGGGCAAAGGTAGAAATGTTATCTGCTTCCTCTGACAGTGATGCGACTAAAGTATCCTTTGGTTGCTGTGCCAGAAATTCGTATAGGGTCCCTTGTGTGGGGGCCAAGTATAAAACATCTAGAAAGCTGTTGAGAGAAGTGGGGTAGAGCATCAGGCTGATCACCACCCCGGCCACAAAAGTCTTAGCAACAGGCTTAGGAAAAAAAGATCGAATCCATCGCCCCGCTGCATCGGCCAGACTAATAAGTACTATGGCGGCGGCCATCGACAAAATAATACTGGCACTGTAGTGGGTGTAGCGATTGGGGGCATGTAGCCTAAATAACAGGACATGGGCCATGAAAAAGCATCCCAGCGAAGCCCCGGCAAGCTGCGCCAATAGCCCAAAGGCTGGCGTTGTTTTTAACAAGAGGGGTAACCGTTGCCGCAAGGGGAGCAGCAGTGGCAGTAAAAAACCCGTAAATATTGCCGCAGGATTTAGCATCGAAAACAGACCGCTTTTACCCCCCAACCAGTAGTCGAGCCCGGTTTTGCTAAAAAAAGGTTGCCGCCCGCCTGCCCCAAATTCGGGCATGATTTTCGCCTGGGTTGCTGAGATGACTGGCCCATAGGGAGAGGCAGACACCACAAAGGGCAACAGCACCAAAATGCCCGCTGCCGCCCCCCATCCCAGTAATCGATAGTCTAAGGGATCCTGGGCTAGCCCCACTCGCCCATGCTGATAACGCAGCAGCCGAATCACCAGGGTTGCGACCGAGATCAAAACCAGATGGGGATAAAACCAGCCCTCTAACAAAATCACCCCGACGCAGGGCCACCGTGCTCGCCTCGACAGGTAATACAAAAACGCCAGCAATAGCGGAATCGCAAAGGAACGAGGGGTTCCTGACCCCAAATCGCGCCACATCCACATTGATTGGTTAAGCAGCAACGTACTGACAAAGGCGACAACCGGTAAAGGAAGTATTCTCAAACAGAAGAAAAAACCATAAATCGTCGCCACGATACTGAGTATTGGCGGCAGTAGCTTGCTGAGTAAAAAGGGATGAATCCCTACGCTGGCGGCGGTTTTGTAAAGGGTTTTGTACCCAAACGGTGCCAGGGATTGAAAATAGTCAGCAATCAGATCGTTAGGAAACAGATCTGGGTCAAGCCAACGCTGCATCCAAAAAATATGCTGGCGGGCATCGTCTTGGAGTGAATAGTCACCCGCAAAGGCCTTGCGCCAAAATAGACATCCGTAAAGCACGGCAAATAGAAGGCTGAGGACAAGCCAAAGCGTTTGTTGGGAAGGTTTAGGAGGTAGGCGATCCAAAATTTGGCAGGGCTATCTAAGGTTGCAAGTTAATCAGTAGGTTATCTCGGATCTTGCCCAGCTGTTGGGACCCCCTGATTTCTCGATACCAGAGGAGGGCCGTTTAATTTTGACGCCCTAAAATCTCCCGTATGAAACAATATATAGGCGATCTACTAGGGATAGAGGTGATGGAGACTGGGGTTAAGCGAGTCGGTGTGATTGGCGGCGGTCAGCTTGCCTGGATGATGGCGGATGGGGCCACTGCTTTAGGACTCGAACTTGTTATACAGACGCCCAAGCCAAGCGATCCCGCAGCCCCCATTGCAGCAGATCTGGTGCTGGCCCAGGTGGCAGATGCCCAGGGGACGGCTGAGCTAGCTTACCAATGTGATGTAGTTACCTTTGAGAATGAGTTTATTGATTTGCCTGCCCTCAGACAGCTCACCGGGGTGACGTTTTATCCCCAGTTAGACTGTCTGGCCCCGCTTTTGGATAAATACGACCAGCGGCAATACTGCCAGAGCATTGGCTTGCCCTCGCCCCCCTTTGTCACCTTGGCCTCCAAGGCAGACTTGCCCGATCTAGAAGCCCAAGTGGCGACGGTAGGCCTGCCGCTGGCGCTGAAGACGCGACGCCACGGGTATGACGGCCAAGGCACCTTTATTCTCAAGGATTTAGACGCGGTCAAGGCAACCTGGGCCAAGCTAGGCTATCAGCCGGTGCTGCTAGAGGCGTTTGTGCCGTTTGAGCGAGAGCTGGCGGTGATGGTGGCGCGATCGCAATCCGGCCAGGTCGTGGTTTACCCGGTGGTCGAAACCCAGCAGATCGATCAAGTGTGCCGTCGGGTGATTGCCCCGGCGCGAATCTCTGAGGCTGTCAGGGACAACGTGAGTGCGATCGCAACCACCCTGATGACGCAGCTGGGGGTTGTCGGCATCTTTGGCGTCGAGTTGTTTTTGACCGCTGATGATCAGGTTTGGGTGAATGAAATCGCCCCCCGCACCCATAACTCAGGCCATTACACCCTCGATGCCTGTGAGACGTCGCAATTTGAGCAGCAGCTAAGGGCAGTGAGTGGTCAGCCGCTGGGGGCGGCGACGATGATCTGCCCCCAGGCGGTGATGGTAAACCTGCTAGGGTATGAAACCGCCACCTCTGATTACGCTGAGCAGCGCGCCGCTTTGTCAGCAATTCCCAACGCCCATATGTACTGGTATGGCAAAGCCGAATCGCGTCCGGGGCGAAAACTAGGCCACGTGACCGTGGTCACGGACATCACAAAGTCTGATGCTGAGCTAGTTGCCCTGATCCATCAGGTCGAATCTTGCTGGTATCCTGACCCAGTCTGATTTGAAATTGCTATGGAGGTGTGGCAAACCCGTCATAGTTCTGTATTGTTTCCCCCTTGTCGCAGAGGGGGAATAGTTGGTTATGATAAGCCTAGATTTTGCTACGGCGTTGGTGACTGCCAACAATGTTTCTTGATCTATGCTTTTTGACTTTGGGAGCTGAATAGCTCTGCGGTGGCAGTATACCGGGCTTGTACTCGGAAACTTTAAATCGTGGTCACGGCTCCCCCCTGGTTTTACCAGGTCAAAAACTGAGGTAAAACGGCGTTGCGGTGAAATCTTAGATTTTAGAAAGGGTCTACCCACGGGTAGGCCCTTTCTTGTTTCCAAAACCGCCAAAATTATGTAGTTTACGTAACAACTGACGTGCTGGACGTTAGCATAGATTCCAGCAAGGGTTGCAGCCTGGTCTGTCCATAATCAGAAAAACGTCTGTTTTATTCGTTGGCGAGTTTACGTGAGCGCCCCAAACTCTTCGGTTCCTTTCCCCGCTAATGTGGTTCGGTTAGACAATGGCCTGACCCTGATTCATCAAGAAATTGTGACCACGCCTGTGGTGGTAGCCGATGTTTGGGTCAAGGCGGGGGCCATGCGAGAGCCTGCTGAGTGGGGCGGGATGGCGCACTTTTTAGAGCACATGGTCTTTAAGGGCACTGACCAGCTGCTGCCGGGGGTCTTTGACCAAGAGATTGAGCGGCGGGGTGGGTTTACCAATGCGGCCACCAGCCACGACTATGCCCATTTCTTTATCACCCTGGCTGCCGATGCGCTACCCGATGCGCTGCCTTACCTGTCTGAGCTGTTACTACGGGCGTCGATTCCGGCGGATGAGTTTGTGCGGGAGCGCTACGTGGTCCTCGAAGAAATTCGTCAGGCCTATGATGATCCAGATTGGTTAGGGTTTCAGGCCCTGTCTGAGCTGCTATATCCCGATCATCCTTACGGACGCCCGGTGCTGGGCACCCCTGACATTTTGAACCAGCGCTCCCCTGAGGAGATGCGCTGCTTTCACCAGGCCTACTATCAGCCGGAGAATATGACCGTGGTGCTGACTGGCCATGTCTCCCTGGAGAAGGCGGTGGATCTGGTGCAGCAGGCATTTAATCGGTTTGCTCAGCCGGTGAACTGTCCGAGTGAGCAAACCGCTCACCCCCCTACCCTGACCAAAAAGCGTCGCCAAACCCTGGCGCTGCCAAGACTGGAGCAAGATCGGTTAATGATGGCCTGGCTGGGGCCTGGGATTGACCAATTGGAGGCGGCCTGTGGGCTAGATCTGCTGGCGGTGCTCCTGGGCGAAGGGCGAACCTCCTGGCTGGTGCGAGAGCTGCAAGAAGACCGTCAGTGGGTTCAAGATATCGGCGCGAGCTTTTCGCTGCAACAAGATTGCAGTTTATTCAGTCTGACGATGTGGTTGGACTCGGATAAAGTGGCAGATGTGGAAGCGTTGGTGTGCGATCGCATCGCCGATCTAGCCGCGAAACCTACCACAGCGTTAGAATTGTCTCGCGCTCAGCGGCTACTCACCAATGACTATGCGTTTTCGACCGAGACGCCCGGTCAGTTGGCTGGCCTTTATGGCTACTACGGCACCATTGCTACCCCAGAGCTGGCTATGGCCTATCCTACCCATGTCCAAGCCTCTACGAGGGAGGCATTGCAAATCCTGGCTGGCCAATATCTGTCCCCTGAGCGGTATGCTGCCATGCACCTACAGTCCCTTGTCTAGTAATCTCCATTTAGCAACCGCTGCCTTAGCGACAGCCTAGCGACAGCCATTCACAACGTTCACAACCGCTTCCGAGTTCTCTGAAATTTCGACGTATCCTGAGTACCTATCTGCCAGTGACTGCTTTGACCTCTACCCAGACCCAGCCCCCAACCCAGCAGCGCAGTTTGCGCGTTCAGCTCCCCAACGGCATCGTCGTCATTGCCATCGAGAACTCGGTCGCTGATATCATCTCAGCTCGTATTTTTGTCAAAGCTGGTCAATGTTACGAATCTCGCCAGCAGGCGGGGCTATTTAGCCTGATGACGTCTTTGCTGACCAGGGGCACAACCCACCGCTCGTCGTTAGAAATCGCCGAAGCAGTCGAGTATGTGGGCGCAAGTTTAGGGGCCGATGCCACCTCAGACTATAGCCTGGTCAGTCTTAAAACGGTCTCAGCTGACTTTGAGCCCATCTTTAAGCTCGCCGCCGAGATTTTGCGTGAGCCTAGCTTTCCCGCCGAGGAGATTGAGCTAGAGCGAAAGCTCACCCTCCAGGGTCTGCGCTCTATGCAAGAGCAACCTTTTACTGTCGCCTATAACCATCTGCGGGAGGCCATGTATGGCGACCACCCCTATGGGCTATCCAGCCTGGGCACCCCCGAAAGCGTCAAGGCCCTCGATAGAGAGGCCCTGGCGACTGCCCATCAAACCTATTTTCGCCCCGATAATTTAGTGGTGACGGTGGTAGGTCGGCTTGATCCCCAGCAAGCGGTGGATCTGGTCGAGCAAACCCTGGGCGATTGGTCAGTGCCCAGTGAGCCGATGCCCACTTTAAGGTTGCCCGCCCTATCGCCCAAAGCCTATCGCATCGTGACCCCCCAAGAGACCAATCAATCAATTGTCGCCGTTGGGCACCTGGCGGGCTCTGTTAAACACCCCGACTATGCGGCCCTCAAGCTGCTGAGCACCTATCTGGGCAATGGCCTCTCCAGTCGTCTGTTTGTCGAGCTGAGAGAAAAGCAAGGCCTGGCCTATGATGTCTCAGCGTTTTATCCTACCCGTCTGAGCACCTCGCAGTTTGTGGCCTACATCGGCACTGCGCCACAAAATAGCTCAGTGGCCCTAAAAGGGCTGCAGTATGAGCTAAATCGCCTCTGTGAGACCCCCCTGACCGCAGACGAGCTACAGGTGTCTAAAAACAAACTGCTGGGTCAATATGCCCTGGGTAAGCAAACCAACGGCCAAATCGCTCAGCTGCTTGGCTGGTACGAAGCCATTGGCCTGGGTATTGAGTTCGATCAAACCTTCCAGACAGCCATTAATGCGGTCACCATCGAAGATGCCCAGGCCGCTGCCCAGCGATGCTTCATTGACTCCTATATTTCTATCTTGGGCCCCGCCGAAGCGGTAGAACCGTTAAGGTAAAAAGAAAACTCCCCCCATGACGGTTACCTCTCAAATTTCGTCCAACACTAAATTTTGGACCTGGCAAGGGTTTTCAATTCGCTATCAGCAAGCAGGGCAGTCGGGCGCACCGGTTTTGCTCATCCATGGCTTTGGAGCCTCGAGCGACCATTGGCGTAAAAATATCCCAGTTTTGGCCGAGACCAATCGGGTGTACGCGATTGACTTGATTGGTTATGGCAAATCAGCCAAGCCGAAGCCCGGTGAGCCGATTGACTATACGTTTGACACCTGGGGGCAGCAGATCCTTGACTTTTGCGAAACGGTGATTGGAGAGCCTGCTTTTATCGTGGCGAATTCCATCGGCTGTGTCGTGGCGATGCAGGCGGCGGTGATGCAGCCTGACTGGGTGCGCGGCATCGTGATGCTAGATTGCTCTTTGCGACTATTACACGACCGCAAGCGCCAGACCTTGCCCTGGTATCGCAGTGCGCCAGCACCTTTAATGCAGCGGGTACTGAGCTACCGACCAGTGGGGCAGTTTTTCTTTTCGCGACTGGCAAAGCCTAGGACCCTGCAGCGGATTTTATTACAAGCTTACGGACGCCCCGAGGCTGTGACAGATGAATTAGTGGATCTTTTATTGGAACCTGGACTCGATCCTGGCGCATTAGATGTCTTTCTGTCATTCATTTGCTATTCTCAGGGGCCGCTGCCCGAAGACCTGCTACCTGAGCTGCGCTGCCCGGTGTTAATGCTATGGGGAACGGCTGACCCCTGGGAGCCTATCGAGCTGGCCAGGGCCCTGGGTGAATACGATGCGGTAGAAGACTTTATCCCCCTTGAGGGGGTGGGGCATTGCCCCCAGGATGAAGCGCCTGAGATCGTGAACCCCCTGGTGCGCGACTGGATTAGGCAAAAAAATACCCTGTGACACGGCCGGACACAGGGTAGGGGCAACAGTTAAACGCTTGTGCTGATGTAAGCATCTCCCAAGTCCTTAGAGCAGATCACACAAGCTGTGCCGATTTCTATAGTGTCCATAATCCTTATGCTGTCAAGCTTTGGGTCAAAATCCAATGGGGAATCCAGCTGAGGGCTAGCCCAGCCACCGAAATTAGAGCCAAGGTTAAAAATGACAGCAGGTTGCCAATATCACGGGTGAGCAAATCGACTCGCAACAGCAGCGCTGCGGCTAGCATGACTAAAAAGTAGGCAAAAATCTGAATCCACACCACGATCACAACGGCCAGGGATGCCACCACCAGGGCCATGATCGAGTAGCCTACGTCAGACTGAAACCCCAGCAAAAACACATTTCGAACCGGTTTCCAGGCCACGCTTAAAAAAGCGGCTTCTACCAGGGCGTGACTGATGGCGAGCATCCAGAGCAGATCAGGGCTACTGTGGTGGTGTAAAAAAGCGCC
>JBCBQD010000254.1:0-8462 GCA_039820425.1 Cyanobacteria bacterium J06635_1
CCAGGCGAATATCGCCAAAGGTGGTGGCGTAGTATCGTTGGGTTTCTGCGCCGTCGGGGCGCTTGGCCTTTGGCAGTGAAAAAATCTCGTTGTAAGTATCAATGTTAAACGAATTATTTTTGAGCCAATTGCGCTGCAGCTTCGGATCATCGTTTGGGTTAAACACCTTCGTGTTTTGGTCATAAAACTGTTTGGCCGCCGCCCACGGCACCGGGTCATTAAACTGATCACCCAGGGGCAGCGTGTCTGAATATCGCCCCATCACCTCATGGTTACCCACCGCCGGAAACAGGGGCGCATTCTGAATCAGCTGCCCCCCTCGATAGGTGGTGGTTTGGCCTTCTTTCTCTAGGGCATAGCTGGCCCGCCCCTGTAAACAGGGAAAAAACGCCCCACCCCGAGCATCGTCAAACCACTCTGAGGCTCGATCGGGGATATTGACCAAATCCCCCGCGAGAAAGACCGCATCTACCTGGCCGATGGTTTCCTCGACCTTTTGCAAATTGGCAGCGGTCATGGGCATCAGCTGATGATCAGAGGTCAGCAAAATCTTCAGCGGCTGACCCGCGACGGGCGAGGGGGTCAGGGAGAATAACTCACTTTTGATCAGCTCTCCCTCTGCGTCGATGCTCATCACCTGGTAGGGCACCCGCTCCCCTGGCGTCAGCCCCGTGACCTCGGCTTCATGTCGCCAGATGGGTCTGGGGGTGACGGTTTCGTAGGGCTCACCCAACCCCTGGGATTTTTCATCTTCGCGGGTGCGGCTGAGCGGGCGAGTGGTGGCTGAGATACTTTTTTCTTGACCGGGCTCACCGTAGCTGACGGTGTGGGCGTTGCCCTCAAACTCGGTAAACCAAACGACGCGCACCGAAGCTTGAGTGGGGTGTTGCAAAAACGGATCGCTCAACAGCGGGGCCGGGGCGACGGCTGTCTGGGCGGGCGGGTTGGTCTGGTTGGGCATGGCGGTTGGGGGGGCGCTCGATTGACTGCGGGTATCCATGCTCAAGAATAGGGTAGCTACAAACCCAAAGAGAAGCCCCAGAATAATCAGCATCCATTCTCGCTGTCTGACCATGGCTGCGCTCCCTTGCTGTAAACGTTACTGATTCCTGACAATAGCAGTCGCCAGTCCGGACGATTTCTATTCTGACACTTAGGGAACCGTCCTTTGCATTTCACGGTTCATCCTGTCGTTGGGGAAGATTAAGGGGGTGTGGTTCTGTAGGAGGACCATAGGCTAACGTTCAATCATGGGCTGACGTTCAATCGCACTGCTATCTATGCCAGGGCAAAAACCAGGGTCGATGTCATCAGTGGACACCATCTTTAAAGGGAAGCGTTGGCTACAGCCATTGCTGCTGCTGTTTGCGATCGCACTCCATGGTCTGGTGCTGACCCTCCCCATGCCCGATCTCACAAAAAAAGAAGCCCCAGAAGAACCTACCCCTAAAGAAATTACCCCCCGACCCGAGGCCATTAAAGTCGCCCGGCTGCCCCGCGTAAAACCTGACGAGAAGCCAGTGCCACCGATAGAAGAGCAGCCAGTACAACCAGCACAGCCGGAGCCGGAACCCGACCTGGAACCCGAGCCCCCAGCACCAGAGTCCAAACCGGCCCCGGAGCCCCCTGCTCCAACTCCAGATTCCCTGCCTGAGCCAGACCCACCCACGACACCCGCTCCACCGCCCTCCCTGGACGAACGCCTCCAAGACTTTGGCAGCTATATGTATGCCCCTGAGGGGACCGATTTTGTCTCCTTTGGTAGCCAACAAAACCTTTGGCTCGAGCAGCTCAGGGATAAGGGACGACAAAACCTTCCTGATGTCGGATCATTCGCAAGCCCGCTCAGGCTGAATGACGACCCCCTCGAAGTTGATTACCCCTTAGACGAATGTCTGGATCCAGAACCCCAAGACCCGTCTTTTGGGGTCATGCTCACTGACGCAGGCGATCTTCTGGAAGATCCCTTCCTGTTGCAAAGCTCTGGATATTCTGTGCTGGATGATAAGGCCCTTGAAGAAGTTAACCTTGCCTTTCTTCCTAACCCCGATAACCTAGAAAAACCGTTCACGGTATCGGTCAAAATCAACTACAGTTGCACGTCCTGATCTAAACCTTGGCCACATCCAGACCTGTCTTTTGCCCGACGGAAAAACTCAAGTCACCGGAGGTGGGCTAGGCGACCGGCAGCAAACAGCGAATCAAGGTTTGCTCAGGGTCATCCGCCTTGGCTTCTAGGGTCAATTCGCCGTTGAGATAGGTAATATTTGTCTTCGCCGCCGCCAACACCAGCCCTGTGGATAGGTGCATCGAGTCCACATTGGCGATATCAACGGGTTCACCGTATCTGATTTCACCCAGGTCGCTTTGCAAATCGGCCAGGGGGCGATCTTCTTGCAGATAAACGGCCACTTTGCCATCCTGGGGCTCGGCCCAGAGGCGAATCGTGCCTAGATCGGTGTTTGCGATCGCATCCTCAACCAACCCCACCACCAGCGACTGTAGCCAGTTAGGGTCGCTGGTGATCTGCATCTCCGGCTCGGGCAGTTGTACCTCTAACCGCAGATTGCGATTGGCCGCTTGTAACCGGGTCAGTTCATGAATATTTTTGAAAAAAGGCAGCACCGGGATGGTGTCAAGCTTGGGCACCTCGCGCCCCACATCCAACTTAGACACGCCGATCAGCGTATCCAGCATTTTCAGCATTTTCAATGCCGCGTCTTTGGCCTGGACAACAAATTCCCGTTCTTCTTCGGGGCTTTCGCACAGGTCTTCGATGATCAGTTGATGCAGTCCAATCAGGCTATTGATGGGCGATCTTAGCTCGTGGGCCGTGCGGGCCAAAAAGCCCCGCTTAAATTGCTCAATCATGACCAACCGATGAAACGCCGCCCGCAGCTGATCGGCATCCCCCGTCAGTTCGCTTTCATCAGGCCCCCCCCCGGTCTCTGCAGGAGCCAAGGCCAGGTCATCAGTGTCTGAGGTTTGAGGTGGGAGGTTACTGGCTGGGGTGTCTGCAGGGCTAGGTCGGCCAGGCAAAAGCCGCTGCAGCAAAAGGCCCGTGCCCAGACCCAAAGCAAAAAATACAAACGCTTGGTCAGCCATCATTGATCCTGCGAGGTGCTCAGTTCAGAATACCGCAGGTTTTCAAAGGCAACCGGAAGGATCCAGCCGCTTGAGCGGGGCAAGGGGGCAAGGCGAAGGGCGAAGGGGAAATGATTTGCTGCTGGATTGTCTGGCAACTGATGACTTTTCACGTTTCACCCGCTAACTTGATCGCGCCCTGCCGGATCACCTCCCATCCCTGCTGACTCCATTTCACTACCGTTGACGGCATCCCTGATACCTTGCCCTGATCAATATCAGTCCAGGTCGCGGTGGGCGATAAATCAGCCAAGACCTCCGTTTTGACTTGCTCTAGAGCTTCGTCTGAGAGCATCACCACCTCAGGAAACTGAGCGGCGATCTCAGCGGGGGTTTGGAGGGGAGGTTGCCCCGACAGATTAGCACTGGTGGTGGCAAGCGGCCCGGTAAACCCCAGTAAATATCTGGCAATGGGCTGGTCAGGCACCCGCACCCCAATCGTGCCTGGAAATTGTGAATTGATGGCAGGCGGCACCCGCTCGCTGGCGGGCAACACCAGGGTCAGCTGCCCCGGCCAATACTGCTCGGCCGTTTGCTGCCATACCGACCAATCGGCATCGCCCCCTTGCACATAGGGCCACAAATCCTCCGCATCGGCCCCCATCAAAATCAACGGCTTGGTGCGATCGCGCCGCTTAAGCTGATAGATCAACTCACTCGCCTCGGGCCGACAGGCCACCGCAGGCACCGTATCCGTGGGAAAACTGACCACAGCCTCACCGGAGCAGGCAGCGGCGATGAATTCGGGCAGAGAGAGGGAGGGCATGGGAATGGGTGGTGGGTAGAGGGTAGTGAGTAGTGGGTAGAGATGGGGGAGATGGGGAGGATGGGGAGGGTAGAGAATTAGAACTCCAAAATTCCTTCCCTATCTACCCTATCTACCTCATCTACCCTCTACCCTCCACCCTCTACCCTCTACCTGGCAACAAATAAATCGCCCCCGACACCCACGTCAGCCCCACCGCCAGCCAAAATAAGCTAATCGCCAGGAGGGGAGTCTGAGCGGCCAAAGGGGAGAGTAGCAGTGCGATCGCACCGATCTGCACAACCGTTTTTGCCTTGCCCCAGAGATTTGCGCCTGGCACATTGCCCTGCTGCATCGTCGGGCTCACCCGCCAGCCGGCGATGGTCAACTCCCGCGCCAAAATCAAGAAAACGCCCCAGGCAGGCACCTGCCCCAACGCCACCAGCACCATCAGCGGGGCCAGCACCAGTAACTTATCCACCAGCGGGTCTAAAAATTTGCCCAGATCAGTCACCTGATTAAGCCGCCGCGCCAGGTAGCCATCAAGCCAATCGGTCCCCGCCGCGATTAGAAAAACAGCGGTCGCGAGCCATCGTCGGCCATCAGTAGGGTCAGCAAGGAGGACGAAAATCAGGGGAATACCGATCAGGCGGGAGACAGTGATCCAGTTGGGGAGGTTCATTGGAAAAGGTGGTGGGTAGAGGGTAGTGGGTAATGGGTGATTCAGTTTTGAAGTTTTGTAGACGCCTGAGCGGCTTCCCGCAGGGTATTTTAAGTTTCGGCCAAGCATCCTAACTCAACAGTTAACATTCAAAAATCCAGAATTTTCTACCCACTACTCACTACTCACTACCCTCTACTTACCTAATCTAAAAACTAATCTTCCGTTCCCTGTAACTGGGCGGCTCCACATGGATCGTCACGCGGACGGGACCAAATTCTGCTTCGAGCTGATCTTCGACCTGTTCGGTGATATCGTGAGCGGCCTTCACATCCTGCGGCTCAACAATCAGATGCATGTCGATAAACACCTGCCGCCCCAGCAGCCCTCGGGAGGCGATATTGTGGCAATTCACCACACCGGGCACCGCCATCACCACCTTGTGAATCGCTTCGGGGGCGATCGCCATTTCATCCACGAGCCATGGCAGATTAGCCGAGAGCACCACCCAGCCGCTGTGCAAGACCAAAATCGCCACCGGAAAGGCCATCACCACATCTAACCATTGCCAACCCTGCCAAATCCCCACCAGGCCACCGAGCACGGCGATCGTAATCCAGATGTCGCTCATGGTGTGGTGGGCATCTGCGATCAAGATTTTGCTCCCGAGTCGTAAACCCACACGTCTTTCATAAAAGGCCACGATGATATTGATGCCCAACACCCACATCATGAGCCACAGGGCACTTACCGTCATCGTGACCGGCGCACCCCCCATAAAAATCCGCTCAACCGCCCCCCTTAAAATTTCAAAACAGGCAATGCACAAAAAGCCAGCCACCCCCAATGCACCCACTGCCTCATATTTTTGGTGACCGTAGGGATGATCGCGATCGGGCTCGGGGGAGGCCAGTTGGTTGGTGACCAACCCCAGGACGTTATTGGCGCTGTCGGTCACACTATGTAAGGCATCTGCGATTAAACTCAAAGACCCGGTCCACCAGCCCACAACCCCCTTGAGGACCACCACCAGCAGATTTAAGGCCAGGGTCACCAGCAGCACACGACGGACCTCACCCCGATAGTCGGCCCCAGGTCGACTTGGCGGGTCAGGTACCACTGGAAACTTGGCGGAGGAACTCGGCTTAATCAAAGGATTACAAGGGTCAACGGGTTAAAAGAGTTGCGATTGCTGATTTAGAGAATGAGTTGGTCTATCGCCGTGGCTATTTAACGGCCTTTCACAGCTAAAGTCATCCCGAGGATCCGCAATGCCAAAGATTTAAACCGGCCGGGGTTTAGCTGCCAGCCTATTTAAATTAAGACAAGAGAGGCAGACCTGGGGAAGATTTTCAATGATTTGTATTGCACTAAACCCCAAATTTGGGTATACCCTATACGTCATGTTCTGAGAAATTTTCTGGGCAAATAGCTTACATGGGCGAGTTTGAAGCCGTTTTTCCATTAAAGGCCATGGTCTTCCAGCTATTGTTTTTGCTGGTTGCGATCTCACTAGAGGCGGGTGTCTTGCGTCAGCGACTGCGGTTGGGGTACCAGGCCAGCGTGCAATACGCTGCGGTTATTAACCTGCTAGCGACCGTGATCGGATGGCTGCTCTTTTTGAGCATTGAGCCTTTAGTGGATTCAAGGCTGCAGGTACAAATCATCAGCTATGTTCTGTTTAATCGATTTCTGAATAATACGTTAATGCCCCAGATGGGGTGGATTGTGCTCATTGCTGGCTTAGCAGCCTTTTTTGTCACGCTGCTGATCAAGCTAAAAGGGTTAGAGCTGATGATGCGCATCACCGACAACTGGGATAGGCCAACGCAACCTAAAATCCTATCTCGCGAAGAAAAATACGCCCTTGCCCGCACCGGTCAAGGGCTTGCCCAAAAAGCCGCCTCCCAATTTGTAACAGCTGTTTTACAAGCTAACGCCCTCAGCTTTAGCGTAATCTTTCTACTCTTGGTTTTGCGACACTATTCTGAGGGGGGCGTCTAATGTTAGCAATCCTGAAAGACGCCTTTACTCAACTGCGAGCGCTGCTGACCCCAGAAAAGTATTTTGCCTGGCAGACGTTGCTCCTGCTGAGTTTATTTTCATGGCTGCTGGCGTTGATTGCAGAGGCGGTAGAGGTTCAAGATTTGACCGTTACGATACTCAGTACCTGTAGCTGGCTGTTTCTATCCATCGCGATCTGGTGGGCCCTGGCCAAAAATCCAGTCCTCATCCCCAATACTATTCTCAACATCAGCCCCTGGATTACGGGTGTTATTTTTTGCGTCTTTCTGTTTAACCCGTGGACCGAAGACCGCTTTCGCCTGGCCTTAATCAGCTGGCCCATCGTCTCGACCTTGATTGCAGGGTCCCCCGAATTCGTCGATCGCAACTGGAAACAATTTAAGCGTCCTAAAAAAGAGGTGCGGCAGTCCCTCGCTATGATGCTGTTGATTAATCTGTTGCTGACCAGTTGGCTGATCTTTTTCTTTCGCATCCAAAGTTGGCTAGATAGCTACCCCAGCCTTTTGGTAGACGATTTTAGTCGCAGCAATTTTGTAGTGCGGGTGGAGTCTGACCAGACTTACTTTTCCCAGGGCATTTCCCTCCTCGACGATGCGGCCCTGACCCTTAAGCAAGAACTCGAAGATCTCCCCTGGCCCCAGGTAGAACGCTGGTTAATCAATATCGACGAAGGCATTCGCACCCTGGCCAGCAATGTGGACATCACAGCCCCTGCCGAGCGCGTCTTTTGGAGCCTCAATGCCCCGCTCCCTGAGCAAGATGCCAACGGCTATCAGTTACGCCTGCGGGCCAACTGGCTCGGCCCCACCTCTAAGAAAAATGGCTATTTCTTAGAAAAAGTGTGCCGGATCGCGCCGCGCAGTCAACCCCAAGTCATTGAGTCTGGCCCTGGCCCGGACCAATCTTCTACCGTCAAAAGGCAACTGACCGACCTTGCTAGGGTAGACTGTGCTTCAGGCCCACCCACGATGACGTGGGTAGACGCCCCTGTCGAAAGCTAATTCAAGGCCCCAGTCTCAGGCCCTCATACAAGATGCATCTGGCTCGAGTATTTGTCATTGCGCGCAACGTTTTTTTAGAAGTCATTCGCGATCGCATTCTCTACCTAATCGCCCTGTTTAGCGGGCTGATGGTCCTGGCCGTCGTTCTCCTACCCGAGGTCGCTGCCGGTACCGAAAACAAAATCATCCTCGACGTAGGATTAGCCGCCATTAGCCTGTTTGCCCTGGTGATCGCTGTCTTTGTCGGCACCGGTCTAATCAATAAAGAAATTGAGAAAAAGACCGTCCTGGTGCTGATTTCAAAACCCATCAGCCGGTTTGAATTTATCTTTGGCAAACACCTCGGCCTCTCGGCGGTTATGGCTGTGCTGATCGCCGCCCTGTCAGCCGTTTTTCTGGGGATTCTATCGTTCAAGGGTATTCCCTTTCCCCTCGATAGCCTACTAATTGCCATCGGCTTTATGTTTTTAGAAATGACCCTGCTGATCGCCGTGGCGATTTTGTTTGGTGTCTTCACCAGCTCACTCCTGGCCACCCTGTTAACCTTCGCCGTTTACCTGGTGGGCCACCTCAGCCAAGACATTGTCAAACTGGGCAAACTCGCCGAGAGCGAACGCTTTCAGCAAATCGCCAACAGCCTGTATCTGGTGCTGCCCGACCTGGAACGATTGAACTTTAAGAACGAAGCCATTTACGGCATCACCCTCCTACCCGACGTGGGTGAGCTGTTGCTGAATGGACTCTATGCAGTGGTGTATACGCTGCTGTTGTTGATCATTTCAGTGGGTATTTTTGCAAGACGACAGTTTTAGGGAGTAGAGGGTAGTGGGTAATGGGTAGTGGGTAATGGGGAGGTGGGGGTTGGCCTTGTGCCTGTCCCAATTCA